>NZ_JBYISA010000006.1:0-314541 GCF_057708345.1 Streptomyces sp. bgisy130
CAGAGGGAGGGATGTCCCGGTGTTCATGCGGTAGTTGGTGTCGCAGGAGTGGCCGGCGAGGGCGCGGCGGTAGACGCGCCAGCCCAGCAGCAGGGTGAGCGCGAGGACGGGCGGCCCGAAGGCGTCGGCTGTACCGAGGGCGACCACCTGGCCGGACAGGTACAGCGACAGCTGGATCGCCAGCATCACCACACTTGAGGTGAGGATCACCAGGTTGCCCTTGACGAACGCCCGGCGCCGCACGGGACACCGGTGCCAGCCGGGCCCCTCCTTCGTGATCAGAGCCACCACCACACCCATCAGCGGCCGGCCGATCAGCAACCCCACGACGTTGGCCACGACGACCACGCTGTGCATCACCAGGTTCGGCAGGAAGAAGTTGGCGGCCTCTCCGGTCTTCGCGGCCAGCGCCCCCTGGACACACACGAGACCGAGGACCGCGAGCGCGCGCCACACCGATTCCCCGCGCACCACCCGGTAGATGCAGACCCCGGCTGCTGCCGCCAGAGCGAGCACCAGCGCGACTGTGAGCCGGTGTGTGAGGGCGTAGCTCACGGTGAATCCGAAGATGGGCGCGATATCGATCACTGCCGCGCGCAGCCGGCCGCGAAGGACGGCCTGGGCGGCTTCCTCGCCGCCGGTCACACGGTGTGCTGTTGGGTCCACGACTGCTCCAGGCTCCTCGACAGACGGTGGGCGTCTCGTCGCTTGCGACCCTGTTCACGATGCCGCCGCGCCCCCGAGGCCGTCGTCGTGCGCCCGCAGACACTTCGCCTGCCGCAGACGCGGTACGACACCGCAGCGCCTACCACGGACGCAGACGTGCCCCGCGCGTCGCTCCGGCACGGCCTGCCTTGTTCCGCTCGTCCGCGGCCCGAGGGCACAGACACCACCCTCGCCACCTGAGCAGCGACCCGCCGGACAGGTCCTAGGAGGCGCCGCCCGTGGCGCCCACCGCTGTCCGCGCCGCCGCCACGAACGCGGCGATCGCCGGGTGCGTGCCGCCGCCCGTACGGAAGGCGACCTTCGAGCGGCGGAAGAGGGGCAGCCGGGTCAGGACCACCCCCGCAGGGGCGTGTGCAGTGGCCATCTCCGGTACGAATCCGGCTCCTTGGCCAATGGCGGCCAGCGCCAGGACCGTACGGAAGTCGTTGACCTGATGGCGGATGCGCGGCTGGAAACCGGCCGCCTGACAGGCGCGTACGGCCATGGCATGACCGGTCGTGCCGTCCCGGGCCGTGATCCACGGGGACGTGGCCCATGGTCCGAGCAGCTCCGCCAGCGTCTCGCCGCGGGCTGCGGGACCGGTGGCGCGAGCGCTGTCGGTGGCGCTGTCGTCGGTGGCGCTGTCGGTGGAGCCGCCCGTGGCCAGGTACATCGGCTCCTCCAGCAGGGGCACCTGGTCGACCGTGGTGTCCGGTGACGCGGGCACGAAGTCGTAGTCGTGGACGAGGGCCACGTCGAGTTCGCCGGCGCGCAGGCCGTCGGAGACCCGCGCCGAGTCGATCTCCTGCACCATCGGTTCCAGCGCGGGATGCCGCCGGGCCAGCTCGGCCAGCGTGGCGGGCACGATCGCGGGGCCGCCGGACGGGAACGTCCCGATCCGCAGCGGCCCGCCGATGCCCTCGCGCGCCCCGGCCAGCTCCGAGACCGCCATTTCGAGGCGCTCGAGGACGGCGTCGGCGTGGGTGACGAGGGCGCGGCCCGCGGGCGTGAGCACCACCCGTCTGCCGCTGCGTTCCAGCAGGGGCACGCCCGCCTCGCGCTCCAGCACGCCCAGCTGCTGGGAAACGGCGGAGGCGGTGAAGGTCAGCGCCTCGGCCACGGCCGCGATGGTGCCGCGCCGGTCCAGTTCACGCAGCAGGTGGAGACGCCGGACATCAAGCATAAGGCGAGCTTACGCATAAGCGTAAGAATGCGAAATGGATCTACTGGGTCGATGTCGGGCAGGCTGGGAGCATGAAGCCCGATGCGATCCTCACCGGCCTGTTTGTCCCCTTGGTGACCCCGTTCACCGACGACCTGCGCCTCGCCCCGGATGCACTCGCCCGCCTCGCCGACGAGGCGCTGTCGGTCGGCGGTGCTCGCGGACTCGTCGCCCTCGGCACCACGGCGGAGGCTGCCGTGCTGACCGCCGAGGAGAAGCGGGCCGTGGTCCGCGTCTGCGCGGCCGCCTGCCGGGCACACGGAGCTCCGCTGATCGTCGGCGTCGGCACCAACGACACCGCCGCCGCCATCACGTCGCTGCGGGAGCTCGCTCAGAGCGGTGACGTCGCCGCGGCGCTGGTTCCCGCGCCGCCCTACACCCGGCCCGGTGAGGCGGGGACGCTGGCACACTTCACGGCGCTCGCTGAGCACGGCGGCCTGCCCCTGGTCGTCTACGACATCCCGTACCGCACCGGCCAGACCCTCAGCACCAGCACGCTGAACGCGCTCGGGCACCTGCCGGAGGTCGTCGGGGTCAAGTACGCGACCGGCGCGATCGACGCAGCCGCAATAGAACTGCTCGGCTCGCCGACGCCGGGCTTCGCGGTGCTCGGCGGCGACGACGCCGTCATCTCACCACTGCTCGCGGCCGGCGCCCACGGCGGCATCCTGGCGTCGGCCAATCTCCGCACCGCCGACTACGCCGAGCTGATCTCGCTCTGGCAGCGCGACGCCGCCGGACCGGCCCGCAGCCTGGGAGCCGAGCTGGCCCGGCTGTCCGCCGCACTCTTCGCCGAGCCGAACCCAACCGTGATCAAGGGGGTCCTGCACGCCCAGGGTCGCATCCCCAGCCCGGCCGTCCGGCTCCCGCTGCTGACCGCCTCCACCGATTCGGTCCGGCGAGCAACAAACCTGGCCACCGACCACACCCACCAACAAGCCCACCAAGCCCGCCAAGCCCACCAAGAGGCCGCGGCCTGACACGGGCCTGTGGGCCCTGGGGGCATCCGGTGGACTCCAATGGAAGCGGTCACCGCCGCGCCGAGGACGACGAGAACCGAGCCGCCACCAGAGCACCTAACCTCCATCAGCAGTCGGCAGATGGATGCGACTTGATCCTCCAGCGACTTGCCCAGGCCGAAGGCGCTGCGCAGCCCCACCGGTCGGACGAGCGTGCCCTGTCGCCGCAGCCGGCCCATGTGGCCATCCATAACCTCGACGACCGCCGGCATATCGACGCCGGCCCCCAGGTACCTGTTGCCTGCGAGGGGCAGCGCAACTCCCGCAAGGGCGGAGGCCACGGGAATTACTTGCCTTGCCAAGTCCGCCACGGAGCAGGCGCGTGCCGCTCGCGGGCTAACTGGTCACTCACGCGGTACCCGTCGGACCACGTGCCGGCCGGTTGCCGTCAGCCCCTGCCGTCAACATCAAAGCCAGAGGCCCTGTGGATTGCTCCACAGGGCCTCTGGTCTGCTGTGCGCTCGGCAGGATTCGAACCTGCAACCTTCTGATCCGTAGCTCTGAAGAGATCGGTCATTGGAGGTCATTCAGGCCGCAGGGAGGAGCATGGCGACCAGTGTTGGGTGCTGGCGATTGCTGGGGTTGCTGTACTTCGTTGCTGTACAGCACGATCGGGGCCAGGGGGAGAGCGTGCAACGAGAACGGCTCGAACAGTTGCTGAGCGGTGACGACGAGACGTCGGTGGCTGCTCTGACTGCTCTCCGTGCCAGCGCTTCTTATGTTGTCTGGGATGGCACGACGTCTGCCGAATCACTCGCCAGCGTCTATGGGCGCCGGCTCAGACACACCCTCAAGAAGGGCATCGAGACGTCCGGCCTCGAGCAGGCCGTGCAACGCCTCAACCGATACGGCGGACCGATCCGGCTGGGTCAGATCCGGGCTACTGATGGGTCGTGGATCTTCATGCTGTTCCTCGACCACGACGGCGGCACGCTGGTGGCGTGCACCGGTGTCCGGCTAACCCAACCGGGCCCGCCACCCTCAGACGCCTGCTAAGGCTCTGCACCGCCAACGCGCTTTCCAAGTCTGTTGGTGTGGGTCAGGGCCGCGTTCATCGGTGTTCGGCCCTGTTCACGCCCAGTCGGAGCGACAGCAGAGCCCGCAGGCCACGGGCTTGAACGCTGACGTACGAAGGTGAATGAGACGGAAACTGATACGGGCCCGGATCAGCAGGATTGGAACCGGAACAAACGAAGCTGGCATCCTGAACTATCGACGAACCAGCAGGGGGACATTGCATGTACGCGTACGGCATCACGGTCGACGAGGGGGCGGGGGGCGAGGATCTGCGCCAGCTCACCCAGTGGTTGCGCGACGACGAGTTCGTGGGGGAGGGCGGGGTCATCACCCTGGTCACCACGCCACCTTCGTCAGGCTCTATGGGGACGGCCTTCGACGCGATTCAGTTGTCGGTCGACAGCGGCTTCCAGGTCGCCAACCTGGTGCTGGCCATCTCCTTGTGGCGGCGCGGCAGGACGAAGCCGCCCAGGGTCTCCATCGAACACAACGGCGTACGTATCGAAGTCGACAGTGAAGACCCGGTGGTCGTGGCCCGCATTGTCGCCGCTCTCGAAGGTGCATAGGGCTCGACGTGGTTGGGGAGACAGGCCCTGTGGATGCTGGCGCTCCGCCCGATCCCGCGAATTCCCGCGCCGTGCTGATCGGAGCCTCCCTCTACGACCGCCTGGAGGCCCTTCCTTCCGTCGAGAACAACCTCCAGGGTCTCCGGGACTTCCTCACCTCACCTCAGGGCTGGGCACTACCACCCGAGCACTGCATCATCGTCTCCAATCCTCAAAGCCCGTCCGACATCCTCGTTGCTTTGCGTGAGGCAGCAGCCCAGAGCCGGGACACCCTGTTCGTCTATTACGCAGGCCATGGTGTGCTGGACGACGAGTTGAGCTTCTATGTTTCCTTGTCTGGCTCCGCGGCTGACGAGCCCTGGACGTGCCTGTCGTATGAATGGATACGCAAGACGCTGGCCCAGTCGACGGCGCGACGACGTGTAGCCGTTCTGGACAGCTGTTTCAGCGGGAAGGTCCATCGGGGGCCGATGTCGCAGGCGTCGGATGCAGTCCGGGTTCAGACGGCCGTCGCCGGCACCGTCGTCCTTACCTCGGCTAGGGACGACCGTGTCGCACTCGCCCCACCCGGAGAGCACTACACCGCCTTCACCGGCGAACTCCTGAAGGTCCTTACCTGCGGCATCCCGGGAGGGCCAGCTGCCATCACGGTCGACTATGCCTACGAGCGGGTTAAGCAGGAATTGGCGGCTAAAGGTCGGCCTCGTCCGGACCGCACGGGCAGTGACACTGCCGGACTGCTGATCCTAGCGCGCAATGTCGCCTTCGAAACGGCCCGCGGTCACCGCACCGAGGTCTTGGCATTCCCTGAAACCATCAAGCGACTGGCCAACCGTATCGCCGTCGGCACTGATACCGCCCCGGTCGAGTGGTGGCCCAACGACGACGGCGGACCAAGCGCGGGCCACGTGCTGAACGGCAGATACGAACTTCTTGAGGTGCTCGGCGCGGGCGGTATGGGACGGGTGTACCGAGCCCGGGACACGCTATTGGGTCGAACGGTCTCCATCAAGATGACCCGTCCCGAAGTGAACAGTGACTACCCCCGCTGGGTTCGCAACGAGGCGTCGGCTATCGCCAGGCTCAACCATCCATCCATCGCCGCCGTGTACGACCTCTGGGAAGACAGCGGCGTCGGCTGCATCGTGATGGAATATCTCACTGGTTGGACACTCGATGGGTTGAGTAAGCACGTGACGCCTACTGCGCTAGAAAGCGTTGCCATCACCTACGAGATACTCAACGCCTTGGAGTACTCACACGCGGCAGGGGTGATCCATTGTGATGTGAAGCCACAGAACGTGATGATCACCAAGGAGGGGAGGCTAAAGATACTCGACTTTGGCCTCGCGGCGAGCACGGAAAACCCCCGACAAGGTATCTACAGCATGCCGGAACAGCTCATTGGTACGCCTACATACATGCCCCCGGAGGGCCTGAAAGGAGATCCGCCAGATATCCGGCGTGACGTATACGGAGCTGGTGTAATCCTATTTCAGCTACTCACCGGACGGCTGCCGCTCCTTGCGCCGACGCTGCATGCGATTTTCTACGAAAAGGTGCATCAAGATGCACCTGCGGCATCATCCCTCGTGCCGGATCTACCCCCCGACCTCGATGCTGTCGTGGCACGCGCCCTCGCGCGGGACCCGAACGCCCGCTTTCAGAATATGGGCGAGATGAAGGCAGCCCTAGGTCGCGTGTCGTTGTGGTGAGTCCGCGACGCTAACCGTGAAGGAGTTGTGCGCCAGCCCGGCTACGTGGAGTCTCTTCAAGGATGCCAGCGGGCATTTCTCGATGTCGCCTCGCGCATATACCTTGCAGGCCGCGGGGAGAGATCACCGACTATATTCCGTGACCACCGCTGCCCGTTCCTTCTGGTGCGCCATAAGGAACGGGCAACGGCGGTGAGGGAGAGCTCGACAATAGCTACGACAATTCTCATGCATTTTCGCGGGTTAGTCGACTATCCATTCGATTTGCCTAAAATGGCACAACATGATCGCGACTGCCGCCCTTTTTGCGCGAGAGCGTCCGCCGAAGGCAATAAATAAGGCCCTGGTCTCTGGCCAGGGCCTTATTTATTGAGTGGGAGCTACCGGTGACCGCGGTTCTCCGCTACAACTGGTGCACTTCGAGTGCGCTAGCCGTGCGGCAACACCAAGGCGCGCACGCCGACTCTATTAACGGTTGATCGGGATCTCGTAGACGATCTCGCACAGAGAGGTGGGAACGACGATGTCCGCCGTCTCCACGGGCCATCCCTCATTGCTGTAGTACGTCCGCCGGATGTGCATCACCAGGGTGGCCTTCTGGATGCCGAGGAGCGATGCCTCCTCGGCACTCGCTGGCCGCGGCTCCGGCTGCTCCACAGCGTGGCTGACCACGATGCCGATCTCGGCCATGCGGTTCACCACGCCCACCCCGGCATGCGGCCCTCCCTCAGGGAGAACGACGAGCGTGCCGCCCGTGAGGTCGTACGGCTCCCAGCTTGTCGACAGCTGCACCGGTTTGCCGTCGGCCAGAAACTCGTAAACCGTGCGAACGCACAAGCCGCCCTCAGCGATACCGAGGCGCGACGCAATCTCAGCCGGTGCTGGCACCTTCGCCTCGGTCCGACTTTCCCAATCTCCCAGCTTGTCCACAGCCTTCATGTCCGCGCGAAACGGGGAGCCATCAGGCTGCTCGCGTGCCGAGGAACGGACCATGCGTACACGCTGACGAGGGGCGGCAACGTACGTGCCCGATCCGGCGCGACCTTCCAGCGCTCCCTGGGAGATCAGCAGCTCTTGAGCCCGTCGAATCACGTTCTCGCCGACGCCGCATTCCTCAGCGATCTGGGCGCGTGACGGGAGCCGGTCTCCCGGCGTCCACTCATGCTCCGCGATCCGTCGCCGGAGCTCGTCAGCGATGCGGAGATACGGCGGCTGCTCAGGCATATGGAAAATCTAGTCCACTAGCCCTAATCTAGTTAACTAGCTTTACTGCAAGTGACCGCCAGTGACGGAGGCTGCCCTGTGCCTGCTTCGGAAGTAAACGCCGAAGACATCGCAGCCCGGTTGTCCGCCGTCGGACTCACCCCGCGCGTGGCACGGCGCGCCCAACTCACGTCGATCGAAGTGGAGGTACCGGAATCGCTCTCCGCCGAGTCGTGGCGGGAGGTCTTGGAAGCAGTGGCTGAGGCCGATCGATTCGGGCTCCTCGCCAACAGCTTGAACGGCCGCACCTTATGGGCGGCCGTACGCACAGCGGCCCCCGCGACGGGCGATGTCCGGGGGCCTGGCCGTCAGCGATAGGAGCTGATCAGCATGTTCAACCGTATCCGCCATCTCTTCTCGCACGCTTCCCATGAGAGGTGCGTCCCGCTGAGCCGGCGCCACCGATCGCCGGTGCCCGTCGGGGCGGCTGTCACGCCCCGCGATCGCGTTGCGCACAACTGGTTCGCCACGACGGAGGCCCTTTGATGCCTCCTCGTCAGCAGGCTCGCGTGACCCACACGAAGGCCGTGCCCTACCAGTCGAGTTCCTGCCGGATCGGTAGGCACGGTGAGTGCGCGCATTCCTCTCCCACTACCGCGCCCATCGGCATTCCCGTGGTCTACGAGGCATGCATTTGCTCCTGCCACTCGGTGGCCGGCGGTGGCACCCGAACGGACGGCCCCAGGTGAGGGGCTGGGCACCGGGTGGTGGGCCGGCCGCCCCTGTCGAGATCACCTCTGACAGCGTGCAGCGCGGCGACGTCATCCAGATCGGCGGTCGCCCGTGTCGCGTCACCGACCTGCTCCAGCTTCCCGGCGGAGCAAAGCGCTTGCGCTTCGAGTCGGGCGAACTGCTCACCATGCACGCCCGGACTCGGCTCGTAGCCGTACGAACGCTGAGAAGGTGGTGATGCCGCCCGTGCTCTCCCGCCGCCACGTCATCGCCGATGACATTCGGAACAAGATCTCGACCGGCTGGCTCAAGAACGGCGAACGGCTCCCGTCCGAGGCGCAGCTCGCTTCCGGCTACGCGGTCAGCACGGCGACGCTGCGCAGCGCTCTGGCGGTTCTCCATGGTGAGGGGCTCGTCGAGAAGATCCACGGCAAGGGGAACTTCGTCCGCTACCCCCTCCGCCGAATCACGTACATCGGCGGTGGTCATACACCCAGGAGGGAGCCCTCGGCCGATTCAGCCTTGCGGGTCAGCGTCCGCACCACCCACCTCCAGGCGCACGGTCAACTCATCGCCCTGCTGGGGGTGTCGGCAAAGAGCCCGCTCACCGAATTGCTCTGCCTCAGCCACCAGGGAAAGTCACCGCACAGCCTCGCTCGCATCTACGTACCTCGCGACCTGTCGCCGACCGACGTTCCCACCGAATCGCACTGCTACGAGGGCATTGAGGCGAAGCTGGCAGAGCTCCGGCCTCCACTGGCCGAGGTCCGGGAGCGAGTCAGCGCTCGCCCTCCAACACCAGAGGAAGCGACGACTCTTCGGATCAGCTCGGCCATGGCAGTTCTCGCGATCACTCGCGTTGCAGCTGACCGCACGGGACGCGTGGTCGAGGCGGGGCTCCTGGTGCTCCCCGGCGACCGCACAGACGCGCTCTTCACCACCCACCACATGCCCCATGAGAGGACGAGCGGAGAATGAAGATCCACAACGAGCTGCGGCTCCTCCCGTGGTCAGGCCCCAATGGCCAGCCTTGCTACTTGAGCACCGCGGACAGCGGCAGCTATCTGTCTCGCCTGGCAGACAACACAGAAGCGGTGCAGTTGGAAATGGCAGGCGATCTTATGGAGCACACGCTCGAAGTGCTCGGCGACGGAGAGGCGGAGCCGAACGAGGTGCGGCTCCTGGCGATGGACATGGCTGAAGCCCTGCGTGACGTGCGTCGTGTAGCAATCAGCCGCGGTCACCGCCTGCTGGCAACGGATCCTCCGGCTCATGAAGGAGGCGACGAGGGGCCTCAGCTGCCAGCGGCGGCCTTCGGCTAGCAGCGACACATCAAACGGTAGGGGAGCCCCATACTCAATCTGAGGCTCCCCTACCGTTCGATCCGGTCCTCCATTAGCTAGCACGTTCTGCCAGCGAGCACCTGTTCTCGCGCGGTGCCAGGGCTGGCCGGACTGGAAGAGACGCCCTGCGCCACTTAGCCCCCGCCGCAACACGGCCTGGAAGGGCGCTTATTTGCATCCCGAGAGCGATCGAGCCGCTATGCGCTAACCTGGCAGCGCGGGACCTTCCTGCCCGTGCGCACCTGGGCGCCCACGTCTCTGGAAACCAGGACGGAGCCCCGTCAGAGCTGGCGAGCCCCCTCTTTGTCCGACAGGGGGCTTGGACGCACCAAGCTGTGAAGACGAGGCTGGTGGCCGAAGTTGCACTACCTGCTACACCCGGGATGACAATGCGTCATCCGACCCGAGAACACTTTTGCGCCTTGTGCGTCCGCGCATGTGTCTCGGTCCGAACCGAAGGGTTCGGATCGAGGCTGCCTGCGCACCCGATCCGGCCCATGACAGGGAAGGTAAGGATCGGTGGACGGCACCGCCATCATCGTCATTCTCGCCATCGCTGGCGTGGCCTCAGTGCTGCTCTTCGCGCTCAAGGGGCTGTTGGACCAGGTACCCGATGTGTTGAACTCCGCAACCAGAGCACGAGAGGCGTGGGACAGCTTTCGGCGACCTAGTGACCCGACCTTGGTGGACAAGGACCAGGGCCCGACAGCCGCGTAGACCATCGCAGCTCCCGGTTGGTCAACTGAATTGAGCGGTTGGTGGTGGCGTTGACGCCCGCGCTAAGCGTCGCGCCCTCAAGGCGGCGGCCAACCTCTGGCCCCGCCAAGAGAGGCTGGCCGGTGGCCTCCCGCGGAGCCGTACCGGCGGCGCAATGAGCTTGGGAATCACGGGGTGATCGCCCGCCGATCGGCGTCCTGACCTGCCGGCACGTCCACAGGGGCGCCTCATCCGATGCCCAGTTGCGCACCCGAATTCGCCGTGGTTTACCGGTCCTTCGGGCACACATCGGGCACGACAGCCCCTCGTTGCGAACTACGTGTTCCTGCGACTGGTGACGGCCGGGTGCAGTCCCGCTGTGGTTGCTGCACTTCGCTGCTACCGTAGGCCGGCTTGAACACCGCCTTACGCTGTCACACATGTTGGTGGGCAGGTGCCGCCAAGAACGCAGCTGCCCTAAGTCTTCCGATGCCATAACCCCTTACGCTTACGACTCGATGGCGTCGTTTATCATCTGGCATACCTCGGGCACTGCTGCCCTGGATACGCAGGTGATGACCAAGCTGGGCCCACTGATCTCGACTAGAACTTCCTTCCCCGAGAATAGCCCTCTGTTTGGCGCGACGCTTGAGACGGCGATCAGCGGTACGTGTTGAGTGTGCCCTCGCCCGTCACGCATCGTCAGTCGATCGCTGGTGAGGCTACACTCGCCCTCCCCGTAGTAGTTCGGACCTGGGTAGTAGATTGCGCCCTTGACTGGGAACTTGTAGAGAATCTCACCAGACATCTAGACCACGTCCTCTCCGCGTAGAGCAGGGGCTGCTTGGTCTTCCGGGCAACATAGGGCCACAGACGCGAGAAGTGAGGGTCGGTGCGCCAGATTCCATAGCGTGGGCGACTCGTCACGAGACAGATGAGTTCTGACTCCCCATGCATCCATTCAACGCCGCAGGCCACCGGGCGCAACTTGTGCGCCGCGGCGGCACTCGATGGCCAAACAAGCTGTAAAACGGTCGTGGTGGCAACGTCACCATGGGGTCAAATCCCATAGCCTCCGCAGGTGAATGACCCCTGACCAGGAACTCCGGCCGGGGGCCTTCCTCGTGATCAAGTCCCCTGACTTGCTGCCGTTCCCCGAGGGGCATGGCTGCTACCAGCCCTTGCCCCAGATTGGCTGGAGAACAGAGGCGATACCTGACATCATCGCGAGGATGCCGCCAGCCGTCGCCAGGGCGGTCGTCGCGTTCGGGAAGAGCTCCCTCGCAAGCTGTCGCCATCGTTCCCTGATGACGACCATCTTGAGCTTCTGCCACTTGTGCTGGTTGATATGGCAGCCCATCAACGCGCCCTTGCTGTTGTTCCTGCACGCTCCGTCCCGCCCCAAAGCGCCACACCACGCTGGTGCGCGGAAGAAGAAGTACACCGTGCTCAGTGCGGAGAGAGCCAACAGCGCTCCTGGCCCAAAGTCAGAGGTCAGCCAGGCCACGATGAGCACCGCGAAGGCAACCCATCCCCAGTACTTCCCGATTCCCTTCATGGCCGAGACGCTACCGAGGACCGTGGTGGCATATGCAGGGAGCACCATGGGCGCAACAGAGCGCTACTACGGCGCACATTGGCGGATCAGGAGCCGAAGAAGTGACCGCCGGGTCTCTGCGGTCACCTAACCGATCAACACTGTGACCTGCGTCGTTGAGCGCCCTTTCGCGGCCCCCTGACGGCCCGAGCTGTTAATCAAGCGCTTACTGGTGTCCGTTGTTGACGCGTGATCTCATGGAAAGAGGAAGCGATGCAGCCAGCCCCCAGGTCGCGCAAGTCGTTGAAAGTGGCACGAGGAGGGGTGAAGTGTCATGGAGTTGTTTACCCAGATCATCGTTGCGATCCCGACCATGGTCTTGTGGGCCGTCTGGTATGGGGCGATTGCTTTGTTTTGGGTGATTGTTTTCATTCTTTTCGGCTTCTACGCCCTCGTTCGCGGTTTCTACAACGCGGCAACGCAGAGGTCGTTCTCGGATGGCGTCCATGCGCCTCGCACAAAGTTCCCGCACAGGAGAACTGCTTGACGGGTGATTACGGAGGACGGCGAGAGCTAGTGGCTCGATCGCGTCTCGCAACGACCTGGCCTAACTCTCAGTCCCTGAAGGCGCTCGTTGCAGCCACGAAGACGGATCAGTGAGCGGAGCGCCCATGATGGGCTCGGCCACATCGCGGCAGCTGAGAGCTCCCCCTGCGCCACGTTCTCAGGGTGCGGTCCGCTCACGCGCCCGCATCCGTGACGGTGGCGGTACGGCGGCCCGCCCATGCCGGCCTGCCTGCCCGGAGCGCTCGGCCCCGCTACCCCCACTCCTCCCGTAGCCAGCCTTGTCGACGGAACCAAGACCTATGGCACGGTCGGCAGCGCGCCCGCCATGTAAACCGCTCACCGCTTCCGCCCCACCACCCGCTGCCATCCCGTCCGCCGTCGTCCCACACACCGTGGGGCGGGCTTGGCTCTGCCTGGGATGACGGCAGACGGGATGGCAGCCACCCACCCTCACCCCATTCGACCCGCACCCGCCGACGGTGCCCCCGCCATCCCAGAGTCAGAGGCCCCCGCCGGAGGCACCACTTTGCCCGCACCGCCCACCCCACCTTCACCACCCACTCATCGCCGCCCTCGGGGCTCCTCGACTGGACCTGCTCCTGAGCTACGGGCGCCTGCGTGGCTGCTCAGCTCGTCCTGGTGGTGGGTGGCTGCGGCCAGGCTGCGGGATGGGGTCGGCGGTGGCGTTGGCCGGTGGGGTGTCTGCTCGGTCCGGTGCTGCCTTTGGGCGGGACAAAGCGTCTAGCGGATCACCCCGTGGCAACTGTGGTGGCGCGGGGCCGGGGGCGGGGCGGAGCGGGCCGAAGGCAGGAGCGTCGCCCCAGTCCCCGAGCCCGCGCCGGCCCGCGTTACGGGCCGGTGGGGTGTGATTCGTGGCGGCGGCTGGCAAAGCCGTTGGCCTGCGCGCCAGATGCCGAAGGCAAGAGCACCCACAAGGCCAGAGCCACAAGCCGCAAGCCCTCCCGCGGGGGCTGGAGCGCGCGACGCCGACCCATGAGGCACACGGCGGCTGCTGGACTCGATCGGCACTCCACGGGCTCTACGGGCAGATACCGCGCGACCGGCTCCCGGAGTGCTCCCCCTCCCCCACCTCCCTGCCCCCTTCCCCGACCGAAGGGCGGGGCTTGATGAAGTAGAGAAAGTTCTACCGCACCGGCGTCAGCCGCTTGCCGTCATGGCTTCGCACGTGAGGGCCCGCCCCGTCCAAGGCATCCAGGAACCGAACCGCGTAGACCTCGGACATGGACTCCGCCACCTCGTCGGGCGTGAGCCAGGTGACTGCCGTCGACTCGCTGGAGGTGCGCTCCTCGCCGCCTACCGGCTTGCAGCGGAAGACCAGGGCCACGATGCCTCGTGTCGTGTTCTTGTAGACCCCGGTGAGCTCGTCGACCTCGACGTGGATGCCCGTCTCTTCCCAGACCTCGCGTCGTACGCCGGCCTCCGGGGTCTCGTCGAGTTCGAGCACCCCGCCCGGGAGTTCCCAAGCGCCGTTGTCGGCCCGCCGGATCGTTAGAAGCTTGCCGTCCTCGCGGACCACCACTCCGGCCACGGACACGGAATGCAGTGGCGTTGACTGGGCTTCCGGGGCGCTGTTACTCATGTACAGGAGCATAGGAGGATGGGAAGAACTATGGGAACCGCGGTAGGAGGGGGCAAGGCCGTACCTCGATACGTGCAGATCGCCGACGACATCGTGCAGCAGATCAGGGCTGGGGTCCTTAAGCCCGGCGAGATGGTGCCGAGTGAATCCGAGCTGGTCGAGCGCTACGGCGTTGCGGGCGGCACGATCCGTAAGGCGATGGTGGAGGTCCGTGCGAGCGGCCTGGTGGAGACCCGCCATGGCAAGGGCTCGATCGTGAAGGACCGGCCGCCGGTACGGCACCGTTCCTCCGACCGCTTCCGGCGCTCGCACCGGCAGGGCGGCAAGGCTGCGTATCTGGCGGAGTCCGCGCAGTCGGGTGCCACGGCCAAGGTCAGCGTTCTGTACATCGGGCCCATGGAGGTCCCGGAGGACGTGGCCGGTCGTCTCGGAGTCGAGCCCGGTACTCAGGTCCTTGCCCGCCGGCGGCTGTACTTCCGCAACGGCACTCCGGTCGAGACGGCCAGCTCGTACCTGCCGTGGGACGTCGTGAAGGACATCCCCGAGCTCTTTGCCGAGAACCCTGGTGGTGGCGGCATCTACGCCCGACTCGAAGACCACGGACATGAGTTCGCCGAGTTCGTCGAGACCTTGCAGGCACGGCCAGCGACCAAGGCCGAAGCGTCCGAGCTGGCGCTCAGTCCCGGTGCCCCCGTCGTGCATCTCGTCCGTGAGGCGCTGACGACCGAGGGCCGCGTGGTGGAGGTCTGCGACACGCTCATGGCTGCTGACCAGTTCGTTTTCAGCTACCGCATCCCCGCAACGGACTGACGCCCGCTCAACTCTCCTCGGCCCGCCCCGACTTCTTCGTCGAGGCGGGTTGACTCATATACAGGAGTCGGGCACTCTTCTTCATGTCACTCATGTACATGAGTGACGGAGTTCAGCATCTATAGAGGAGTGATCTAGTGCGTCAGATCCCCGTCGATACCTCCGCCGCGACCGTGATGGTCGCGAAGCAGCCGCAGATCAAGGTCAAGGACCGCCGTACCGGTGAGGTCGCCCTCGACGTCGAGACCGGGGCGAAGCTGATGACCGTAGACGTGATGTTCGCCGCCAACGACGCGGTGGAGATCCTGTCCGTCACCGTCCCCGAGAGCGGTGTCTCCGGTGAGCTGGGCATGGGCACTCCGGTTGCGCTGACCGGCCTGATCGCCCGGCCGTGGGAGAACGAATTCAACGGGCAGAAGCGGCACGGAATCGCCTTCCGCGCCGTGGCGGTCACCTCGCTCGCCGCCGGTGGCTCGCAGGCTGAAGCGGCCTGATCATGGCCCGCCTCTCGGTCGTACTGCTGCTGGTCGTCGCCACCGCTCTCGTGCTGCGGTGGCGGCGTCCCGCCTGGTACTGGATGACCTTCGGAGTCGTCCTCGCCGCGCTGCGCGTCTTAGTCCGGTACGCCTCGGTCATGGACGCCTGTGGCTTGACGGTCCCGCCACCGCGCTGGCGGCTCGCGCTCGCCCGCATGACCGACCGCCCGGCCCCCGAATCGCGTGCCCCGCGCATCCTCCGCCTCCGGCCGACCCGTACCGGGCTCGTCCTGCGGCTCAAGCTCCGTCCCGGCCAGGACGTTTTCGATGTCTCCGCCGCCACCGACCGGCTGCGGCACTCCTTCGGGATGTACGGCGTCACCGCCCGGGAGATCCGCTCCGGTGTCATCGAACTGCGGATGACGGGCTACGACGTGCTCAAGCGCGTGCAGATGCCCGCCAAGATCGACCGCGCTCCGATGCGCGTACCCGTCGCACTGCGCGAGGACGGATCAGTCCACTACCGCGACTACCGGACTGTCCCGCACGGGCTCACGCTCGGGGCCACCGAGTCGGGCAAGTCCGTCTACCAGCGCAACCTGGTGGCCGGTCTCGCCGCTCAGGACGTCGCGCTCGTCGGTATCGATTGCAAGCAGGGTGTCGAGCTGTTCCCGCTGGCTCGCCGCTTCTCAGCCCTCGCCGACAACCAGGACACCGCTCTCGATCTGCTCGAAGTCCTCGTCTCGCACATGGAGTCCGTCTATCAACTCGTCCGCGAGGAACAGCGCGTCAGCGTGGACATCCCCGATGCGGAGATCGCGGCCGACATCTGGGACCTGGCCGAGCACCTGCGTCCCACGCCCGTCGTGGTCCTGGTGGACGAGGTGGCCGAACTCGCGCTCTTCGCCTCCAAGGAGGAGGAGAAGCGCCGGGACCGGATCATCACCGCGCTCGTCCGCCTGGCCCAGCTCGGCCGCGCTGCTGGCATCTACCTGGAGATCTGCGGCCAGCGCTTCGGCTCCGAACTCGGCAAGGGCATCACCATGCTCCGGGCCCAGCTCACCGGCCGTACCGCGCATCGCGTCAACGACGAGGCCAGCGCCAACATGGCCTTCGGTGACATCTCCCCTGACGCCGTACTGGCCGCCATCCAGATACCCGCCGACGCCCCCGGCATCGCCATCGTTGGTGACTCGACCGGCGGCTGGTCCCGCATCCGGGCCCCGCACACCTCGCTGCGCGAAGCAGTGAACCTCTGCAACAAGTACGCCGACCGCACGCCGGACCTGCCCGCGCTCGCGCCCTTCCGGCCCGCCGTCGCCCCGCCGGCCTGCACCGCCGTATCGCTCACCAAGGCGTCCACCGCGACTGCCTGACCTTCCCGCTCCAAGGTCGGCGCCACCTCGACGCGCCAAGTCCCTACCCCCTCCATGCCAGATCCCGGAAGGAGAACCGTCATGGGACGCATTCGCCCGGACCCCGTTCTCGTACAAGCCGTCATCGCCGGAGCGCTCTCCTTCGCCCACCTCCACGACCTGGCCGCCGCTGCCGGACAGGACGGCTGGAAGGCATGGGCCTACCCCATCAGCCTCGACCTGCTACTGGTCGCGGCCTGGCGGCGACTTCGCAACGACGGCTCGTCCCGGCTCGCCTGGTGCTGGTTCGTGATCGCCCTGGTGGCCTCGCTGGGTGCCAACGTCGCGACCGCCGGATTCCTCGACCTCCAGCACCCGCCCGCCTGGCTCCGCTTCGGCATCGCCGGATGGCCGGCGCTCGCCTTCCTCGGCGGGACCCTGCTGGCCCATACGCGGAGTGGCGCCGAAGCCGCCGATCCCGCCCCGCCGGCCGACGTGGCTCCGGCACCCGCTCCCGTACCCGCTCCGGTCCCGACAGCTGAACCTCCAGCCGACCCAACCGAGTTGATCGCCGCCGACCTTCCCGCGGCTGAACTACCCGCCGAACCGCCCCGGCCCGCCCCCGTACCTGCGCCCGTCCCGACCGCGCTCGTAGCCCACGCCCGCAAGGTCGCCGACGATCACCGCGCCCGCACGGGAGACCGGATCGACACCGACACCCTGCGGACCCGCCTCGGCGTCCCGCCTCAGCTCGCCGACTCCATTGCCGCCCAACTCACCTGACCAGCAAGGGAGAGCCGCCGTGACCCGTGACCCGGCCGACCTGACCGCCGCGGACTACCTCGACAGCGCCCGCGAGATGACCGCCGCCGGCCGGCCCTACCTCGCTCACCTGCTCGCCGAGGAAGCCGTCCAGCGCACCGCCGACCTGGCCACCGCGGCCGGTATCCGCGCCGCCTACCCCGACCCGACGACCACCCGAACGGAGAGCTACTGACATGCCCGCCCGCGACCACTTCCACTCCGTCATGCGGATCGGCCCCGTACAGATCGGCACCTACCGCGACCGCCACGGCCGCACCAAGCACGCCGGCGTCTGCACCGCCGACCGCTGTGGCTGGTCTGCCGACTTCTCCAGCCGCTCGGCCGCCCAGCTCGCCGCCCGTACCCACCGCTGCACCGTCCGCTGACCGACTGAGGAGACCGCATGGACGTCCCGCTCTGGCTCGCTCTGATCGCCGTCGGCTACCTCGGCATCAAGCTCATCCGCCCGCCCTGGTGGCTCGTGGCTGTGTTCCTCCTCGGCGGCTACCTCCTCGCCGACAGCTTCCTGGCCTCCGCCATCGACACGGCCGTCAAGTAACGCCCTCAGAAGGGAGATCCGCCATGTTCCGACCCAAGGTCCCGACCAACCCGACGCCCACCGGACTCGTCACCCAGCCCTCCGTCGAACCGATCGCCACCGTGCGGCACACCCCACCGGCGGCCCCGGTCGCTCAGTCCTCGACCCGCCCCGCGGTTCAGCTCACGCCCGGCACCACGCTCGCCCTCGTCGGCGGCGGCACGGCCGTGGTCCTGATCGTCGGTGCTGTCCTGGTCTCGATGCTCCTGGCGGTCGCCGTCAGCGGGGTGTCCGTCGCCGTCTGCGCGGTCGTCCTCCGCTCGCTGCTCACCTCCGGGCGCACGCACCGCTGACCGGCTCCCGGGCGGCCTCAACCGCCGAGTCTCCGCCGCCCGGGAGCCGTGCTCCTGCCCGAACCACAGATCCGGAAGGAAGCCCCATCATGACCGACCGCACCCGCGTACGTGGGAGGTCGCCCGTGCCTGACACGCTCCTCGACCCGACCACCCTCGTCGACCTGCTGAGGGTGGCTTCGGCCCCCGACTACGACCGCTGGGCAGACCAGATCCACCGCACCGGCGGCTGCTCCGACCCGATCCACCTCACCGGCTGGACCCTCACCAAGGACCGCACGTCGGGCGAGACCCTGCATCACTACTCGACCGCGTCCGAACCCGGCGGACGCCTCCGCCTCGCCTGCGGCAACCGCCGCGCCTCCCGCTGCCCCGCCTGCGCCTGGACCTACGCCGGGGACACCTACCACCTCATCCGCGCCGGCCTGGCCGGAGACGACCGCCGCTACATCCCCGGCACCGTCCGGGACCACCCCCGAGTCTTCACCACCCTCACCGCGCCCTCCTTCGGCCCCGTGCACAACCGGCCCGACCGGGGCGTCTGCCGCTGCGGCGCACAGCACCCCACGGACGATCCGGCGCTCGGCACTTCCCTGGACCCCGAGGCGTACGACTACGCCGCCGCCGTCCTGTTCAACAACCACGCGGGCGACCTCTGGCAACGCTTCACCACCCGGCTCCGTCGCGAACTGGCCGCCCGCGCCGGCCTCACCCAACGCGACCTCAAGGAATCGGCCCGCCTCTCCTACGGCAAGGTCGCCGAGTTCCAAAAGCGCGGCGCCCTCCACTTCCACGCGGTGATCCGCATCGACGGACCGGACGGCCCCGGCACACCGCCGCCGTCCTGGGCAAGCGTCGCCCTGCTGACCGATGCGATCTGCGCCGCCGCCGCGCACTCCTACACCTCGGTCACGGCCCCGGCTGCCGGGGACCAGCCCACCCGGACCTTCCGCTGGGGCACACAGCTGGACGTACGGCCGGTCACGGCATTCGACGACGGCTCCGACATCACCGAACAGGCCGTGGCCTCCTACGTCTCGAAGTACGCGACCAAGGCCGCCGAGACCACCGGCACCCTCGACCGGCGCATCGGCGAACTCGCCGAACTGGACCGCCACCAGGTCCCCGAACACACCCGCCGCCTGATCACCGCGTGCAAAACCCTGGACCCGCTCTACCCGGACCGTCGCCTCTGGGCCTGGGCCCACATGCTCGGCTTCCGCGGCCACTTCTCCTCCAAGTCCCGCCGCTACTCGACCACCCTCGGCGAGCTGCGCGCGGCCCGCGCCGACTTCCGCGCCGCCCAGGAACACGAAGCCCTCGGCCTCGAACCCCCGGAGCCGGACACCGTCCTCGTCCTGACCGACTGGCAGTACGTCGGCCACGGCCACACCCCCGGCGAATCCGCCCTCGCCGCCACCATCGCCCGCGACATCCAGACCAACCGCGACACCGCACGCGAAGCACGCGCCGACCTCCAAGCCGAAGAAGGAGACAACTGGTCATGACCACCGCCATGATCGAGAGGAAGTGGCACACCACGGCCGAAGTCGCGCAGATGCTCGGCTACGGCCTGTCCAAGACCAAGATGCTCGTGCTCACAGGCGAGATCCACTCCATCAAGGACGGCCGCAACCGCCGCATCCTGCCGCGCTGGGTGGATGAGTACGTCGAACGCCGTGCCCGTGAAGCCGAGATGGAGTGGTCAGCATGAGCGGCAAGCGCGGCAACGGCGAAGGCTCCATCTACCCCTACAAGAACGGCTTCGCTGCCTACGCCTGGGTGACCACCCCGGACGGCAAGAAGAAGCGCAAGTACGTCTACGGCAAGACCCGCGAAGACGTCCACGACAAGTGGATCAAGCTTCATGCCGAAGCGAAGAACGGGCCGATCGCTACTCGACACCGGACGCTCTCCGCCTTCCTGGCGTACTGGCTTGAGTCCATCGTGAAGCCCAACCTCGCGCCCCTGTCATACGTCTCGTACGAGGGCTGCGTGCGGCTCTACATCGCTCCCTACCTCGGCACGAAGCGGCTGGACAAGCTCACCGTGCGGGACGTGCGCGAATGGCTGACCAAGCTGGCGACCACCTGTCAGTGCTGCGCCCAGGGGAAAGACGCCAAGAGGGCTCCCAGCCGCCGGCGCTGCTGTGCGGCCGGAGAGTGCTGTGAGGCGTATGCATCCCGCCGGGTGATCCAAGCCGCTCGCGATGCGCTGCGGGCCGCCCTGACACACGCGGTCACCGAAGAGGAGATCGGGAAGAACGTCGCCGCCCTGGTGAAGGTGCCCAAGCCGAGGCGCCGCCGGATCAAGCCGTGGTCCGCGGTCGAAGCGGGTCAGTTTCTCGCGGACGGGGTGATCCGTGAGGATCCCCTCTTGGCGGCCTGGGTGCTCGTGCTGTGCCTCGGGCTCCGCCGCGGGGAGGTACTGGGCCTCACCTGGAAGTCCATCGACTTCGAGGCAGGTGAGCTGTACGTGGATCACCAGATCCAGCGGGCGGGGCGTCAGATTCTCCACCGGGAAACCAAGACGGAGGACTCGGACGACTTCCTGCCGCTGCCCGCGCTTTGCCTCAAGGCTCTCCGTATGCGCCGTGCTCAGCAGACCGGTGATCGGAAGGCGGCTGGTGACCTCTGGCAAGATAGCCACGGGCTGGTCTTCACCACGAAGTACGGCACCCCGATCGAGCCGGGGAACCTCACCCGGATGTTCGCTCTCCGTGCCCGCCGGGCCGGCCTCCGGGTCATTCCGCTGCGGAACACCCGGCACACCTGCAGCTCGCTCCTGGTCGCCCTCGGCGTGCACCCCAAGGTGGCTCAGCGCATCCTGCGGCACTCGCAGATCGCGATGACGATGGAGGTCTACGCCGAGGCGAGTGAGGAAGAGGTGCGCTCGGCCCTGGGCAAGCTCTCCGAAGCGATGGGTGGCACCGGCTGACCCGGTTGCTGTACTTCGCTGCTGTACGGCACGACAAAGCCCCCGTCCGGATTACCCGGCGGGGGCTTTGACCTGCTGTGCGCTCGGCAGGATTCGAACCTGCAACCTTCTGATCCGTAGTCAGATGCTCTATCCGTTAAGCTACGAGCGCTTGGCTTTCCGGCGGTTTTTCTTGCCGGTCGGCGTTGCGGGAACAACATTACATGACCTGCGGCGTGAGGCGAAATCCATTGCCCGCAACCCCTCTGACCTGCGGAAACGGCCTTGTGCTGGGGGTTGGGAGGTTTCTCGGGCCGGGGGGAGTCCTCGGTGATCCGGGCGAAGTTCGGGTGGGTGTAGTGGTCTTCGGAGAGGTCCGGGGCGATGCCCTCGCGCATTTCTGTGGGGTAGGGCCTCGTAGGCCATTCCGGGGGACGTCGAGTTCGGCGCCGACTGTGACGGGGGCCACTTACGGGGCCGGGTCAGGTGGCTGAGCCGGGTCAGGTGGCTCAGAGGTCCGGGGTGATGTGCAGGGTGATGGCCTCCCGGGCGAGGGGGGCCGGCGGCTCGTCCGCGCCGCTGGTCACCGGGAGCCTCGGCCGCCCGGTAGGCACCCCCGCCGCCGGGACCCGTACGAACCCGGCCCCGCAGCCCGCCCCGCCTCGCCAGGGGCCACCACGCAGCTGTGCCGGGCCGAGTCAGGTCTGGCGCGGCCCGGCCGGTCGGCCTCGGCGGGCGTCCGGAGACGGTCCTCCCGAAACGCGTTCAGGCCCCGGTCTCGGGAGACCGGGGCCTGAACGAAGAGGAGCGGAGGCGGAGGGATTTGAACCCTCGATGGGGGGTAAGCCCCAAACCGCATTAGCAGTGCGGCGCCATAGACCGGACTAGGCGACGCCTCCACACACCCCACGCGCGCACGCTGTGGTGTGTCCAGATGATGGCACAGCTCCAAGGGCTGTCACCAATCGCCCCCTACGGTACTAGGCGCGTGGGCCACCCGGCAAAGACGTTTTTGCAGCGCAACGTCGGGGGCCGCAGCGCGTTAGAGGTGTCGGGGCCGCGACGACTTGCGTTGTCGTGCGCCCCCGGCGTGTACGTACCGCGTACCGCCCCGCACTCGCCTCTGGAGCCTGTGATGCCGTATCGCCGGACGTCGTCCTTCCTCACCGCGGCCGCCACCGCTGCCATGACCGCCACCACGGCCGTGGCCCGTCTCTCCGCCGCCACCACGGCCGTGTCGCGGCGTTCCGCCGCCACCACCGCTTCCGCCGCCGTGTCCGTCGTCTCCGCCGCCGCTGTGCTGGCCCTGGCGGTGCCCGCCGCGGTGGCCGCCCCCATTCCGCTGCCGCATGTCCGGGCCGGGGACGGCGTCATCGGTGCCGGGCACCACGCCCCCACCCCCGCCGCCAAGCCCCTCGCAATGGGCCGTCCGCTCCCGGTCGGCCGCCCCCTCCCGGTCGGCCACCACTCCGCAGCCGGTCGGCCCGCTCCGGAGGACCACCCCGCCCCGGCCGACCACCCCTCAACCACCGACCTCCACTCCCCCACCAACCACCTCCCGCCCACCGACCAAGCCCCCACCACCCCCCACCCCGGTGTCATCGATCACCTCACCGTGACTGTGCGTGGCAGCGGGTCGGTGCGGGAGGACGGGACGTTTGAGCTGTACTGCCATCCGGCGCGGGGTACGCACCGGCATGCCAAGAAGGCTTGCGCGAAGCTGGACGGGATGACGCGGTGGGGGCGGGATCCGTTCGCGCCGGTGCCGCAGGGGGCCAACTGCACGATGATTTACGGCGGGCCGGCCACCGCGCATATCACCGGGACCTGGGCGGGGCGGCCCGTCAACGCGGATTTCCGGCGCACCAATGGGTGTGAGATCAGCCGCTGGAGCAGCTTCGAACCCCTGCTCCCGTCGACCAGTTCATGACCCGGTTCATGCCCTAGTAGCGGGCCAGGTCAGGACGATGGGGCACATGTCGGGCGTGCGGCGAGTCGCACACGGCCGTGGCATTACCTCCTCGTCATCCGCCTCCGCGTCCCGGGCAAGTGCCCGTAGACTCCATCCCAGCGATCCGCCGCGGTGGGTCGGCAAGGTGCGGTAACAGGGAGGAAGCGTCGTCGTGAGCAGCAGGCCATCCCGAGGCGCTGCTCGCCTCGCAGCCATACTCGACGCCCTCCCCGACGCGCTGTTGCTCGTCAACTGCAACGGCACGGTCGTCAACGCCAACACCATCGCGCTGGAGACCTTCGAGGCGCCGGGCACGGCCCTGGTGGGGCGCGGGCTGCTCGATCTGCTGCCGTCCTTCGACTCCAAGCGGATCCCGGGGTCCATGCGGCGCCGGGACGAGGAGGAGGAACGTACCCGGACGAAGCCGACGCGGATGGTCGCGCGGCGGACGGACGGGACGGAGCTGCTGGTCGAGGTGACCAGCGCCAATCTGGAGGACGGGCGGACCCCGTACGAGTCGGCCTTCGAGGCGGCGTACGCCGATCACCGGAACGGCTATACGGGCAATGAGCTGCTGATGCTCGTCGTCCGGGATCTGACCGGGACGCTGGACACCGAGACCGAGCTGGCCCGGCAGCAGCGGCAGACCGAGATGATTCTGCGGGCCGCGGCCGAGGGTGTGGTCGGGGTCGACGCCGACGGCAAGGTCGTGCTCGTCAATCCGTCCGCGGCGCAGATCCTCGGCTACCGGGCGAGTGAGCTGGGCGGCAAGGAGCTGCATCCGCTGATCCACCACTCGCGGGCCGACGGTTCGGCGCTCCCGTGGGAGGACACCCCGCTGGCCGACACGCTCAAGTCGGGGCGCAAGCACCGGGTGCGCGGGCAGGCGCTGTGGGCGAAGGACGGCCGGGCGGTGTCCGTCGATCTGACGACGGCGCCGGTGCGGGACGGCGATCAGCTCGTCGGCGCGGTGATGACCTTCACCGACCGCCGGGCGTTCGACGCGCTGGCGGCCCGGCACACCCAGCTGCTGGCGGTGCTCGAGCAGGCGCTGCGCGGGCCGCTGGAGGAGCTGAAGGGCGAGCTGGGGACGCTCGCGTCCGACCCGGCGGGCCAGCTCTGGCCCGAGGCGAACCAGATCCTGCACCACCTCGCGGCGGGCCATGCCCGGATGACGACGCTGGTGGACAACGTACTGAGCTATCAGCGGCTGGACTCCGGCAAGGAGAAGCTCAACCGCACGAAGGTTTCGCTGGACGGCGTGGTCGCGGCCGGTGTGGAGGGCGCGATCGAGCTGATCGGTCCGGGCCGGGCGCAGTTCGCGGTGCATGCGCCGCCGATAGAGGCGACGGTCGACGCGGAGCGGATCGCGCAGGCGCTGTCGCATCTGATCGCGGATGTCGCGGGGGTCGATTCGACGGGGCGGATGCCGGCCGGTGAGGCTGCCGTGGGCGGGCGTTCGGGGCCGGTCCCGGGCGATTCGACGATCGTGGTGGCGGCGGCCAAGCGCGGTGATGTCGTACGGATCGAGGTGCGCGGCCCGTATGGCGGCGGCGACCCGGTGCATGAGCCGATCGTCCGCGGCATCATGCGGCAGCACGGTGGGCTGATGCAGACGCACGAGGTGCCCGGTGGCGGGCCCGGTGCGGGCGGCAGCGCGTATGTGCTGGAGCTGCCGGTGGCGGGCGACGACATGGCCCCGGACGGGGCGACGGCCGGGGCAGAGGCGCCGACCGGCAACGAGACGACGGTGATGCCGGTACCGGCGGCCCGTGCGCGCGGCACCCAGGGCGACGCGGCGGACGCGGGCGCGGCCAGCGGCGGCCAGGGGCCGGACGACGAAGGACACGAGGGCGGCGAGGGGCCGTCCGGTGGTGACGGTGGGCCGGGCGGTTCCGGTGGGTCCGGTGCGCCGCTCGGTGGCGGTGGTGCCGCGGCCGGCGCCGTGGTGCCGGAGCAGACGGGCGGGGCGCAGCCGACCGGTCGTCGGCGGGCGCGGCGCTCGGGTGCGGAGCAGGGCGCGCTTCCGGGCGGCCCGGAGGCCGGGGCACCGGAGGCCGGGGTGCCGCACGGTGCCGTCGGCGAGGGCGCGCAGGGTGCCCAGGGCGGGGCCGTTACGGACGGCCGAGGGCTGCCGCCCGGTATGGCGGGGGCCGAGGCCGTACCGCCGACGGGACGGCGCCGGGCCCGGCAGGGCGCGACGGAGGGCGGCGGACTGCCCGCGCTCCCTTCCGGGGCGAGCACGGCTCCGGAGCAGCCGCACGGGCCCGCGGCGCGACCGCAGGGCCAAACGCCTCAGGGGCCAACACCCCAGGGCCAAACGTCGCAGAGCCAAACACCCCAGGGTCCGACACCGCAGGGCCAGGGACCGGCGGCCGGTCCGCAGGGGCCCGCGGCGCCGTCGGCCAACGCGGCGCCGTCTGCCAACGGGGCGGCGCCGGTGCCGGCCCCCGCGTCGGCACCCGGCCGGCCGAGCCCGCAGATTCCAGGTCAGAGCCCGGCTCCGGGGCAGACTCCGGCGCCGGGCCGGCCGCATGTTCCGGGGCAGGCCACGGGCCCCGGCCAGACCCCGCCCCCGGGCCCCCAGGGGCTCGCCCCCGTGCAGGCGGGTGGCCGACGGGCGCGCCGGGCGCTGGCCGAGGCGCCCGAGCGGACCGCCCCGGGTGAGCGCAACGGGGCGGCCGCGGCCTCCCAGCAGCCGGCCGGTGCGCGTACCGCCTTCGCGCTGCCGCCCGCCGCCGCGGACCGGACCCCGGAGTCGTCGGTGCCGGCGCTGCCCGCGACCGCCGACCAGGTGCCCGCGCAGTCGGCCGGTCCGCAGGAGGGCGCCGGTACGGGCCGCCGCCGGGCGCGTCGGCCGGTGGCCGGTGGCCCGGACGCGGCCGTTTCCGGCGGGCAGCCGACACCCGAAGCAGGCGTCAGCTCCGGTGCGCCGCAAGAGGAGTGGGACGGCGAACCGACCGGCAGACGGCGGGCCAGGCGGGCCGCGGCCGAGGAGCGCGCGGCGGCCGCGATGGCCGACGCCGAGTCGTCCGGCACCTTCGTCGCGGGCCCGGAGGGGCTGGTGGCGCAGCCCACCGAACCGGCCGAGGCGACGGGTACGGCCGGTGGCACGGCGCCGGGTATCGCCCCCACGCCGGAGGCCGCTGCCGCCCAGGCGCCCGTTGCGCCACAGCCGCCCCATGCGCCTGCCGCGCCGCAGCCGTCCCCCGCACCCGTCACGCCGCAGCCGGACCCTGCACCCGTCACGCCGCAGCCGGACCCTGCACCCGTCGCGCCGCAGGACCCGCAGAGCCCGCCGGCCCCCACCGGCCGCCGTCGGGGCCGTCCCAGCCCCGCCGAGGAGGCCGCGGGCCCGCCGCCCGTGCCGCAGCAGGGCGGGCCCGCCGCCGCGCACCGGCAGCCGCTGCCGCCGGCCGCCGAGGACGACGGGCATGCCGCGGGGCACTCCCAGGGGCGGGCGATCAGCGTGCGGACGCTCGGGCAGGGTGTGCCGTTCGCCCAGCAGATCGCCGATCAGCAGCGTCCGCCGTTGCCACCCGGCAGCACCCCGCCGGGCGGTACGTCCGCCGGTTCGGGCCGCCGCCGTAAGCTCGCCGCGCCGCCGGAGGACCGGCGCGCGGCGGGTGCCGAGTCCCTGCCGGCCGAGGCGCCCGCGCCCCCCGGCGCCCCGCAGCCCAAGCCGCCGGCCCCGGCCCAGCCGCAGCCCCAGCCGCAGCCGCAGCCGCATCTGATGGATGCCGGCGAGGGGCGGGCCTTTGCGATCTCCGCGCCCGATGAGGGCAGCGAGGGTCCCGAGCCGCTGGACGGTCCGAACGGCGCCATAGAGGTGATGGACCGTCAGCCGATGCCGATGGACGACGAGTTGCCGCCGGAGCCGCTGGACAATCCGCGTCGGCTGCTGGTCTGGCCGGCGCCGGATGTCGCCACTCAGCAGGCGCTGAGCGACCGCGGCTACCGCCCGGTGATCGTCAACTCCCGCGAGGAAGTGGACGCCCAGATCGCCGCGTACCCGGCGGCGCTCTTCGTCGACCCCCTGACGGGGCCGATCACCCGTACCGCGCTTCAGTCGCTGCGTCAGGCGGCGGGCGCGGCCGAGGTCCCTGTCCTGGTGACCGCCGGCCTGGGGCAGGCCACCCGGGAGGCCGCTTACGGTGCCGACCCGGCCGTGCTGCTCAAGGCGCTGGCCCCCCGGGACAGTGAGCAGCACCCGCCGCGGGTGCTGCTGATCGAGCAGAACGACGACATCGCGGGCGCCCTGACCATGTCGCTGGAGCGGCGCGGGATGCAGGTCGCACGGGCCGGTGCGGATGCCGACGCGGTCACCCTGGCGACACAGATGCGGCCGAATCTGGTCGTGATGGATCTGATGCAGGTGCGGCGCCGCCGGGCCGGCATCGTCGACTGGCTGCGCGCCAACGGGCTGCTCGACCACACGCCGCTGGTCGTCTACACCTCCGCCGACATGGACCCTGCGCAGCTGCCCCGGCTGGCGGCCGGCGAGACGGTGCTCTTCCTGGCGGAGCGCTCCACCAGCGCCGAGGTGCAGGCCCGGATCGTCGACCTGCTCGCCAAGATCGGCACGAACTGACCTGTGGGGGCCCGGACCGCCGGGCCCCCAGGGGATGGCCTAGGCCAGCAGCGTCACGTCCAGCTCGCCCTCCGCGTACTGCTTGCGCAGCACCTTCTTGTCGAACTTGCCCACGCTGGTCTTGGGCACCGCCGGGATCACCGCCCACCGCTCCGGCAGCTGCCAGCGCGCGATCCGCTCGCCGAGGAACGCCTTCAGCTCCTCGTAGCCGATGGTCGCGCCGTCGTTGAGCACCACCGTCGCCAGCGGCCGCTCGCCCCACTTGTCGTCCGGGACGGCGACCACCGCGGCCTCCACGACGTGCGGGTGCGCCATCAGATGGTTCTCCAGCTCGACCGAGGAGATCCATTCGCCGCCGGACTTGATGACGTCCTTGGCGCGGTCGGTCAGCGTGAGATAGCCGTTCGGGGTGATGGTGCCGACATCGCCGGTGCGCAGCCAGCCGTCGTGGCTGAACTTGTCCTCGGGGCGCAGCGGGTCGCCCTGTGCGCCGCCGTAGTAGGCGCCCGCGATCCACGGCCCGCGGACCTCCAGTTCGCCCGCGGACCGGCCGTCGCAGGGCAGCTGCTCGCCGTCCGGGCCGATCAGCCGGGCCTCGACGGAGGCGGGGAACCGGCCTTGGGTGGCGCGGTAGGCCCACTCCTCGTCGCCGCTGACCCCGGCCGGCGGGTGGGAGACGCTGCCGAGCGGGGAGGTCTCGGTCATGCCCCAGGCGTGTACGACGCGGATGCCGTGCCGCTCCTCGAAGCCGCGCATCAGGGCGGGCGGGCAGGCGGAGCCGCCGATGACGACCGTGTGGAGGCAGGCGACATCCCGCTGCTTGGCGTCCAGTTCGGCGAGCAGGCCCTGCCAGATGGTGGGGACGGCGGCGCCGATGGTGGGCCGGACGGTCTCGATCATCTCGGCGAGCGGCGCGGGCTGGAGGAAGCGGTCCGGCATCAGCAGCGAGGCACCGGCCATGAACGCGGCGTGCGGCAGGCCCCAGGCGTTGACGTGGAACATCGGCACGACCGGCAGGGTGATGTCGCGGGAGCTGAGCGCGAACGCCTCGGCGGTGTTGACCTGCATCGAGTGCAGATAGAGCGAACGGTGGCTGTAGAGGACACCCTTGGGATCGCCGGTGGTCCCGGAGGTGTAGCAGAGCGCCGCGGCCTCCCGCTCGTCGATCTCCGGCCAGGCGTAGCTCTCCGGGCGGCCGGCGATCAGCTCTTCGTAGTGGTGCACCCGGGCCTGCGCGCCGTCGAGGACGGACCGGTCGCCGGGGCCCGCGACGACGATGTGGCGGAGGTTCGGCAGCTGCGGGAGGAGCGGGGCGAGCAGCGGGAGCAGGGTGCCGTTGACGAGCACGACCCGGTCCTCGGCGTGGTTGATGATCCACACCAGCTGCTCGGCGGGCAGCCGCAGATTGAGGGTGTGCAGCACCGCCCCCATGGCGGGGATGGCGAGATATGCCTCCATGTGTTCCGCGTTGTTCCACATGAGCGTGCCGACCCGTTCCTCGCCGGCCACGGACAGCTCGTCGCGCAGCGCATGGGCGAGCTGGGCGGCCCGGCGGCCGACCTCGGCGAAGGTGCGCCGGTGCGGGTCCCCCTCGGTCCAGGTGATGACCTGCGATTCACCGTGAACCGTCGACCCGTGGGTCAGGATTCGCGAGACGGTGAGCGGTACGTCCTGCATCGTGCTCAGCACCGGGTGCCTCCGCTGTGTACGGGCGGGTAGTGGTGCTGAGATTGTCGACGCATACCGCTTGGTATGTCACGCCCTTGGGGGTGTGTTCTTGCCCGCTCATGGAGGCATATGGGGCGGGGTACGGGGCGGGCTGCGGCGGCCCGGCCGCAGTTTTCCGGCGCCGCCCCCGCGCCCGGCGGCCCCTCCCCGTTCCCCCAGGTCAAAGGCCGGGCAGCCGCCGTTCACCCGGAGGGATGGCCCTTACGGCACGTTGCTTGTGCGGTGTCCGGACGGAGCAGCACGCTGACGAGCGTCCGGTTTCCCCGGTTTCCTCTTCTGACAGGAGCGTCTTATGCGCCCCCACCTCGGCCGTTGCCTCGTCCTTGCCGCCCTGGGCGGTGTCGGTGTGCTCGCCTGCGGCACCGCTCAGGCGGCACCCGCGGCCGCCCCGGCCCCCCGGGCCGCCGTCGACGGCCCCTCCCTCGGCCGCCCGCTGTTCGGCGGGCAGTTGGACACCGTCGCCGGGCTGGGCGGGGGCGTGATCTCCGGTGGCGGGCGGCCGGTGGCCACCCAGGCCGGCGCCGGGCGGTGAGGCGCTGACCGCCGGCCACCGGCGGGCCGGCCGGCCGCTCACGGGCGCCGATCGGCCACCGGGGTCACCGCCTGGAGGACCAGCACCGACAGATCGTCCTCGACGGGTCCGGTGCCGAAGTCGTGCGCGGCGCGCCGGACATGCTCGGCAAGGGCCTTGGCGCCCAGCCCCGTGCCGTCCCGCAGCACCTCGATCAGACCGTCGTTGTCATCCAACTGCCAGTTGCCGCAGCGGCGTTCGGTGACCCCGTCGGTCACGCACAGCAGCGTCTCCCCCGGGGCGAGGCCGAAGGAGCTGGCCTGGAATTCGGTGCCCTCGTCGATGCCGAGCAGCATCTGGGGGTCGGAGGCCGCCTCGACCCGGCCGTCGACGAACATGTGCAGCGGCGGCGGATGGCCGGCGGTGGCGACCGTACAGCGGGCCCCGGGAGTGCCCGGATCGACCTCCAGCTCGCCGTACAGCAGGCTCAGGAAACGGGAGCTGGCCTGCTCGCCACCGAGCTCCACCGCCTCCGCGCTCTCCTCGGCCATGGCCAGATTCAGCCTGCCGAGCACCGACTCGACGCCGTGCCCCTCGCGGGCCAGCAGCCGCACCAGATGGCGGGCCAGGCCGGTGACGGACATCGCCTCCGGGTCCTTGCCCTGGACGTCGCCGAGCAGGAAGCACCAGCGCCGGTCGCCCATCGGGAAGACGTCGTAGAAGTCGCCGCCGACGGTCTGGCCCTCGCCGTGCGGCTCGTAGACGATCGCCGTGTCGATGCCGGGGATGCTGGCGAGCGTCGCGGGCAGCTGCCGCCGCTGGAGCGCCAGGCTGATCGTGGTCTGCCGGGTGTACTGGCGGGCGGTGAGCACGGCCTGGGCGACGCGGCGGGCGACATCCTCGACCATCCGCACCACGGTGTCGGTCATCTGGAGGTGTCCGGCCCGGCCGAGCAGCAGCATGCCCTGGTCACTGTCCCGGGCGACCAGCGGGAAGGCCAGCGCGGACCCGCCCGAGGAGCTGGCACCGGCGCATTCCGGCCAGGGCCAGGGGGTCCCGGCGGTGCGGATGAGGTCGGCCGGCGGGTCCACCTCCAGGTCGGCGCGGAGCGGAGCGATCCGCCGCTCATCGACATGCCAGACCCGGGAGAGCTCCATCGTGCCGCTTTCGTTGGTCAGCCAGATCGCGCACCAGTCGGCGAGCCGGGGCACCAGCAGCTGGGCGGCGAGCGCAGTGACCATGTCCTGGTCGAGCTGCCCGGCCAGCAGTTCGCTGGTCTCGGCGAGGAAGGACGGGCCGCCGCGGTCGGCCCACTCGGCGGCGTAGCCGTGCGTACGGGGGCGCTGGGCGACGGGCTGGGCCGGCCGCGCCGGAGTAGGCGCGGCGGCGCGCGCCTCGGGCCGGGGCACGGAGCCGGTCACGCCCGGCCGGCCCTCGGTGGCCTCCAGCCGGAACCACACGGTCTTGACCGACTTGCGGTAGGTCACGCCCCACGATTCCGCCAGCGCGCTCACCAGCTGAAGGCCGTACCCCGGCTCGCCGGTGCGGGCGTCCACCCCTCCGCGTACGCGCCGGGCCGGGTGGCGGTCGGAGACCTCCATGACCAGGCCCAGCTTGGCCCGGCGGCGCTCCCCGTCGCCCTCGGCGGGCTCCTGCTCGTGCTCCAGCCGGCAGGTCACATCGATCTCGGTACCGGCGTACATCACCGCGTTGGTGACCAGCTCGCTGGTGAGCAGGACGGCGTCGTGGATGAGCTCCGCGCTGATCGCTGCCGAGCCGGGGCCCGCGGTGGCGGGTGGTGCCGCGGCCCGTTCGGTGAGCAGCGCGCGCACGAACTTGCGTGCGCCGGCGGCCGCGAGCTGATTCGCGGGCAGACCTTTCCGGGACACGGATTCCGTCGTGTGCGGGGAGGACAGCGGTACCACTGCGGCCCCTGGATATGCCGGGAAAAAGTGATTACGAGCGCTTTATACTATGTCATAACTGCCCAAATGGATCACTCTGCCCGATGGGATTTCCCCGCTTCGATCACTGGGGGATGGTGTGCCATGGCGCTCGACCCCGCCCGGCCCGAGCCTCCCGAGCCCGCTCAGCCCTCTGAACCGTCCGAACCGTCCGCCGAGCGGTCCGGGCCCGCCACGTACGTCCGGCCCGTTCCGCCCGCGCCCCCGCCCGACGGCCAGTGGGTACGCACGAGTGAGCTGCGACCGCTGCTCGCGGCGATGAACGCGGTACGCGACGGGGACTTCACCACGCGTGTGGAGAGCGTGCCGACCGACGACTCCACCGAAGGGGTGCTGGCCGACATGGCCGGCGCCTTCAACCAGATCATCGCCCGTAACGCCCATCTCGCCTCCGAGCTGAAACGCGTCCGCGGCGAGATCATCCGGCAGGGCCGGCTGGACGAGCGGATCTCCGCGAGCCCCGGCCAGGGGACCTGGACGACGAATATCGAGGCGGCCAACACCGTGCTCGAAGCGCTGGTGGTCCCGCTGGCCAAGGCCACCCGGGTGCTGGACGCGGTGGCCGACGGCGATCTGACCCAGCGGGTCGATCTGCACGACGGCAACCGCGAGCTGCGCGGCGATCTGCGCCGCCTGGGCAACGGCGTGAACCGCATGGTCGACCAGCTGTCGCTGTTCACCGGCGAGGTCACCCGGGTCGCCCGCGAGGTCGGCACCGAAGGCCGGCTCGGCGGCCGGGCCAAGGTCCAGGGGCTGTCCGGCGACTGGCTGCATGTGACCGAGGCGGTCAACACCATGGCGTCCCGGCTGACGGCGCAGGTGCGCGACATCGCCGTGGTCACCACCGCGGTGGCCACCGGCGACCTGACCCAGCAGGTGACGGTCGAGGCGACCGGCGAGCTGCTGGAGCTCAAGCTCACCGTCAACAAGATGGTGGACCAGCTGCGGGCGTTCGCCGACGAGGTCACCCGCGTCGCCCGCGAGGTCGGCACCGAAGGCCAGCTGGGCGGCCGGGCGCAGGTCAGGGGCGTCTCCGGGGTCTGGAAAGACCTCACCGACAACGTGAACTTCATGGCGTCCAACCTGACCTGGCAGGTCCGCAACATCGCCCAGGTGACCACGGCCGTGGCCAACGGCGACCTGAGCCAGAAGATCACCGTGGACGCCCGGGGCGAGATCCTGGAGCTGAAGTCGACGATCAACACCATGGTCGACCAGCTCTCCGCCTTCGCCGACGAGGTCACCCGCGTCGCCCGCGAGGTCGGCACGGACGGCCAGCTCGGCGGCCGGGCACAGGTCAGGGGCGTATCCGGCGTCTGGAAAGACCTCACCGAGAGCGTCAACTTCATGGCGGACAACCTGACGTCCCAGGTCCGCAACATCGCACTGGTCGCCACCGCCGTCGCGGAGGGCGACCTCGGCAAGACGATCACCGTCGAGGCCAAGGGCGAGATCCTGGAGCTGAAGTCGACGATCAACACCATGGTCGACCAGCTCTCCGCCTTCGCCGACGAGGTCACCCGCGTCGCCCGCGAGGTCGGCACCGAAGGCAACCTGGGCGGCCAGGCGCAGGTCAGGGGCGTATCCGGGGTCTGGAAAGACCTGACCGAGAGCGTCAACTCCATGGCGCTCAACCTGACGTCCCAGGTCCGCAACATCGCCCAGGTGACCACGGCCGTGGCCAACGGCGATCTGTCCAAGAAGATCGACGTGGACGCCCGGGGCGAGGTCCTGGAGCTGAAGGACACCGTCAACACGATGGTCCAGCAGCTGCGGGCCTTCGCGGACGAGGTCACCCGCGTCGCCCGCGAGGTCGGCACCGAGGGCCGGCTCGGCGGCCGGGCGCAGGTCCACGGCGTCTCCGGCGTCTGGAAGAACCTCACCGACAACGTCAACTTCATGGCGGACAACCTGACCTCCCAGGTCCGCAACATCGCCCAGGTCGCCACCGCGGTCGCCAAGGGCGATCTGTCCAAGAAGATCGACGTGGACGCCCGCGGCGAGATCCTGGAGCTGAAGACGACGATCAACACGATGGTCGACACCCTGTCCTCGTTCTCGTCCGAGGTGACCCGGGTGGCCCGCGAGGTCGGCAGTGAGGGCCAGCTCGGCGGGCAGGCCCGGGTCGAGGGCGTCTACGGCACCTGGAAGCGGCTGACCACCAGCGTCAATGAGCTGGCGCTGAATCTGACCACCCAGGTCCGGGCGATCGCCGAGGTGGCCAGCGCGGTCACCCAGGGCGATATGTCCGGCTCGATCACCGTCGACGCCCAGGGCGAGGTCGCCGCACTGAAGAACAACATCAACCTGATGGTCGCCAACCTCCGCGAGACCACCCGCGCCAAGGACTGGCTGGAGTCCAACCTGGCCCGTATCGCCAGCCTGATGCAGGGGCACCGCGACCTGGTCGAGGTCGCGGACCTGATCCTGCGCGAGCTGACCCCGCTGGTGAACGCGCAGTTCGGCGCGTTCTTCCTGGCCGAGGCGGGCGCCGAGCCGGGCGAGGGCCTGGAGCTGATCGCCGGTTACGGCACCGGCCAGCCCGAGGGCCGCCGTTCCCTGCCGCGGCTGCGGCTGGGCACCCCCGGCTGGGGCCTGATCACTCAGTCCGCCATGGAGAAGAAGCGCATCGTCGTCGAGGCCGTCCCGCCGGACTACATCACCATCAGCTCCGGACTCGGCGCCTCGGCCCCGGCCAGCATCGTCATCCTGCCCGTCCTCTTCGAGGACCAGGTGCTCGGCGTCATCGAGCTGGCCTCGTTCAGCCGGTTCAGCGAGGTCCACCTCGCCTTCATCGACCAGTTCGTGAACACCATCGGCGTCTCGATCAACACCATCATCGCCAACTCCCGTACGGAATCCCTGCTTTCGGAATCCCAGCGGCTGACCGCCGAACTCCGGCAGCGCTCCGACGAACTCCAGCTGACGAACGCCGAGTTGGAGGAGAAGGCGGCTCTGCTCGCGACCTCTTCCCAGTACAAGTCGGAATTCCTGGCGAATATGTCGCACGAGCTGCGCACCCCGCTGAATTCCCTGCTGGTGCTCTCCCGGCTGCTCGCCGACAACCCCGACGGCCGGCTTTCCCCGCAGGAGGTGGAGTTCGCCGTCACCATCCACCGCGCGGGCTCCGACCTGCTCCAGCTCATCAACGACATCCTCGATCTGTCGAAGATCGAGGCCGGCCGGATGGATGTGCACCCCAAGACCCTGCCGCTGATCAAACTGCTCGACTACGTCCGCGCCACCTTCCGGCCGCTCACCGTCGACCGCGGTCTCAGCTTCGACGTCACGGTCGGCGAGAACGTCCCCAGGGAACTGTTCTCCGACGAACAGCGCCTCCAGCAGATCCTGCGCAATCTGCTGTCCAACGCGGTGAAGTTCACCTCCTCCGGCGGCGTGGAACTCATCGTCCAGCGCGTTCCGGGCACGGACTTCGAGGAGGAATCCCTGCGGACCGCCGACAACGTCATCGCCCTTTCCGTCAAGGACACCGGGATCGGTATCTCGCCGGAGAAACTCGACGGCATCTTCGAGGCGTTCCAGCAGTCCGACGGCACCACCAACCGCAAATACGGCGGCACCGGCCTCGGCCTGTCCATCAGCCGCGATATGGCCGCACTGCTCGGCGGCCGGATCATCGCCGAGAGCGAGCCGGGCGTCGGCTCCACCTTCACCCTGTACGTGCCCGCGCGCTATACGGGCCCGTTCCCCGCCCCGAGCCCCACCGCCGCCACCCGCCCCGCGGACAGCACCGCCCAGTCCGGCCCCGTCCTGGCCGAACAGCTCACGGCCAAGCCCGAACCGCAGCGGACCGCGCCGACCGGTGACCTCTTCCCCACCCCGGTGGAGCAGGAGTTGACCTCCCCCGCAGACGGGCGCTCTCCCGACGGCGGCGCCGTCACCTGGCCCGAGACCACCCGCCTCAAGGACTGGCTCAGCGGACGCGCCGGCGAGGTGCTGGCCAAGCGCCGGATCCTCATCGTCGACGACGACATCCGCAATGTCTTCGCACTCACGCACGTATTGGGCCGGATCGGTATCAGCGTGAAGTACGCGGAAAACGGCCGTGAGGGCCTGGAAGTCCTCGACCGGACACCGGATGTCTCGCTGGTGCTGATGGACATCATGATGCCGGAAATGGACGGCTACGAGATGATCAAGGCGATCCGGCACGCGCCTCGATTCGCCGACCTGCCGGTGATCGCCCTCACCGCGAAGGCCATGCCCGGGGACCGGGAAAAGGCGATCGAGAGCGGGGCCAATGACTACATCCCCAAACCGGTCGATGTGGACCGGCTGCTGTCGGTGATCTGCCGCCTTCTCGACCCGGAGCACGGTGAACCGTCGCCGCACGCCGAGCCCGTTGACGCCGAGCCTGTTCACCCCGATATCCCCCATGCCGCCGAAAGCAGCGATGACGTCGGCCAAGACGACCAGGGAACGACGGGAACGACGGGGCAGGGGCAGGAATCATGACGACCGCACCCGACACCTCACCCAGCATCCTCATCGTCGACGACATGGAGGAGAACCTCGTCGCGCTGGAGGCCGTGCTGAGCTCCCTCACCCAGAAAGTGGTCCGTGCGCGATCCGGCGAAGAGGCCCTCAAGGCCATGCTCCGCGAGGAATTCGCGGTGGTGCTCATCGACGTGATGATGCCGGGCATGAACGGCTTCGAGACCGCCGCCAACATCAAGGGCCTCGACCAGACCAAGGACGTCCCGATCATTCTCCTCACCGGCGCCTCGGTCGACCCGAACTACGCCTATCGCGGCTACACGGTCGGTGCCGCCGACTTCCTCATCAAGCCCTTCGATCCCTGGTTGCTGCGCACCAAGGTGAACGTCTTCCTGGAGTTGCACCGCAAGAACCGCCAGCTGGCCGCCCAGGCCGAGCAGTTGAAACGCCTGCTGACCTCGGACGAACAGCCCCGCGGCGAGGGCGCACCGGCCGCCGCGGGGGCGCCGGGTGCCGCGCCCGCACACCCGCCCGCGACGACGGTGTCGGCCCCGGCCGCCCCGCCGCCGGCGGAAACCGAAGGCACCCGGGAGGCCGAAGCCAAGCCCGCCGAAAGCCAGGAATTCCGGGCGCAGTCCGAGCCCATGCCCCCGCCCGTTTCCCCCGGTGCCGGCGACGCCTCCCGGCTGGCGGACATCGCCGGCCAGCTCGCCGAGGTGGAACTCCTCCTGCGCGATGCCCAGGGCACCGACAAGGAACGCCTGGCCGACCGCATCGCGGAATTGGAACAGGCGGTGGGCAGGCTCCTGGTGAGCCGGGGTACCTGAAACCCCGTTCCGCACAGCAGTGCCGGCGGCGCCCGGTGGACACCGCCGACACAATATGCAACACCAAGAACGCTACGCTTCCGGACCTTCTTGGGCGCTCTTGCCCCGGATCCCCGGAACCTTGTTGACAGTAAAGGCGTACATTCCCCCGAGGACGAATATCGCCAGATACTGAGCCCAGGTGATGTCATCGAGCACGCTGTTCACCGCGACGACCACACCGGCCCAGAGAAGAGTGAATACGATCTTGGCCATCAGGATGTCCTAAGCCGTCAGGCGAGCGACGCGAGGCAGCCGGTGGCTCCGGCGACCACGGTCTTCTTCGCGATGTCCGAGGCCACGTCCTTGCTGACGTAGCGGCCGACGACCAGCGCGCCGGCTCCGCCGATCGCCCCCTTGATCAGGCAGTCCTTCACCATCTTGTGCATCTTGGTGTGGTTCATGAGGTAGGCGCAGTCGTCCTCGCTCTTGGACATGGTGCACATCGAACGGGCTTCTTCGATGGGGTTCACCATGCTCGACTGAACCGCGGGCCGCGGGTCCGACTCGGCGTGGGCCACTCCGGCGCCACTGGCGAGGACGATGCCTCCCACCATGACGGCCGACATCGCACCCGAGACAAGGCTCTTCATTGAATTTCCCCGATTCAACGTTCTTATGCGGCGCGGTATGGGTCAGATACCGCGCTCTCTTTGCCACTCACAAACGTAGTTGCCGATATGCGCTCGGGGAAACCCTGTTGAGCCGATCTTGAGGTTGACGATTTTGTGAAACTTGCACGCGGCAATCGATGTTCATTTTTCGGCCGACTGATACGCAATGTCCAAATATCTACGGACGCGGGAGAAATTGCGGCCGCAGCGGCCCGGGGCTCCGGCCGCTCACGACCGGCCGCCGAACTGCCAGTTGTGCACGTCGATATCGGCGTACCGGTCCGGCGTCAGGACGGCGCGCGCCGCGTCCGCGTCCGGCGCCCGGACCAGCGCCGCCGTGCCCAGCCAGGCGGCCCCGTCGTCGGACAGCAGCGGCCCGTACGCGATCAACTCGTCCCGCCCGGGCGGCACATCGAGGTCAGCGGCCGGTCCGGCGCCGAGGCCGAGCACCAGATACCGGTTGCCGCCGGTCTCACCACCAGGGAAGTCCCACATGGTGCGCCCCAGTGTGTTGTGCCACCGCCGCAGCATCACCTCGCGGTACACACCCGCTTGGTAGCCGGGCTCGCCAAAGGCGAACGCGCGGGCGGCGGCCGGATCCGGCAGGTCGACTATGTGCACACTGCCGGTGGGCATCTCGCCGTCGCCGGCCATGGTCGGGCCACGGGCGATCATCTCCGCCCCGTACCCGTCCATATAGGACCAGTGCTCTTCCAGCAGCTCCTCACGCAGCGCCAGGGAGTCGGACCGGTCGCGGTGGTAACAGAAGAATTCCATGCCCGCAGTCTTCAATACCCCGCACGCCTTCGCACGGGCGTTTCAGCGTGGCTACGGGTAACGCGGCAGGTCCTGCGTCGTGATGGTCCAGTCCCCGATGGTCACGTCCTCGCCGTAGACGAACTCCTTACGGGTCGCATAACGGGGGCCGCTCGGCGTCGGATGGATGTCGGTGAGCACCGCGCCCGAGCCGCTACGCGGGTCAAAGATCACGTACACAGGAACGCCCAGCAGCGGATAGTCGCGCATCTTGCTCACCCAGTCGTTGTCCGGGTTGGAGCGGGAAACCACTTCGATGGCGGCGATGAGTGTGCGTGGGTCGAAGGACCCCTCGACTTCCATGTCCGCCTCGGCGATCACCATCACGTCAGGATGGCGCATGATGCCCTCGGCCTGGCATTCCACGTCGGGGGTCCCCGTGTGGGCCACCAGTTCCTCAGGCATCACCTTCTCCAGGCGCTTTCGGACACGCAGCGTGGTGAGCTCATGAGGCCCGGCAGGCGCCATCATGTCGTGAACGATTCCTTCCTTCGTGATCTCGAATTTGCCCGGAAGGGTGTCGTCCATGGACTGAACGAACTCCCGCATGGCCTGGTACAGAAGGGCGTCCCGTCGCGCGTCGTCGGGGGCCATGGTCATGGCGCTCGCTCCTTGTCTCTGTCGATCTCTGTCGGCATTTCTGCCGACGTGCCGGCCGGAGTCCTCGGCTTCATGCTAAGCCGCACCCCGCTCCGCCGCCGGGTTGCGGCAGTCGCGGCACCGGCCCGGGGTGGGAGCACGGAAGGCGCGCTCGCAGCCGTCGCAGGTCTGGAGCGGGGCCGGGCGGGCTCGGGTGGGAGCGGCCGGTGAGGTGGCCGCGAGGGGCGGCGGGAGCAGTTCTGTGAGGCGGTGGGCGAGCAGGGCCGCTGGGTGGCGCAGGGTGTCCGGGAGGCCGGTGGTGAGGGCTCTGCGTACGGCCTCCGGGGTGGCCCCCCGTTCCAGCCAGGCGGCGAGGGGCGGGGTGAGGCGGTGGATGTCCCGTACGGAGAGCAGGAGGCGGGGGTCGTCGCGGCGGAGGTTCGCCAGGAGGGCGGCGGCCGGGGGGTGGTGTGCGGGAGTCGCGGGCTCCGGCAGCCGTGGGGTGGACGGGGCTTGTGCCACGCGGGCGGGCGGCGACTGCCGTACCGGGGACGGGGACGGGGACGGGGACGAGGCAGGGAACGGGGCCGGAGCCGAGGTCGGAGCCGAGGACGGAGCCGGGGCCGGCGAAGGGGCGGGTGGCTCGACGGCGGTGCGGCGTTTGGACTCTGCGGCGGCCTCGCGGGCGCGGCGGGCGCGGGTGGCCTCCGGGTTGTTGTACGAGATCGTGCGGGTGACCATCCGCCCGTCGTCGGTGCGCTGCCGGACCCGTTCGAGGTAGCCGTACGCCTCCAACTCCCGTAAGGCGGCGGCGATCCGGTCCCGCCCCTCGGGGAAGCGCCCGGCCAGCGTACGGATGTCGACCGGCGCGCCCTCGGGCAGCGACTGGATGTACGCGGCGAGCCCGATCGCCAGGCCCGACAGCGAACGGTGCTGGGTGAGGTGATTGCCGACGATCGTGTAGCCGGGGTCCTGGAATTCGGTGACCTGGTGGACACCGGCCGGGTGCGGCGACGGCGATCGGCGAATCGCGTACTGAGCGCGCGCAGGCGCATTAGGCTTCTCTTCAGCCACGGGAAGGCTCTTCTTCCTCGGTGGTCAGGCCCTCGATCGGGATGCCAGTCCCGGCCGGGGGCCGTCGCATGTGTGCGGGTTTTTGGGGGTGTTGCTGCCGAGGGTGCATGGGCGGAGGCAGCGGAAGCGAGTCTTCCGGTCATGGATCACCCAAGCGAGTGACGGCGGGTGCGGCGGGCCGGGTCGGGCTGGGTGGGTTCGGTTTCTGTACCTGGGGTTATGGGTTCTTTTACGGGCCAAACCCCCGGCGCTCGGCACACCGAAGTCCGGGTTTCCGGCCGCCGGTTGACGGAAGCCCGGCCACCTCATCGGCCCCACACCGGCAGATCGAATTCCGCCCAGACCGTTTTGCAGGGGACCGGCCCCGGCGTGGTCCCCCAGCGGTCGGCGAGCGCGTCGACCACCAGCAGGCCGTGCCCCGAGTCCCGTACGCCCGGCACGTACCGCGCCGGAAGCCGGTCGCCGCGCGCATCCGTCACCTCGATACGGAGCGTGTCCGCGTCAGACAGCACGGCGAGCCGGAAGTCCCGGCCCGGTACCCGCCCGTGCGTGGCGGCGTTCGTGGCCAGCTCGGCGATCACATGGGCCGGGTCCTCGAACGACAGCCCCCAGGAGCGCATCTCCTCCGTCGCAAGCAGCCGCGCCAGCCGGGCGCCCCGGCGGGTGGCGGACAGCTGGACCCTGAACTGGAGCTTGTACACAGCGAATTCCTGATTCATGTCACTCAGCGTGGTCGTAGCTGCTTAGGCTGAATAGTGATGACGCCAGTACGCATGGTGATGTCCACGGGTTGTCCAGGGGCGTCCCGGCTGTCCAGGAGGTGGAACTGGATGAATGTTGACGGTGCGGAAGACGGGGGTTGGGAACTCGACCCGGACGACGACGCGCAGGCGGCCGTGGAGGCCGTCGGGCGCCAGCTCAAGATGTGGCGGGAGGCGGCGGGGCTGCGCCCGGCAGAGTTCGGGGCAGCCGTCGGGTACGGGGAGAACCTGATCTACAAGATCGAGCGTGGGGTGCGGATCCCGCGCCCGGAGTTCCTCGACAAGGCCGATGAGGTCTTAGGCGCAGGCGGCAAGGTCGCCGCGATGAAGAAGGACGTGGAGCGGGCCCGGTACCCGAAGAAGGTGCGGGACCTGACTCGGTGGGAGGCCGAAGCGGTCGAGCTGGGCGCGTACGGCAGCCACAACTTGCATGGACTGTTGCAGACCGAGGAGTACGCGCGGGCCCTGTTCGAAATGCGACGGCCCGCCTGGTCGCAAGACAAAGTGGACCGCGAGGTGGCCGCACGAGTCACCCGGCGGTCGATCTTCGATCGCGCACCCGCTCCTGCCCTCACATTCGTCCAGGAAGAGGTGACGCTTCGCCGCCCCCTCGGAGGCACAATGGTCCTGCGTCGACAGCTCGAACGCCTGTTGGATGTGGGCCAGTTGCGGAACGTCGAGATTCAGGTGATGCCGACGAACCGCGAAGACCATGCAGGAATGGGCGGCAGGATCCACTTGCTGAAGTTCGGAGACGGCTCGGTAGTAGGCCACTCCGAGGGGCAGTTCGGCAGTCGTCCGGTCTCGCACCCGAAGGAGATCCAGATCCTCGAGCTGCGCTACGGCACCATCCGGGCCCAGGCTCTCACGCCCCGGGAGTCACTGGCCTTCATCGAGAAATTGCTGGGAGAGACATGCCCCTGAAGCCCTCCGCCGGGACCGGCCCCGAGCTGTCATGGAGCAAGAGCAGCTACAGCGGTGACAGCGATAGCAACGAGTGCGTCGAGGTTGCCTGGTTCAAGAGCAGCTACAGCAACAGCAACGAACGTGACGACTGCCTCGAAGTCGCCCCCACCCCCTCCACCATCCACATCCGCGACTCCAAGAACCCCGACGGGCCGCAGCTGCACCTGCGGCCGTCCGCCTGGGCCGACTTCGTCGCGTACGCCGCCGACCGCCCGTAGGGGTGTCGTTCGGATCATGGCGGGCTCGCCATGATCCGAACAACACCCCTACGGGCCGGGCCAGGATGGATCCTGCCGCGAAGAACAGGTAACACATCAGGTGGTTCTACCGTGGTGCGCGTGAGTGCCGCAGCGCTACCTTCGCAGCCTGCTGACCACCGGATTTGCCGATGTCGGTAGATCAGAATACTGGCCGCACTTGTCGCCGCTCTAGGCATCGTTATCGCCCCGCTCCCTGCTGTATCCGCTTACGCGGACAGCGGAAGCAGTGGCCTCTCTGCTTCCATCAGCCCAAGGAACAATAGTGGCCTGAACCTTTCACATCCCGTGCCATATCTGTGTCAAGAGGCTACGGATCCGGTGTCCGGTAAATACCTGGACTGTGACCAAGTGGGGTCGGCGGGCCTCACACTTGAGGCTCCGGAAAATTTGAACGCTGCGGCGGAGGGACAGTTCACCATTGTCCCCACCTCCGACGGAACGTTCAATTTGCAGTTCACTGATCAAGAGAATGCGGTTTGCCTTGCCCCGGAGTCCGACAGGGCAACCACCGCGCCGTGTCCGACATCCGGGACGTGGACCTTGCAGCCGGCGAGCGAGGCGTCGACCACGGCCTGCTCGGCGACGGCTCCGTGGAAGTCCGCGTCGCGCGCGCCGTACAGCTTGGGCAGCGGGTCGCCGTCGGTGAACCAGTTGCGCCAGTCCCGTTCCGCCTCGGCGAGGTGCCGGATCAGGCCGAGCAACGACATCGTCGACGGCGGAACGGACCGGCGGGACAGCTGCTCCGGGTCCAGGCCCTCGCACTTCATCCGCAGGGTCATGCGGTAGCCCGACAGGAAGTTCTGGAGCGTGGCCGGCTCGCCTTCCGGCCCTGGGCCCTCGCTGTCGCGGGGATCGTCCTTGGGGTCGACCCACATGTCGGGGTAGACGGTTGCCTGGGTCCAGCGCTCGGGTTGGTCAGTCATGCGTCGCATGGTCCTGGGTGACGGCCCCGCCCGCCACTGAAATTCGCGGAACGGGGCTGTCAGGCCAGCGCTTCCGGGGCCTTGGTCCTCGGCCCACCCGCGTCACCCGTGTTGGCCGTGCCGGCCGGTTCGAGGAGCAGGATGGCGGTCTCCTCGTCGGCCACCGGGCAGTGCTCGACGCCCTGCGGGACCACGAACAGCTCGCCGGGCCCGAGCGTCACCTCGCCGCCCCTGAGCCGGAGGGTGAGCCGGCCGCTGAGGACCAGGAACAGTTCGTCGGTGTCGTCGTGCTTGTGCCAGACGAACTCGCCCTTCAGCTTGGCGAGTTTGACCTCGTAGTCGTTGAGCTGGGCGATCTTCTTCTGCGACCACAGGTCGCTGAACTGCGCGAGCTTGTCGGCGAGGTTCACGGGCACGGGCTGCTGGTTCATGCCTTGAGACTGCCGTGACCGGAAACCGGCGGTCTTGTACGTTCCTGGCATGACAGACGGCCCGCCCCGCACGACGGTCAGCGCCTGGCGCCCGTCCGTGCCGGGAATCGCCGAGGTCTTCCACGCGCACTTCACCGAGCACGCGTATCCGTCCCACACCCATGACACCTGGGCCCTGATGATCCTCAACGACGGGGCGGTCGACTTCGCCTGCGACCGTCACCGTCATGGCGCGACCGGCTCCGGCACGGTCGTCCTCCTGCCGCCCGGGGTCTCCCATGACGGCAGGACGGTCACCGCGAATGGCTTCCGCAAGCGGGTGCTCTACCTGGACACGAGCGTGCTCCCGGCAGAACTGACCGGCCGGGCGGTGGACGGCCCGGTCTTCGGCGACGATCTGCTGCGCCACCGCATCCACCAGCTGCACACGGCCCTCGGGCACCCGGGCGACGGATTCGAGGCGGAGTCCCGGCTGGCCTTCATCCGGGAGCGGCTGCACGGGCATCTGGACGCGCTGCGGCCGCCGCGTACACCGGGCCGGGAGGCGAACCGGCTGGCCGCCGCGCTGCGCGACCTGCTGGACTCCCGGCAGACGAGCGGCATGTCGCTGGAAGAGGCCGCCGGGCTCCTGCACGCCCACCCCACCCACCTGATCCGCTGCTTCAAACAGACCTACGGCCTGCCCCCGCACGCCTACCTGACCGGCAAGCGCATCGAACGGGCCCGTGGCCTCCTGCTCGACGGCCGACGCCCGGCGGAGGTCGCGGCCGCCGTGGGCTTCCACGATCAAGCCCATCTGCACCGGCACTTCACCCGGCATGTGGGGACGACGCCGGGGCGCTATGCGGTCACGCGACCGTCCCGTTGACGACGCTCACCTCATGGCGTGTGCTCCGGCCGTCCGGGGTGATGCGCAGCCGCTGCCGGTGCACGCCGGGGCGGCCGGCGGCCACGTACTCCGCGTACGCCTGGGCCACCTCGTCCCACAGCTTCCTCGCGCCGTACTGGGCGACCGCGAAGGCCGAGGTCTGCTGTCCGTCGTAGTCCACCCGGGCACAGCTGCCCGTCCGGCCGTCGGCCAGCCAGAGCCGCGTATGGGCGTCCGCCACCTCGGTGTCCCACACATGCCAGGCTCCCGGCACGCGGAGGCCGATGTACATCTGCGCATCGAGGTCGTTCCCGGCAACTGACCAGGGGGACAGTCCCGTCATGGACCGCTCGGGCTCCTGAGCCTCGGGCTGCTGGCCCTCGCGCTGCCGGCCCTCGCGCTCGCGCGGAATGACGGCGCGTAGCTCTGCGTCGACTTGTTGGGCGCGCAGGAGCATGAACGAGCCGTACGGGGCGAGCACACCCTCGGCGGTCCCGTCTGCCTGCTTCGTGGCGATGAGCGTCCCGAAGTTGCACCAGGGGGTGTCCCACGGGATGACGAGGAGGCCGCCGGTCACGGTCTGCTCCAGCCAGGGGAGCGGCACGGTGCGGACGGCGCAGGTGGCGATGATCCGGTCGTAGGGGGCGTTCGGGGGCCAGCCGCCCGCGCCGTCCGCGCACACCACGTGCGGCCGCTGCCCGCTGGCCTTCAGCCCCCGCTGTGCGCGGCGCGTCAGCTCGGGGTCGACGTCGAGCGAGGTCACGTTGTCGGCGCCGCAGAGGTAGGAGAGCAGGGCCGCGTTGAAGCCGGTGCCGGTACCGATCTCCAGCACCGCATGCTCCGGGCGTGTGTTGAGCACCATGAGCATCCGTACGACGACGCTGGGCATCGACGCGGAGGAGGACGGGGCACGGTGGCCGTCGGGGCTCTTGGCGAACTGGGTGACGAGAGGGGCGTCGCGGTAGGCCGCGCGCCACCAGCGGTCGGGGTCGCCCTCCCGGTCGCACGGCTCGTGGCCGCCGTTCCCGTCACGCAGCCACAGGGTGGGTGGCAGAAAGAGGTGGCGGGGTACGGCGCGCAGGGCGGCTTGCAGGTGAGCGGGGACGGGGTGGCCGAGCTGTCCGGCGATCTCGTCCAGCAGACCGGCGAGGGCTTCGTCGGGGTCCGGATGCGAGGTCAACGAGCTTGCTCGGGCTTCGGGGGCGGAGTCGGCTCCGGCTCCGGTGGGATCGGTCGGCCCGGCTGCTGCCCGTCATCTCCGATCGGACTGCGATGCTTGCCCACTTTGCCTCCTTCGCCTGGCTGTCAGAGCTACGGAGAGCGTATGACCGGCCGAAGAAGTGACGTAAGGGCGCAAAGGGTGCATGCGCGGGCGCGCCCGTTCGGGCGCCCTGCATCCGGATCAGGACGAGAGCATCGCCAGTTCCGGGTCTTCCCGGAGTTTGGCCAGGGCGCGGGAGACGGCGCTCTTGACCGTGCCGACGGAGACCTCCATGACCTCGGCGGTCTGGGCCTCGCTGAGGTCCTCGTAATACCTGAGGACGACCATGGCCCGCTGACGGGCGGGCAGTCGCATCACCGCGCGCCACATCGCGTCGCGCAGGCCCTGGAGTTCGGCCGGGTCGGGGACCGGGAGCGGCTCCGGCTCCGGGAGCTCGTCGACGGCGAATTCCTCGACCTTGCGCTTGCGCCACTGGGAGGTGCGGGTGTTGATCAGCGCGCGGCGGACGTAGCCGTCCAGGGCGCGGTGGTCCTCGATCCGGTCCCAGGCCACATAGGTCTTGGTCAGCGCCGTCTGGAGGAGGTCCTCGGCGTCGTTCGGGTTGGGAGACATCGACCGCGCGGCGCGCAGCAGGACCGGCCCCCGGGCCCGTACATAGGACGAGAACGTCGGGAACACAGCGGCGGTCGAAGCGCTGGTGCACACTGGCGTGGTCATGGGCACCACGCTAGGAGCGCGGGTGGGGTGAAGGGATCGCCCCCAGGTGCCGAAGCGCTATCCGTCTGAAGTTGTACGGGTAGGGCCTACCCCACCTCCTCTAGGGGGACGGTGAGGTCGTACCCGTCAGACCTGTGACCACGGATTCGGCTCGCGACCGCCCCGTCAGCCGTCCGCGCCGAGGACCAGCCCCGAGGTCGGCACGCCCGTCCCCGCGGTGACCAGCACATGCGCGGGGGTGCCCGCCTGGTTGACGGAGGTGCCGCGGAGCTGGCGGACGGCCTCGGCGATCCCGTTCATCCCGTGCAGGTATGCCTCGCCGAGCTGACCGCCGTGGGTGTTCAGGGGGAGGAGGCCCGCGGCGACGAAGTCCGAGCCCTCGCCGGGCGCGCAGAAGCCGAACTCCTCCAGCTGCATCAGCACGAACGGGGTGAAGTGGTCGTAGAGGATCGCGACGTCGATATCGGCGGGGGTGAGGGCGGCGGTGCGCCAGAGCTGGCGGGCGACCACGGTCATCTCGGGGAGGCCGGTCAGATCGTCGCGGTAGAAGCTGGTCATCTGCTCCTGGGCGCGGCCTGCGCCCTGTGCCGCGGCCCTGATCAGCGCCGGCGGGTGCGGCAGCGTGCGGGCCCGCTCGGGCGAGGTCACCACGATCGCCTGGGCGCCGTCCGTCTCCTGGCAGCAGTCCAGCAGCCGTAGGGGTTCGACGATCCAGCGGGCGGCGGCGTGGTCGGCGAGGGTGATGGGCTTCCCGTAGAAGTAGGCGGCCGGATTGCGGGCGGCGTGGCGGCGGTCGGTGACCGCGACCGGGCCGAAGGCGTCCGGGGTCAGCCCGTAGGTGTGGAGGTAGCGCTGGGCGGCCATGGCGACCCAGGAGGCGGGGGTGAGCAGCCCGAAGGGGAGGTTCCAGCCGAGCGCCGCGCCCTCGGCGGACGGCTCCCGCTGCTGTACGCCGGAGCCGAAGCGGCGGCCGGAGCGCTCGTTGAACGCCCGGTAGCAGACGACGACTTCGGCGATTCCGGTGGCGACCGCGAGGGCCGCCTGCTGGACGGTGGCGCAGGCCGCACCGCCCCCGTAGTGGACCCGGGAGAAGAACGAGAGCTCACCGATACCGGCCGCCTGGGCGACGGTGATCTCGGGGTTGGTGTCCATGGTGAAGGTGACCAGCCCGTCGACGTCCCCGGGGGTCAGCCCGGCGTCGTCGAGGGCGGCACGTACCGCCTCGACGGCCAGTTGCAGCTCGCTGCGGCCGGAGTCCTTGGAGAACTCGGTCGCACCGATACCGGCGATGGCGGCCCGGCCACCTAGGGAGTCGGGGCGGAGGAGGGTCATGGGGTGGCCTCCGGGGTGCTTTCGGGGGTCCGGTCGGGGGTCCGTTGAGGGGGACCTGCCGGGGTGCCTTCGGGGGGCCCTGCCGGGGTCCCTTCCGGGTTCCGTTCGGGGGGCCCTGCCGGGATGCCTTCCGGGTTCCCTTCGGGGGTCCCTTCCGGGGTCTCTGCCGGGAGGCCCACGGTGACCGTGCCGGTGACGTGGTGGCCGATGCCGTTCGTGCCGACGACCCGCACCACCACCGTCGCGTCGTCCGTCACCTCCGTGATCGTGCCGCGCAACACCATGGTGTCTCCCGGGTAGTTGGGGGCGCCCAGGCGGATGGCGACCTTGCGCAGGGTGCAGCGGGGGCCGAAGTGGTCGGTGATGTAACGGCCGACGAGCCCGTTGGTGGTGAGGATGTTCATGAAGATCTCCGGGGAGCCCTTCGCACGGGCCGCCTCGGGGTCGTGGTGCACGTCCTGGTAGTCACGGGAGGCGAGGGCGCCGGCGACGATCAGGGTGCGGGTGAGGGGGATGGTGAGAGCGGGGAGCTCGTCACCGGCTCTCAGGTCGCTGGCTGGTGTGCCGCCGTCGGATTTCGTATCGGTGGCCTTCATGGCGCCGGGTTTCATGGGGCCTCCGTCCGGGGTGGCTGGGTCGGGCGGGCGGCCGGTGCCGGGCGCTCCTCGGTGAGCAACTCGCCCAGTTCCTCCAGGACTTCGGCGCCCGGCCCGAGGTATCCGGCGAGCTGTCTGCCCCAGAGGAAGTGCCGGTGGACGGGGTGGTCGAGGTCGGCGCCGATGCCGCCGTGCAGATGCTGGCCGGTGTGCACCACGCGGGTGCCCGCCTCGGATGCCCACCAGGCGGCGGTCAGCGCATGCGGCCCGGCATCCAGGCCCGCGTCCCGGCGCCAGGCCGCCTCGTAGGCCGTGAGCCGGATGGCCTCGATGTCCATGTGGGCGTCGGCGGCGCGCAGCAGCACACCCTGGTTCGTGGAGAGCGGGCGGCCGAACTGCTCGCGAGTGGTGGTGTGGGCCACCGCACGGGCCAGGGAGCCGGCCGCGACCCCGGCCTGGAGCCCGGCGAAGGCCGTCCGGGCGAGGGCCAGGATGTCGGCGTAGGGCTCGGCGTAAGCGTCGGCGTCGCGGGCGGCGGGCTGGGAGGGGCCGGGGAGGGTGCTGGGGGCCGGGGCCAGGCGTTCGGCTTCGGCGGGCGGGCCCAGTCGTTCGGCGGGGGCGCCATCCAGGGTGAGGCGGCCCGCCGACCACGGTGCGGTGGTCTCGACCGGGTCCCGCCGCACCCCGGCGGCATCGGTGCGTACGAGCCACAGCGTCCGCGTGGCACCGTCCGGCACCAGCACATGGGTGGCCGCGCACAACCACGGCACCACGGGCACGACGCCGGTCAACCGCCCCGTCACGCTCGCCGTCCCGTCCGACGTCGGGTCCGCCGTGCCATCCACCGTCCCGTTCGCCGTCGCATCCGACGTCGGGTCCGCCGTGCCATCCGCCATCGGCTCCGCCCCGACCGCCGTGCCCTCGGCCCGTACGCCGCCGCGTCGCGCCGGGAAGGCCCCGGTGGCGACCGCCTCGCCGGTCCGCAGCGGCGGCAGCAGCCGCGCCCGCTGCTCCCCGCTGCCGTGGGCGCCGATCGCCAGCAGGCCGTACACACAGGTCGCGGCGAACGGCACCTGCGCCGTCGTACGGCCCTGCTCCTCCAGCATCAGGACGAGCCCGAGCAGGCCGGCCTCCTCCGCGGCGCCTGGTAGGCCGGCCGCGCACAGCGCCTTCCACAGGGCGGCGTCCGTACCGCTGCCGCCTGCGGCAAGGCGCTCCGGTGTGGACAGGTCGCCGAAGATCTCCGCGGCCAGCTCACTGGCCGCCGTCTGTTCCGGGGTGGGCGTGAAGTCCATCTCACCCCTCACCCCCCTCGACCACCCGGAAGACCGGCAGCTCCAACTCCTCATCCGCACGGAGGAATTCGAGCCGTACGGCCATCCCGATCCGGACCTTGTCGTAGGGGACGCCGACGATGTTGCTGACCATCCGCACCCCCTCCGCGAGCTCGATCAGCCCGACCGCGTAGGGACTCGCCGTACCGGAGCCCGCTGCCTCGGGGGCCGCCGCCTCCGGGCCCGTCCCGTCGGCCGATGCGTCGGGCACCGTGAACGCGGGGAAGGGCGGATGGTGCATCACGACGTAGGAGAAGACCGTCCCCGCGCCGCTCGCCTCGACGGTGTCCCACTCCGGTGACCCGCAGCTGTTGCACCCCGGCAACCAGGGGAAGCGCAGCGTCCGGCAGCCCGTGCAGCGCTGGATCAGCAGCCGGTGCCCCCGGACGCCCTCCCAGAAGCCGGCGTTGTCACGGTTGATGACCGGGCGGGGGCGACGGGTGCCGGGGTGCTGGGGCGGCTGGGGCGGTTGGGGTGCCGTCAGTCCCTCCGCCGTCTTGGCGGACCGGTCGCCCGTCTTGGAGGGCTGGCCGGCCGTCTCGGGAGACCGCTCTTCCGTCTTGGAGGGCCGGCCAGCCATCTCGGGAGACCGCTCGTCCGTCTCAGGAAGCCGCTCGTCCGTCTTGGAAAGCCGTGCGGCCGGGGCGTACTTGAGGACCCGGAAGCGATGCGTCCCGGCCGGTTCGCCATTCGCCCGGATATCCATCCGCGTCGTGATGAAGTGCCCGACCCCCAGCTTCGTGGTCTTGCGCTCCGACACCGATTCGATCACCGAGTCGAAGGTGATCCGGTCACCGGGCCGCAGCGGCCGCAGATACTCCTGCTCGCAGTCGGTGGCCACGATGGAGGTGTACCCGGCGCTGTCCAGCAGCCCGGACAGTTCGTCGTACGCCCCCGAGCGGTCCGCATGGCCGGAGAGGCCGCCCATCGTCCAGGCCTGAAGCATGGTCGGCGGGGCGACGGCGTCCGGCCCCCGGTAGGCGGGGTTGGCATCGCCCACGGCCTCGCACCAGTGCCGGATCATCGGCTCGTTGACCATGTCCTTGCCCACGCCGGGGGCCGAGGTCGGCCGGCCCTCATAGGCCCTGAGCTGCTCGTATGCGAGCTGCACCGGACTCATCGCCGCCCCCTCCGCATCCCCAGCCGCATCGTCGCGACGATCTCCCGCTGGACCTCGCTCACGCCGCCCCCGAAGGTGTTGATCTGCGCCGCACGGTTCATCCGCTCCAGCTCCCCGTCCCCGAAGACGCCCGGCGAACCTCCCCGTACCAGGGCGGCGTCACCGGCCACCTCCTGGCACATCCGGTAGACCTCGACGGTGCTCTCCGTCCCCGCGAACTTGACGCCGCTGGCGTCCCCGGGGCTCAGCGTCCCGGCGCCGACCTCGTCGACCAGCCGCCAGTTCAGCAGCCGGGTGGCGGCCAGCCGGGCGTGCGCCTCGGCGAGCCGGGACCGTACCCAGGGGCGGTCGGCGGGCCGCTCGCCGCTCTCCGGGTCCGGTGTACGGGCGTACGCCAGCGCCGCGTCCAAGGCGTCCTCGGCCTGCATACCGAGGGCGGCCAACGCGACGCGTTCATGGTTGAGCTGATTGGTGATCAGCTGCCAGCCGGCGTTCTCGTCCCCTACGAGGTTCCCGGCGGGGACGCGGATGCCGTCGTAGTACGTGACGGTGGTCGTGAGCCCGCCGACGGTCTCGATCGGCGTCCACGAGAAGCCGGGGGCGTCGGTCGGGACCAGGATGATCGAGATCCCCCGATGCTTGGGCGCGTCGGGGTCGGTGCGACAGGCGAGCCAGATCCAGTCGGCCCGGTGGGCGTTGCTGGTGAAGCTCTTGGTGCCGTTGATGAGCCAGTGGGCGGCCTCGGTGGTGCCGCCGGGGCCGCTGGTGCTGCCGGGGCCGCCAGGGCCGGTGCCCTCTCCGCCCACGGCACCCTTAGGGGAGCCGCCCGCGCCCCGCTGCTTCACCGCCCGGGTGCGGAGGGCGGCGAGGTCGGTACCGGCCTCGGGCTCCGTATAACCGATCGCGAACACGAGCTCGCCACTGAGGATGCGCGGCAGGAAGTAGTCCTTCTGCTGCTGGGTGCCGTACTTCATCAGGGTCGGGCCGACGGTGTTGAGCGTGACCATCGAGACCGGGGCGCCCGCGCGGTACGCCTCGTCGAAGAACACGAACTGCTCGTCGGGGCCGCGGCCCTGCCCGCCGTACGCGGTCGGCCAGCCCAGGCCCAGCATGCCGTCGGCGCCGATCCGGCGCAGGACCGCACGCTGCGCCGCGGCGTCGTCGACCGGCCCGTCCGGCAGCAGCTCCCGGAAGTACGAACGGAGTGCGGCGCGCAGCCGCTCCTGGCGCGCGGTGGGGGCGAGGTGCACGTCGGCGGCCTCCCCTTCTGGTGGCCGTACGCCCGGTGCGCTGGGTCCGGACATACGAACGAGCGAGCGGGTTTCTGACTGTCCGTCAGAAACCCGCTCGCTGTCAAGGTCGGCGCAGTGAACCCCGGAGAAGCCCCATTCCCTCCGTGCCGACCCTGACGTCTCCCCTACTGGATGGCCGCCCCACCCCCTGGACGACCGCCCCACCCCCTGCGCGGCGGGCCCCCTGCGCGGCCGGCCGGATCACTCGAAGTTGTTGAAGGTGATGATGGAGTTGGTCTGGTCGATGTCCGTGGGACCGGCGGAGCCGTTCACGCTCGCGGTGTTGTTCTGGTTGGAGGCGCCGGCACCGTTGGCGACCTGCTGGCCGGTGGTCGAGTTGCCGAGGTTGTCACCGCCGACACCGGTCCCCGTCTGGCTCGTCGCCGCCGAGCTCGACCCACTGGTCGCGAAGCCGCCGTTGTCGGCCTGCGCGACGCCGGTGAAAAGGGTGGCCGCAAAGGGCAGCGCGGCGACAACGGCGAAGACGCGGGCGGTACGGGTGCTTGCCATGTCTCTTCTCCTCCTACGGAACACGACTGCTGAACTCCGTTCTTCCATCGGGCAGTTGGCCGACCACCGCGATGCTTGCCTCGACGTCGCGAACTCAGCTTTGCCCACGAACCCCCGGCGAACCCGTCACGAGGCGGCGATTCCCCCGCAAGCATGAGGAACCCCGGATAAACCCCCTGTCGCACACGCACCCCCGGTCACACCCGTGCGACGACGCCAGGTCCCGCGAACCGGCCCGTCCGTGGCGCGGCCGACGAGCCCACCCCGGCGCATCCACGCACCCGGCGCGCGGGTCAATGCACACACCCCCCTTCCCTTTGTCGAACATTCGTACGAAAATAGAGCCATGGCCATGCACCGCCGCCATGCCGGAAGACCGACCGACCACCCGCCCGACCCCTGGACCAACAGCCGAGCCCATCCACGGGGAGGCATGACGCCTGACCCATGGCGCGGCACGAGCCCCGACCCGTCGGGCGGCGAGCAACGCGATCCGCGGGGCGAGCAGCAGCCCGACCCGCGGGCCGACTCGTGGCCCGACCCGTGGGCCGACCCGCACCCCGCCCGGCCCACGGAGGCGCCCACCACCGCACCCATGGACCGGCCCGCCACGACGCCCACGAATCGGCCCGCCCCCACGCCCATGGACCCGACCGCCCCCATGGACGCACCCGCCGCCGCACTCACGGACCCGCCCGGTGCCGCACCCGCCGACCCGCCCGCCGCCGCGCTCACCCAGGCGCTCCTCGCCGCCGAGGCCGGCTACCCCGTCATGCCGCTGACCCGCAGCAAGCTCCCCGCCATCCGGTCCCCGCACCGCGGCCACCCCGAGAAACCGCCCTGCCGCGGCGCCTGCGGCCGGCTCGGGCACGGCGTACACGACGCGAGCACCGACCCGCTCACCGTCCGCCGTATGTTCGCCGCCGCCCCTTGGGCCACCGGCTACGGCATCGCCTGCGGACGGCCCCCGCACCACCTCATCGGCATCGACCTCGACACCAAGAACGGCGCCGACGGCCTGACCGCCCTCCGGTTCCTCGCCGAACAGCACGGCTTCCCGCTCCCGCCGACCGTCACGGTCCTGACCCCCAGCGGCGGCCGCCACCTCTGGTTCACCGGCCCACCGTCCCTGCCCGTACCGAATTCGGTCGGCCGGCTCGCCCCGGGCATCGACGTCCGCGGCGCGGGCGGCTACCTCGTCGGCCCCGGCTCACTCACCACCCACGGCCGATATGTCCGCGCAGCCGACACCCCACACCACCCCGCCCCCGTGCCGGACGCCCTCCTCACCCTGCTCACGGCCCCGCCGTCGCCCGCCCACCGCGAGCCGCCGTACGGCGTCCCGCCCCAGCCCGCCGCGGCGCTCATACGCTTCGTCCGGGCATCCCCGCCCGGCCAGCGAAACGCTCGGCTCTTCTGGGCAGCCTGCCGCGCCCAGGAGTCCGGCCTCGGCCAGGAACTCGCCGCCAGGCTGACAGCGGCCGCCTGCCACACCGGCCTGTCCGCAGAAGAGGCCCGCGCGACGATCGCCTCGGCGGCCCGCCGCAGCTAAGGGCTGTCCCGTAGGCCAACCGCCCAGCCAGAACGGCGGCTTGAGGAGGAACCCTGAGGAGAGAGCACGAAGGGCGCGAAGGGACGGACGCAGAGGCAGGCCGGAGAAGCCGACCGGCCAACAAGGCAGGGGCGGGCAAGAAGGGCCGGCGAGACCGACCGAAGCAGCAGCCCGGACACCCGGCCCGAAGCGGCGCCTGCCTACCCCTTCCGCGCCTCGATCAGAAACCGGGTCGTCTGCGCCACGAACGGCCCCTCCTCGCGGATCAGCTCATCCAACTCCCGCAGCCGGTCCCGGTATTGGTCGACCGTGAAGCCGGGCACCATCCACACCACCTTCCGCAGGAAGTAGATGACCGCCCCGATGTCGAAGAACTCGGTCCGCAGCGACTCCGCGCGCAGATCGACCACCTCAAGGCTCGCCGCCTCCGCCGCCCGGCGCGCATCCTCGGGATGGCGGCCCCGCCGTACCTGCTCCGGCTGCGGTCCCAGGAAGTACTCCACCAGCTCGAACACGCTCGCCGGACCGACCTGTTGGGAGAAGTACGTGCCGCCGGGCCGCAGCACCCGGGCGATCTCCTCCCACCACACCGTCACCGGATGGCGGCTCGTCACCAGGTCGAATGCCTCGTCGGCGAACGGCAGCGGCGGCTCATCCGCATCGGCCACCACCGCCGCACCGAGCGGACGCAGCAGCGCGGTGGCCTTGGCGGCATTGGGCGGCCAGGACTCCGTGGCCACCATCACCGGCGGCAGCTTGGCCGCACCGGCGAGCACCTCGCCGCCGCCCGTCTGGAGGTCCAACGCGGCCGACGCACCCGCCAATCGCTCACTCATCGCCCGCTGGTATCCCCACGAGGGCCGCTCCTCCGTGGCCCGCCCTGCCAGCCACGAAAAATCCCACCCCTCGACCGATACGGCCTCGGCCTCGGCCACCAGGTCCTCAAATGATCGCGCCATACCCCCACAGTCACCGCCAAAGACCCACCCCGCCAGCGATTTTCAGCGCACCGCACCGCGCCGCCCCCGACCACAGGGTCAGCGCTCCTCGCCAGGCCCCACCAGGAAGGCCAGCTCCGGCCGGTCCCACATCACCGCGGGCGGATTGGCCCGCACCGTACCGACCGGCCGGGCGCCCATGCTCCGGTAGAAACCCTCGGCGGGCGGATGCGACACCACGCGCACGCGGTCGAGCCCGGCCCGCCGCGCCTCCTCCCGCATGTGCGCGCACAGCCGGCGCCCGATGCCGTACCCCTGGGCCTGGTCCGCCACAAACATCAGATCCAGCTCGGCCGGCTCCACCATGAGCGCATAGAAGCCCCACACCCGCTCCGCCTCCCGCTCACCCGGGCCCGCACCACCGGCGGCCTCCTCCACGGCAACGAACACCCGATGCGCCGCGATGTAGTCCGGCCCCACCCGATACCCCTCGACCATCGAGGAATACCGCCCCTCGTACGCACGAGAACTCCGCACCAGCCGAGTGAGCCGCCCGGCATCCCGCTCCTCGGCCCGCCGGATCACCACAGCCCCCCGCCGGGACCCGCCCACACCCCCCGCCCTCCGCGCACCCACCGTGACCCCTGCCCACTCTCCGCATCATGCCGGGAAATCAATTCCGAATTCCACCCCACTTTACCGCGCCCCCGCACAACACTCCCACGACAACCAACCCCCACCCACAATCCCGCCCCACAATCCACCCCTCAATCCCGCCCCACAATCCCCAACCTCACAGCAAATCCCCACCCCACAGCCGCCGTTTCCCCTTCCCAGCAGCCACACGGCAGGGATTCCACGCTGATTCTGATTGATTCCAGGCTATTCCCTACGACTGACTGGCATGCCGGCCGGGAAAGGAGACAACCCGGCACACCGCCGCGCCTCATTGGGCGCCATGGTCCAGTCCCTCATCGAGCGGCGCCATAGTCCTCCTCCGGGAACGGAACACGCAGCTGGTCCCAGGACTTACGCCCCGGCCAGCCGTCCGCATCCGGGCCCGAGTATCCCAACGCGCTCTGGAAGGAGGAATAGGCCTGACGGTGCTTGTCATTCCACTTCGGCCCCGGGCCGCTGAACCCGTAAGCAGCACCGCACCCTTCCTCCACGAGGCGCAGCCCCATCATCTGGATGATCGGGCTGGTCGGCAGGGTCTTGAACCATTCACTGCCGGGGAACGGAACGAAGCTGGGGTCACCGGGCTGCGGCTCTCCCGCCGTGGCCTTGGCGACCAGGAGCCGCTGGCCCACCTTGATGACGTTCGGATCCGAAATGTTGTTCCAGATCTGAAGCTGCTTCACAGTGGTACGGAAATGAGAAGCGATACCGGAAAGCGTGTCACCGGCAGCCACGACGTAGTACTTGTCCTGTGTTGTCTGTTGAGTACCCATGACACTCACGCTAGAAGCGTTTCCAGACACCCGCATGTTTTCCCACGGCAGCCCCCCGCCGCACAATCCCCAACACTACCGGGTCATTTTACCGCCGACGCACACCACTTGCAGTGCAGCATCCCGTCCGCCCCGAGACCACCCCTCCCCAAAAACAAAGGATGCCTCAATAAAAAGTAGCCCAGTAAACCAACTCACCAGACCAGCGAACGCGACACCGTCCGCTCAAATGTCAGACAAATCAAAAGCGTTGGCAATGGCCTGGTACCCCGCATCGTTGGGATGCAGCCCGTCCTCATAGACATAGCCCGGCCGTGGCCGCTCCGGGTGGGCCGGATCCGCCAGGGCCTTGTCGAAGTCAACGACCGCGTCATACGCCCCGCTGGTGCGTATCCAGTGGTTGACCTGCGTACGCAGCCGCTCGACCTTGGCGGCATGGTCCGGGTAGCCCGGATACCCGCTCAGCGGCACCAGCGTGGCCCCGATGACCTTGATCCCCCGCCGGTGCGCGGCGCGGATCAACGCCCGGTAGCCCTCGGTGATCTGGCGCGCCGAGACCGGCTTGTGCGACGACGGAAGGCAGGGGCCCGTGGACCAGTTGGCCCCGACGTCATTGGCCCCCAGCTCGACGATCACCGTACGCACCCCCGGCCGATCCAGAACGTCCCGCCGGAACCGCGCAATCCCCTTCTCCCCGAAACAGGAACTGCTGGTCAGCAGCATGCTCCCGGCGATCCCGGCATTCACCACACCAACATTCCGGCGACCGGCGACCAGCCGCTCACCGAGGACATCCGTATACCGGCCGTTGGCCTCCGCAGTGGCCCCCACCCCATCAGTGGCCGAATCCCCCAACGCCACCACCGTGTTCCGCTGCGCCCGGAACGGCCCGGAGACCTCAACCCCACTCAGGAAGTAGGACGACTGCGACGACTGGCGATACGCCCGGGCCGACACATCGTCGAGGTGATTCCCCCTGGCCCGGTAGGACGCCGCCAGCCCGACACCGTGGAAGGTGGCCGGTCCGGTTTCCCCGGCGAAGTACAGCGTGACCACCAGGTTCTCCAACGCGGACGTGGACAGCGTCACCGCATCACCGACCACCTCCCCACCCGCCGGGATCACCGTCGAACCAGCGTGCCGGAAGCTCACCTTCCGCACCGTCCCTGGCCATGCCTGCGCCCCGCCCCCGGACCGCGCGATCACCGCCCCGTCCACCCGCAACGGCGCCTTGCCGTACCGATTGGACAGCCTGATCCTCACCCGGTCCCCGCCGACACCGACCCGCACGACCTGACGCACCGACTGACGACGAAACCCCTCCCTCGACCAGTTGGGCACGTCATCCACATCCCCCTCGACAGGCTGCTGCACCGCAGCACCCCACCCCTGCGCCCACCGCAAGCCGCCATACGGCGTCCCGCCCCGGCCCCTCGCGGCATACGCCCCACCCCCGGCCTCACCTCCCGCCGACACCACCACCCCCACCAGCACCGCCACCACCCCCATCGCCATCACCCTCGCCACCCCAGAAACCCCACCCCTGCCGGCCGATACACGCCGCACGAAACCCATAGCCCGCCCACTTCCCCTCCTCAGGCATGCACCCCGTTCGACCACACCAGCAAGCCGACTTCGACCGCTCCCCCGAGGCACCTCCGCACTCTCGGCCCAGCCCAAGGCCCCCCACATCTGCCATTCGGCAGAGAAACCCCCCGTTCCGCTTCCCCGGCGCACCAACCGCCCTGTCACAGCACCGAGCCCACGGATCGAACGACTACTGCGACCGAGTTTCCAACTCCCCACGGGCCCTTAACTCACCACCTCTGCAAGCCCATTACGGCTGCTGCCCCTCCTCCCCTCCCACCCACGACCGACCGATACCGTCGCCGCCATGGACATCAGCGAAGACGAGTACGAGGAATTGCGCCGGCTCGACCGGCTCAGGTCCGACAACTCGGCCCTGAATGCCTGGCTGACCATTCAGCACGCCGAGTTCCCCCGCTGGGCCGAACAGACCCCCGGCCCATGGGACTTCAGCCTCGACTCGCTCGCCCGCCTGGAAGACCTGATCCGCGACCGCTACCCCACCGTCGAACAGGCCCACCAGGACGAAGGCGGCGACTTCCTCCAGACCGCCTCGTGGTACGTCGGCGAAGTCCACAACCGGCACTTCGGCACCGTGTGGCAGTACCACCCCGATTCACGGGAGATCCCCGGCGCCTGGCCGTTCGTCACCGTCCCCTTCGACCGGCTCTTCGAGTTTCCCGACGACGACGGCATCGAACCCGACAGCCGCCCCCTCTACACCCCCGTGAAACGCCTCTGCGGAATCCTCACCCCCGACAATGGCCACCTCACCACCGACCCGGACATCTACACCCCCTAGATGGCCGGCGGTTTCGCAGCGTCGCCCCGCGCAAAAACACGGTCCCGACCATCGCGATGCGACAGCCGGGACCGTGTCTCGGTATTGCGGGTGCTGACTAGCTCCTAGCCGGCGGTCACGGACCAATAACCGCAATGGACTTGATGGTCGCCCCAGGCTTGGTCTGCCCCCAGTGGCCGCTCTTGATGTCGACGCGCTTGCCGTAGCAGGAGACGTCGCTGTAGACCCGGATCGTCCTCTTGGTCTGGTTGGAGACGGTCTTGCCGTTCCACGCGTAGCACCCCGGCGAGGGGTTCAGACCGCTGGTGCGCTTCGTGCCGCCGAAGTCATTCTTCGACCACGTGCAGACCGAGCCCTTCCGGCAGACGGACGAGGCGGATGCGGTGTGTGCGGTGGCGAGCGGCAGCGTCGCGATGAGCGCAGCGCCGCCGAGCGCAATGAGCTTCGTCCTCAAGGGTGGTACTCCTGTTCCCCGAAAATCATGGTCAGGACGAGCATCTCAGCGCTGGTTCCCCACAGCCAATCACTTTTCAGACAACCCCCGCGCCGCCGCGCCCGGCGCTACCGCCTCACCCAGCAGTTGCCCGGCCACATAGTGCCAGGCAGCAGGCCTACGACAGGCCGCGGCCGCCGCTCATGGCGCATCGCCCGCACCTCGGAACCACCGAACAAAACCAGCTCATTTGACGCCGTGCCAGAGGCAACCGCGGAAGCCCAAGCCACCGAGGCCTGACGCACTCCCACCCGCCGAAGCCTGACCACCGGCCGGCCACACACACCGGCCAGCCGCTCTGATGCCGCGACCACAGCGGCCCCCCATAGAGCCCCTCCCCCAACACCAACTGCGGGAACAGATCTGAGCCATTGTTATGCCGGCCCTGTGGTGGGCTGGCGGAGTTCATGGCTTACGTGAACTGGCCCACCGCCGCCGGCTGACCGGGACGTGCGTGCCTGTTGCACTCCCGTCCGAGGGTTGTGGCTGACCCGAAGACTGTGGCTGACCTGCGAGAGGGAAAGTCCGCCGTGATCGAAAAGGAGGGACTCCGGCAGGATCATGAGCCACGGGCCGCTCGACGAGCCTCTTCTTCGAGGCGCGAGTTCTCGACTTGAGCCTGGCTGATAGCGGCGGTTACTTCACTGGTAACCATCGCTCTGTGTTACTGCCCCGCGTTATCGTCACCAACGGGCCAGCAGATCAGCTGTGGGGGGACACATGGCAACCGTCAAGACGCTCGTGTGCTTAGCAAACTCGCGCAAGAATGCGGGTCGATGTGTGGCGGGCATGGTTGATAAGGGTTCAGGACGGTGGATACGCCCTGTCAGCTCCCGCCCGAACCGTGAAGTATCCGAATATGAGCGGCAATATGCAGACAGATCAGACCCGAAGGTCCTCGACATTATCGCCGTGCCACTGCTCGGCCCTCAGGCAAGCAGCTACCAGAGCGAAAACTGGCTCCTTGATCCCCATTACTACTGGGAGAAGACCGGCCGGGCCGAGTGGGACAAACTGCTCACGCTGGAGCAGCATCCAAAAACCTTATGGATCAACGGAAACAACTCATATCGCGGCACCAACAACCGTGTCTCAATTGAACAAGCGCGCACTCTGCCGGACTCACTCAAGCTCATACGTGTTGACTGCGTAACGCTACAGGTGCACGACCCTGGTGCAGCGTTCGGCGACAGCAGGCTGGTCGTGGACGCACATTTTCGGCATGCCGGATGCGAATACACACTGGGACTGACTGATCCCGAATATGAACAAACATACCTGGCCAAGCCGGAAGGGAAATACAAACTGGGCGAATCTTTCCTTACGGTGAGCCTCGGCGAACCGTACAAAGATTATGCTTACAAATTAGTGGCAGCCGTCATCGAGCAAGCAAAGATTTAAGCAGGCAGCAAGCAATGACACTGAATACCGTGTTTACCGTCGGCCACTCCACGCACAGTGTTTCACATTTTCTAAGCCTACTTCACAAGCATGAAATCACGGCGGTCGCCGATGTGCGGTCGACACCCGCCAGCCGCTTCACTCCCCAGTTCAACCGAGATGCAGTGAAGCGCAGTTTGCGCGAGGTCGACATCAAGTACGCCTTCCTGGGCAAGGAACTCGGGGCGCGCACGAAAGACCTCACCTGCTATGTCGACGGACAGGTACAGTACAGCCGTCTCGCCCGGACCCCGGATTTCGTCAGCGGCATCAACCGCCTGCTGACGGGTGCACAGAACGAGCGGATCGCCATCATGTGCACTGAACAAGAACCACTCGAATGCCATCGCTGTGTCCTCGTCTCGCGATCACTCGAAGAACACGGGATCACCATCGACCACATTCACGGCGACGGACACATCGAGAGCCATAGCACGGCAATGCAACGCTTGATGGCCAGTTTCGGTCTCGACCAGGCCGAACTATTCCGTACGCCGGCTGAGCGCCTCCAGGAGGCTCTCAGCCGCCAGGAACACCGGATTGCATACGTCAATGAGGAGCTTCGCATTAACGGGACGTCGGGAAAATGAAACTATACACAATCGGCTTCACGAAGAAGTCCGCAGAAAAGTTTTTCGGGCTACTGCGCAAAGCTGAAGTGAAAACGCTGGTAGATGTCCGGCTGAACAACGTCTCACAATTGTCCGGCTTCGCCAAGCGCGATGACCTGAAGTACTTCCTCAGCGAGATCTGTGACGTGCAATACACCCATCGCATCGACCTGGCGCCAACCAAGTCCATGCTCGACGACTACAAGAAACGAGGCGCCAGCTGGGCATCCTACGAAGAACGCTTCCTGGAACTGATGAAGAATCGCCACATTGAGAACACCGTCCCACCGGAACTACTCAACAACGCAGTCCTGCTGTGCAGCGAAGAAAATGCTGGGCATTGTCATCGCCGACTGGTTGCGGAATACATGGCGCAACAGTGGGACGACGTCTCGATCGAGCATCTGACATAACCGTCATACCCCGCAAGCGGTGCGCAGAAAGCCGACTAGGCTGCCCCTCCGCTCCGGGTGGACTCACAACGGAAAGCCTTACGAGGCACGTGGGTTGAAACGGCGGGCCCGCAACACCGACTCAGGCGCGGGCGAACGCCTTCATCGAGCAGGAGCTGGACGGGCGAGGACGCCTGCCACCCTCGAAATCCTGGCCCGCCCCTGTCCCGTACGCCCTGCCTCAGCACCGAGATACAGGCGGCCCAGGATGAGACAGGGCGAACGCAGAAGAGGTGCCCCGCCGAAGCAAGACACCCCTTCTGACCAGCTAACTCGCTGACCTCTGCGGAGGCTGTGGGATTTGAACCCACGGTGACGTTGCCGCCACGACAGTTTTCAAGACTGTTCCCTTAGGCCGCTCGGGCAAGCCTCCCCGCGGCACCTGTGCGCGGGGCGCGTGGGTGTCGCGGGATCAGACTAGCGCGTCACTTGTCGCCCGTGCGCTGGCCCAGGGTGACATGGGTCGTGTGCTCCTTGCCGTCGCGCTTGAAGGTGAGGGTGACCTCGTCGCCGGGCTTGTGTTGCCAGATCTCGCTGATGAGGGTGGGGCCGCTGTCGACCACCGTGTCGTCGAGCTTGGTGATGGTGTCGCCGGGCTTCAGGCCCGCCTTGTCGGCGGGGCCGTTGGGGGTGACGGCCTTGGAGCCGTTGTTGCCGGTCTGGGCGATGGTCGCGCCGTCGCCGGTGTCCCGCATGCCGACCTGGACGCCGATCTGGGGGTAGACCGGCTTGCCGGTCCGGATCAGGTCCTGGGCGACCCGCTTGGCCTGGTCGATGGGGATGGCGAAGCCCAGGCCGATGCTGCCGGACTGCTGGGACTCGCCGCCCAGGCCGCCGCCGTTGCCCGCGGACTGGATTGCGGAGTTGATGCCGATGACATTGCCGGCGGCGTCCATCAGGGGGCCGCCGGAGTTACCGGGGTTTATCGAGGCGTCGGTCTGGAGGGCGCTCATGTACGAGGCGCTGCTGCCGCCGCCGTCGCTGGAGGCCACCGGGCGGTCCTTGGCGCTGATGATGCCGGTGGTGACCGTGCCGGACAGGCCGAAGGGGGCGCCGATGGCGATGGTGGCGTCGCCGACCTGGACATTGCCGGACTTGCCGAGCGGGAGCGGGTTGAGCGGGGCGCCGGAGGCGTTCTTGAGCTTGATCACGGCGACGTCGTAGCCCTGGGCGTTGCCGACGACCTCGGCGTCGTACTTCTTGCCGTTGGAGAACGTCGCGGTGAGCTTGCCGCCGCCGGCCGCGCTGGCGACGACGTGGTTGTTGGTGAGGATGTGGCCCTGCTTGTCGTAGATGAAGCCGGTGCCGGTGCCGCCCTCGCCGGTGGCACCCTGCGCCTCGATCGTCACGACGCTCGGCAGCGCCTTCTGCGCTATCCCGGAGACGGAGGTGGGCTTGCGGTTCAGCGCCCCGGGGTCGCCGGGCGCGGAGACCGTCGTCGAGGCGCTGTCGTTCTGGCCCGCGGCCCAGAAGCCGATGCCGCCACCAATACCGCCGGCCACCAGCGCGGCCACCAGGACGGCCGCGATCAGGCCGCCGTTACGCCGCCGCTTGGGCGCGGGGCTGCCGACGCCCCAGGGGTCGCCGCCATACGGGGGCTGCTGGCCCCAGCCGCCGCCCGCTCCGGCGCCATGGGCGGCGCCTGGGTACGGCGGGATCTGGGCGGTCTGCTCGGTGGTGGGGTCGTCGCCGGGGTGGCCGAAGCCGGGCTGCGGAGGGTGTCCGGCGCCCGGGCCCGAGCCCGCGGTCGGGGCGAAGCCCGGCGGGGGCGGGGCGTACGGGGAATCGGGAGCCTGGGCGCCGGAGGCGGACGCGGGGGCGCTGTCCGGCTGCGGCCCGGCCGGCGGCTTGGCCTCCGACGGGACGGCGGCTCCCTCGTTCTCGGTGCTCACAGCTCTCTCCTCAGCTTCATGACTGTCGGCGCCCACGGCCTTGGCAGGCTGCTTCCCTGTCGCCCCGGATCTCATCCATGCCCGAGACCGGGACGGGCCGTTTCTTCCGGGGCTTGCAGGTCGGCCGGACCCTGGGGGTGCGTCCGGGTGGTGCGGTTCTTCCGGTGCCGGCGGGCCTCGCGGTCCGCCGGGTGATGCGGTTGTTGCGGTCCGGCGGGCCTGGGGCCCTCCGGGTCGTACAGCTCCTCGTGCCGGTGGACGGGGAACCCGGTACTCCAGGATCAAGGATCCCGGCGATACGGGCGAGTCCCGGTCGGCCGGTCCGGGGCCGCCGGCCGTGGTCCGCGGGTCCCGTCCCGCGCCCCTGGCCGTGCGCGAGCCCCGACCGCGGGCCCGTCCGGTGATCCGGGCGGGCGCTACGGGCGAGCCTCCCTACCACCCTTTCCCACCGCGCGTCAGAGCACCGTAAGTCGAGGCTGTGACTGTCCCCTCATCCTTTACTCCGGACAAAACCGGCGCATCCCCTGTTCCGGCACCTTGGGTAAGCGCCCGGCGGCCCGTCGGTGGCGGATGGCACGATAACGCGGTGACCTATGCACGCCCCGCCCAGGACGCCCGTCCGGGCCGTCCCGCCATTTCCGTCATCGCCCACCGCGGTGCCTCGGAGGACGCCCCGGAACACACCCTCGCGGCCTACCGCAAGGCGATCGAGGACGGGGCGGACGCCCTGGAGTGCGATGTCCGGCTGACGGCGGACGGGCATCTGGTCTGCGTGCACGACCGGCGGGTGAACCGCACGTCCAACGGGCGCGGCTCGGTTTCCGCCCTGGAGCTCGCCGACCTGGCCATGCTCGACTTCGGCTCCTGGAAGGGCGAGGGGTTCGCGAACGACGGATTCGCGAACGAGGCGCCGGACCGCCAGCACGAGGACCCCGAGCGGACCTCCGTCCTCACACTGGAGCGGCTGCTGGAGCTGGTCGCCGACGCGGACCGCCGGGTCGAGCTGGCCATCGAGACCAAACACCCGACGCGCTGGGCCGGACAGGTGGAGGAGCGGCTGGTCGAGCTGCTGACCCGGTTCGGGCACACAAATCCGGCCATGCGCGCCGACTGGACGCCCGCGGTCCGGGTCATGAGCTTCTCGGCGCGCTCACTGCACCGCGTACGGGCGGCGGCACCCTGCATCCCCGGCGTCTACCTGATGCAATTCCTCACGCCACGGCACCGCGACGGCCGGCTCCCGCCCGGCGTCGGCATCGCGGGCCCCGGGATACGCATCCTCCGCTCGCACCCCGACTACGTCGCCAAGGCCCATCGCGCGGGCCACCGCGTCCACGTATGGACGGTCAATGAGACCGCCGATGTCGAGCTGTGCCAGGAGTTGGGGGTGGATGCGGTGATTACGAATCGCCCCAAGCAGGTGCGAATCCAACTCGGCCTTGGATAGAGCCCCTCACAGGGTGTGCACCGGCGCATTCGGCCCGTATTCGATTGTGTCCAATGCGTCACCATGTGCCGCTTGGCCGGTTTCCGGTCCAGTCCATTGGGGCATTCATCCCGTGGCGTGGGGCAAAGGAGGTCTCGGGGGTGGCGTTGGTGGTGGCACAAGAGGTGCCGACGTCGTCGATCATGGCCGTACCCCATGGTCCTGTGGGTGTCGGCATGGCCAGGCGGCGCATGCGTGAAGAGCTGTTGGCAAGTGGAGTTCAGGACACAGTCGTCGATGACGCGGTCCTCATTCTTTCGGAGCTGCTGAGCAATTCGTGTCGCCATGCGCGTCCGATATACGAAAACGGATCACCGGGCTCCGCATCGGCTGAGACCAAGGAGACTCCGGTGGCCTCCGTCCGGGCGTCCTGGCGTATCGACGCACAGGGCAGACTGACCGTCGCGGTCACGGATGGCGGCGGCCCGACCCGGCCACTTCCGGCCACTCCGTCGGTCACGGCGCGCGGCGGCCGCGGGCTGGCGATCATCCGCTCGCTCGCCAAGGACTGGGGCGTACACGACACCGTCGTCGGCGAAGTGACGGTCTGGGCGGCCCTCTCCTTGCAAGGCGCATTCGCTACGCGCGTGGATCTGACGCCCGATCTGCCGCCCTCGCTCAGCAGGAGAGCCGGAGTGAGCACGGGGCTGCCGCTGCCGGGCTTCCCGGACTTCGACGATCTGCCATAGCGCCACGGCGGGACACGGCGGGCGCGCAGGCGAGCGCGACCTCGTACGCAATCCTCTAGGCTCGCGCCGAAACGCGTCCGTACCGCCCAGGATCGACCAGGAGACACCGTCGCCATGGCCAAGAAGCGCCGTCCCCAGCCCCAGGCCGCAGCATCGCAGATCAAGGACGGCGAGGTGCCGGTCGTCGGCGCCCGTGAGCCCTGCCCGTGCGGCTCCGGCCGCCGGTACAAGGCCTGTCACGGGCGTCAGGCGGCGCATGCCGCCACCGAGCTGGTGCAGCGCCCCTTCGAGGGCCTGCCCGGTGAGTGCGACTGGGTGGCGCTGCGCGAGCTGGTGCCCGCCGCCACCGCCGAGTTGACGCTGAAGGGCGGGCTGCCCGAGGGCGTCCCGTCCGTGACGCTGGCGACGGTGCTGCCGATGGCCTGGCCCGCGCTGCGCCGCGACAACGGCGCGGTGATGCTCGGCCTCCAGAACGACACCGCCTCCGGCGACCTCAGCCGCGATCTCGCCGACACCCTCCAGCGCGCGCTGGCCGCCGAGCCCGGCACCCCGGTCCCGGCCGGCCGCACGGCCCCCGACGGCCCGCGGCTCCAGGATCTGCTCGACCCGGACGCGGCCTTCGAACCGGCCGTCCACACCGGCTTCGAGTTCTGGGTGGAGAACGCCGAGAACGCCACCGGCGAGGTCGCCGCCTCCCTGGAGCGGGCCAACGCGGCAGCCATTCCCACCGCCCGGATCCCCGGCCTGGAGGGTGCGTACTGGTGCGAGGCCCCGGAGAAGAACCACCTGCGCTGGGTCACCGGGTACCCCGAGGAGCAGCTGCTGGACGCGCTCGCCCGGCTGCACGCCGCGGGCGCCTCCTCGCTCGGTGAAGGCACCCGGCTGGTGGGTTCGTTCCGCGCCCACGGCCTGGTCGTGCCGGTCTGGGACCTGCCCTCGTCGATGAGCGCCGAGGACGTCGCCAAGCCGGCCGCGGCGTTCGCCGAGCGGCTGGCCGGGGCGCTCGCGACGGACGCCCCGCTGACCCCCGAGGAGCGCCGGGCGCGCGGCGGGCTCACCAACCGCCAGGTCACCCTGAGCTGATTGGACCGCCCGGCCGTGCGGACCGGACGCCTCCGGGGACCTCAGGCGTGACACCTGTCACAACTCCCCGTACCTGCCGGTAAATAGGCGTCCGGAATTCCACGATCGAATTTGCGAACCGCCGATCTCTTGTTACGGTTCTAGAAGCCCGGTCGCTGGTGCATCCCCCGTCGCCAGCGACCGGGCGCTTCCATGTCCGGAGTCAGGTGCTCCGCCCGGCCGGCCCCGCCGCCGGCGGCCCGGTGCCTCAGCGGCCCGAACTCCTGCCTCCCACGGACGAGTTGCTGCCGGAGCGCAGCAGCAGCCGCTCCCCCGCCACGTCGGAGAACTCCGCCACCGCGCGGTACGGCCCGCCCCGGCGCAGGGTCGCCCCGGCCGGCGTCTCGCACAGGCCCGGCGCGTCGGCGGCCGCGACCTCGCAGTTCACCTGGACGGTCGTGCCGTCCGGCCGCAGCAGCGTCAGTGCGGCGCGCAGCGGGCCGCCGGTGCGGTTGCGGTAGTACGTCCGCCCCCAGGTCAGTCCGTCCTCGGCGAGCACACAGGTCTGGGCCTCGATCCGCTGGGGAGCGGTGAGTTGGGGGCCGCAGCGGGAGGTACGGCCGGAGCGGGGCGGCAGGCCGGGGCCGGCCGGGGAGCCGGTGACGGTCCGGACGCGGGCGGCGGCGGGGCGCATGTCCGGCTTGGCGCCACTATCGGAGCTGATGCCGCTTTTGGCCGTAGAGCGGTTTTCGGACGCGGCGGCCGTCCCGGACGCCGCAAGGTCGGCCGGACCGGCCATTGCGGCACCCAGCGGCAGGGCGATGGCGAGCACCACCACACCGGCGAGACCGGTCATGCGGAGTTTCTGCGCACGCTGCATGGCCCCCACCTGCGATTGAGCTGCCGCTGACGGCGGCTTGACGGTGGGCCGAACCTATCGGGCGGCGGGGACGCCGCCGAGCACCCGAACGCGGCTTCCCCGTAGTTGTCCGGGCCGGTCACACCCGAACGGGTGATCCGCCCGCGCGTTGTTTCCGCTCATCCGCCGGTCGGGCGGGACGGGCGCACGGGCGCATCCGCGGGCGTCAGTACGCGAGCCGGCTGCCGCCGTCGGGAGTGCTGGTGCTCGCCATGACCAGGGCGTCGACGATCGTGCTCACCTTCGGCAGCCAGGGCGCGGCCGGAACGGAGGCCGGCGGGCGCTCCCAGCGGACCCGGCCCGCGCCGATCTGGGAGGGCGGGAGCACCAGATAGCCGCCCTCGCCGTGGAAGCGCAGCGAGCTGGGCACCCAGTCCTGGGAGTGCAGCAGCTCGCCCAACTCCGCGAGGTCGTACGGCGACACGAGCAGGGACCAGCGGGTGGGCGTGGCCACCACGGGGCCGAGGCGTACGCCGAAGTGGTCCAGGGCCGCCAGGGCGCGGGCGCCGGCGACGGCGGGCAGGCTCACCGCGCAGGGCGCGCGGCCGCCGGTGGCCAGCACGATCGGGGCATCGGGGCGGTTCGTCCACCACCAACGCACCAGCCGGGCATCGGTCGTGGCGGCCAGCAGGCCGGGGTCGAAGGGGTGCGCGCCGGGCACCACACAGTCGGGGTCGGGGCAGCTGCACCGGCGGCCGGTCCGCTCGCCGAGGCCGAGCCGGGCGCCGGCCGGCTGCCGGCCGGCGGGCCTGATCCCCACACCGGGAAGCACGGGCCACTGCCACTCGGTGGCGCAGTGGAGCGCCGCACCGAGCAGCGCCGACCTTCCGCCGCGCCGGAACAGGAGCTTGCGTCGCCTTCCGAGGATCTCGCGCATGAGCGCTCGTTCCTTTCCGTTAACGCCGAGGGCTTCGTCCATCGCACTACATGGCACTTCTTGCCGGTTCGCCGTTGTCCGTGCCGTGCCGCTTCATGCCGTGGTGGGGCGTTTTCTGCGGCCCGGCCGTGCAACCCGGGGTCGATCGCATCTCGATCACGCCACGTGGATCACTGGTCACCGCGTGTACAAGGCAGCGCATCACGCCGTACGCCGAGCGTGGAACATGGCGGGGGGTGGCGCACGCATGGCGATTGCGCCTCCGTGGTGCAGTCCCCGCCTCTTGGGAGTGCGTCGCGGTCGTCGCCGTATTAGACGCCGGTGTCCGCCGGAGAGTTCCGGTGCGGCCCCAACTGGCCCCGCACCTTTCCGAGTACGTACCCGCCACTGTGGTGAAGACGCGCTGCTGATCGCCGTCAGTCGACCTCAAATTGACGTTCGGGGGGCTTTTTTCAGGCCAATCTACGGACCTCGCTGACACCACAAACCCCACGGGAGAGAGTGCTGGACATCACATCGTTGATGCGTGTACATCTGGAGCATTGATAGCGGAGCAGCATGACATGGGGGTTTGCGATGCTATTGAGGAAATTGAGCGGCCAACCGCACCGCACAACATCACTCAACAAAATGCCGCACTCCCAACCAAATAGCGGCCTGACCTGGGTTATTACCTGGCGCAATGAGAGATGCCAGCCATGACCGCCCCGCACGTACCGAAAGTGGCTGGAATCGAGCCAGCCCTTCCCGCCCCCACGCACACTGTCGACCCGCGCGCGGGGAAAGCCTCCGCGGACCCCACCGCCGGCCCCCCGTCCGACGGCTCGCCCCCCACCCCTCCGGGCGCCCTTCAGGACTCCGCACTCGACAGCGCGTCAGACGCCGCCCCCGGCGACGCCCCCGGCGCCCCCGATATCTCCGTCGCTGACCAACTCGCCGCCGTGCAGGACCGGCTGGCCGGGTGGATCTCCGACCTCAGCACCCTGCACGACCTGACCGAACAGCTCGCGCGCACCCGCACGGTGGAGGACGCCCTCCACGAGCTGCTGCGCGCCGGCGCCTCCCTGGTCGGCGCGCGGCGCGGGCTGGTCGCCCTCGCCCCGGCCGACGGCTTCGGCCCGGAGACCACGATCGGCCTCGGCCTCGGCCACGCCGAGATCGGCACCATCGAGACCATCCCGCGCCGCGCCCTGTCGTACGCGCGGATACTGGACGGCCTCCCGGAGCCGGGCGCCACCGGCGACGAGACCCGGATGGGACCGCTCGACGGCACCCGGCACGCGGCCGGCGACACGGGCCGTCCCCCCGGGGCCCGCGGCGCGGCGGCGGCCGGACCGTGCACCGAGATCTCCGAACCCGACATCCCGGGCGAGAAGGACCTCGACCCGCGGCTGCGCGAGGTCGCGGCCCGGCTCGGTTACGCGGCCAGCTACGCGGTGCCGCTCACCGCCGACCCCATCGGCAGAACCGGCGCCGCGGTCTGGCTTTACGACGAACCGGCCGCGCCCACCGAACGGCAGCGCCATCTCATCGGCCTCTACCGGGCGCACGCCGCCGAGCACCTCGCCCGCCTCCTGGAACTGCACCGCACCCGGCAGGCCGTCCGGATCCTGCGCGAGGAGCTGCTGCCGCACCGGCTGCCGCGGGTCCCCGGCGTCCGCCTCGCGGTGCGGCACAGCAGCGGGCCGCGCGGCGGCGGCGACTGGTACGACGCGCTGCCGCTGCCCGACGGCGCGCTGGGGCTGGCCATCGGCTCGGTGACCGGCTCCGGGCCGAGCGCGGTGGCGGCCATGGGGCGGCTGCGGGCGTCCCTGCGCGCCTACGCCGTCATGGAGGGCGAGGATCCGGTCGCGGTCCTCTCCGACCTCGAACTGCTGCTGCGGCTGACCGAGCCGGCCCGCAGCGCCACCGCGCTGTTCGCCTTCACCGAGCCGCCGCCCGGCGCGCCCGGCGGGCCGCCCGCGCCCCCGATGCCGGGCGGTATCACCGACCCCTTCGCCCGCAAGATCGTGCTGGCCGGGGCCGGCCACTGCCCGCCGCTGATCCTCGGCGATCTGCGGACCGAGTACGTGGAGACCTCGCTGTCCGCGCCGCTGGGCATGCTGGCCTGCTGGGAGGCGCCGAGCGTGGAGATCGAACCGGCCGGCGGCGAGACCCTGCTGCTCTACAGCGACGGGCTGCTGCACCGCACCGGCGAGCCCATGGACCGCGCCTTCGCCCGGCTGCACGCGGCCGCCGCGGGCGTCCCCAGGGCCGCCCGGCACGATCCCGAGGCGGTCGTCGACCACATCGTGCGCGCAATGCTGCCGCAGGGTCTGGACGACCCGCTGTCGGAGGAGGACGTCGTGCTGCTCGCGGCGTACTTCGAGGAGTAGCTCCCGGTCCGGCGGCTCAGGGCCGGCCGGCGGCCCCCGGCCCTGGTCGCAGGGCCGGCCCTGAGCACGCCCCTTAGGGGCGGACGGGCCTACTGCCCGCGCGCCCGTTCGCTCCCCCGCCGGGTGCCATGCCTCCTATGGCCGGAGTGCCGGAGAGGTCACACCTTCCTGCCCCTGGACCGTTTTCGATCCGCACATACGATGGAATGCGGTTCAGTCTTTTAAAAGGAGGCACGGTGACCGACGAGCTCACTCCGGAGACCCCGGACGAGGACGAGCAGCCGATCAAGCAGCGCAAGAACGGCCTTTACCCGGGCGTCTCGGACGAGCTCGCGGAGAACATGAAGAGCGGCTGGGCCGACACCGAGCTGCGCGATCTGGAGCCGGTCGAGCAGGCCCCGCACGCCGCCCGGCGCCGGGCCGCGCTGTCCGCGCGCTTCCCCGGTGAGCGGCTGGTGATCCCGGCGGGCAACCTGAAGACCCGCTCGAACGACACCGAGTACCCGTTCCGCGCCGCGACGGAGTACGTCTACCTCACCGGCGACCAGACCGACGACAGCGTCCTGGTCCTGGAGCCGGCGGGTGACGGGCACGAGGCGACGCTCTACCGGCTGCCCCGCTCCAACCGTGAGAACGGCGAGTTCTGGCTCAACGGCATGGGCGAGCTGTGGGTCGGCCGGCGGCACAGCCTCCAGGAGGCCGAGGCGCTGCTCGGCATCCCCTGCAAGGACGTCCGCGAGCTGGCCGACGCGCTCAAGGAGGCCACCGGCCCGGTCCGTGTGGTCCGCGGCCACGACGCCGGTATCGAGGCCGCGCTGACCGACAAGGTCACCGCCGAGCGGGACGAGGAGCTGCGCGTCTGCCTCTCCGAAGCGCGCGCGGTGAAGGACGAGTTCGAGATCGGCGAGCTCCAGAAGGCCGTCGACTCGACGGTGCGCGGCTTCGAGGACGTCGTGAAGGTCCTGGACAAGGCCGAGGCGACCAGCGAGCGCTACATCGAAGGAACGTTCTTCCTGCGCGCCCGCGTCGAGGGCAACGACATCGGCTACGGCTCGATCTGCGCCGCCGGCCCGCACGCCACCACCCTGCACTGGGTCCGTAACGACGGCGCGGTCCGCTCCGGCGAACTGCTCCTGCTGGACGCCGGTGTGGAGACCCACACCCTGTACACCGCGGACGTCACCCGCACCCTGCCGGTCAACGGCCGCTACACCGACCTCCAGCGCAAGATCTACGACGCGGTGTACCAGGCCCAGGAGGCGGGCATCGCGGCGGTCAAGCCGGGCGCGGCCTACCGCGACTTCCACGACGCGGCGCAGCGGGTGCTCGCCGAGAAGCTGGTCGAGTGGGGCCTGGTCGAGGGCCCGGTCGAGCGGGTGCTGGAGCTGGGGCTCCAGCGCCGCTGGACCCTGCACGGCACCGGCCACATGCTCGGTCTCGACGTCCACGACTGCGCCGCGGCCCGCACCGAGCACTATGTCAACGGCACGCTGGAGCCCGGCATGGTGCTGACCGTCGAGCCCGGACTGTACTTCCAGGCGGACGATCTGACGGTGCCCGAGGAGTACCGGGGCATCGGGGTCCGCATCGAGGACGACCTCCTCGTGACGGCCGACGGCAACCGGAACCTGTCGGCCGGCCTGCCGCGGCGGTCGGACGAGGTCGAAGCATGGATGGCCGGGCTGCTCGGCGGCAAGTAGCAGCGCGGAGCGTGGGTACGTACGTCCCCCGGTGGCCTCAACTGGCGCCGGGGGACGTGTCGTTGGCGGACTCGTCACCACCGGGGGACGAGTCGTCGGCGGGCTGCCCGCCACAGCCGGTGGGCGCGTCGTCGGCCCCGGGCGTCGTCCCCGCGGCGTCACCGGCGACGTCGCCCCCACCGTTCCTCCCGTAGGCGCCCGCGCGGGCCGCCGCCCAGACGGCGGTGGCGGCGGACTCGGCCAGGCGCCGGTCGACGGGCCGGCGGGCGATCAGCAGCCGGTAGTAGAAGGGCGCGCCGAGCGCCGACATCACCTCCTCCGGGTCGGTGTCCGCGGGCAGTTCGCCACGGTCGACGGACCGCCGCACCATCTGGGCGGCCATCGTCAGCCGTTCGCCGAAGAAGGTCCGCAGCACCGCCGCCGCCTGCGGGTCCCGCGCCGCGGCGGAGACCACCGCCTCGATCAGCGCGCTCATCCGCGCCTCGCCGAAGAAGGCGGCTATCGAGCGGGACAGCGCCCGCAGATCGTCGGGCAGGCTGCCGGTGTCGGGCAGCGGCACATCGGAGCTCAGCTCGGTCAGCAGCTCGCACACCAGGCCCTCGATGCAGCGCCAGCGGCGATAGAGCGTCGCGACGTGAATCCCGGAGCGCTGCGCGACCTTCTCCATGGTCAGCCCGGCGAAGCCGCCCTCGTCCAACTCCTCGAACACGGCGGCGAGTACGGCCTGGCGGGTACGGGCCGTACGCCCGCCGGGGCGGGTCTCGCCCGGGGCTTGGTGCGCTGTCGTCACGGCGGCTCCGTATTGCAGTGCGGGTTCACGCCAAGTATTGTCCAAGACAAGTTAACGCGAGCAACTTCGCGTTAATCGTGGTGCGCGCTGGTCTCGCAGGGACAGGGGACGCCGCGGGGGAGGTCCTCCCACCGCGAGACCGCGCTGCCCATCTTCCCCTATAGGCGATTTCCGGCCAACTGCCCCACTGCCGACGTTCGCCCGGATTGACACCTCGCCTCCCGGCGTCTCACAGCGCCGGCTAGCCCCGTTCTCCCCGCGGATGACGGGACTTCGCGGCCCCGTCCTGGTCCGTCGCCGCCCCCGACGCCGTCCGCAGCGGCGCCTCGCGGATCAGACACGCGGCCGCGAAGCTGATGGCGCACAGTGCGGCCGTGCCGAGCATGACGCCGTGCAGGCCGCCGGTGACCCCGGCCCGGACGGCGTCCCGTACCGGCCCGGGCAGACCGCGCAGCAGAGTGGGGGTCAGGTCGTGGCCGCCCGCGAGGCGTTGCCCGGCCCCGCCGAGCCGGTCGGTGAGGGTGGCGGTCAGGCGGCTGGTGTAGACGGAGCCGAGCACGGCGACACCGAGCGAGCCGCCGATGGTGCGCAGGAGTGTGGTGGTGCCACTGGCGGCGCCCATGTCGCGGGGTTCCGCGCTGTTCATCGTGATGAGCATCGAGGGCTGCATCAGGCAGCCGAGGCCCACACCGAGGACGAGCGTCAGCGCGGAGGTCACGGCCGTGGCCGTGTCCGCGCCGACCATGAGCAGGGCCAGCGCACCCGCCGTGGCGACCGCGCCGCCGGCGAGGGGGTATCCGCGGTATCCGCCGCCGTTGCCGACCGCCCGCCCGATGAACAGCTGCGCGCCCATCACGCCGAGCATCAGCGGGAGCAGCAGCACCCCGCTCCACGTCGACGACATGCCCCGTACGAACTGCATGTACTGCGGCAGATAGCTCGCTGCGGCCAGCATCGCCGCGCCCACCAGGAAGCTCAGCACCTGGGCGAGGGTGAAGTTGCGGTCGCGGAACAGCCGCGGCGGGATGAGGGGTTCGGGCGCCCGCCGCTCCACCCGGACGAACCAGCCGAGCGCGGCCACCGAGAGCGCGGCGAGCCCCGCGATCTGCGGTGAGAGCCAGCCGTAGGCCGTGCCGCCGGTGCTCCCGATCAGGGTGAGCGCCAGGATGCCGGTGGTCAGGAGGGCGGCGCCCGCGTAGTCGATGCGGGCCGTGCTGCGCCGGGCGGGCAGCCGGATGCCGAGCCCGACGATCAGGAGTGCGGCGGCGCCGACGGGCACATTGACGTAGAAGACCCAGCGCCAGTCCAGCTGGTCGGTGAGGAAGCCGCCGAGCAGCGGGCCGCCGATCATGGCCATCGGCAGCAGCACACCGATCATCGACTGGGAGCGCCCCGCCTGCGCGGGCGGCAGCAGTGTCCCGAGCAGGGCGAGCGCGCCCACGAAGAGACCGCCCGCGCCGAGCCCCTGGAGCGCGCGGAACGCGATCAACTGTCCCATGTCCTGGGCGAGGCCGCAGAGCACCGAGCTGACGAGGAAGAGCGCGATCGAGGCCAGATAGCTGCCCTTGCGGCCGTAGAGGTCGCCGAGCTTGCCCCAGAGCGGGGTGGCGACGGCGGTGGTGAGCAGATAGGCCGTCACCACCCAGGAGAGGTGGCCGATGCCGCCCAGGTCGCCGACGATGGCCGGCAGGGCGGTGCCGACGACCGTGCCGTCAAGGGTCGCCAGGACGATGCCGAGCAGCAGCCCCAGGATGACGAGACGCGAGGGCGGCGCCGGGTCCGGCGGCTGGTCGGTACCGGGCCCCGCGGCCCCGGTCGCGGCTTCTTCCGTCCGCTGATTCATGGCTTCTCCCAGGCTTCCGGCGAGGCGTCAGGCGGCGTACGGGCGGACGGTCCTGGCCTCCCGGAGCGCCTGGGCCCACCAGGCGAGCTGGTCCAGCATCGCCTTGGCCGCGGCGTCGCACTGCGCGTCCTTCATCGCGTGCTCCTCGTCGAACATGCCCCAGGCGTGGTGCAGGCTGACCGTGTCGCGGATGGTGGTCGCGTGCAACTCGGCCATGACCAGCCGGAGTTGCTCGACCGCGCGCAGACCGCCCGAGATGCCGCCGTAGGAGACAAAGCCGACCGGCTTGGCGTGCCACTGCTCGTTGTGCCAGTCGATGGCGTTCTTCAGGGACGCCGGGAAGCTGTGGTTGTACTCCGGTGTGACGAACACGAACGCGTCGGCCGCCGCCAGGCGCGGTGAGACCGCGGCGAGGGCCTCCGTGGTGCCGGGCGCCGGCGGCTGCCCGAAGGCCGGGAAGACGGTGGGCAGCGGGGTCTCGCCCAGGTCGACGACGTCGACGCTCATATCGTCGCGCTGCTCCAGGTGGCCCTTGATCCACTGGGTCACGACGGGCGCGAAGCGGCCCTCCCGGGTGCTGCCGACGATCACCGCGACGCGGAGCTGCTGCTGCTGGCTCATGGAACCCCCTGATGTGTACGACGGCGTGCACGAGGATGTGTACGGCGTATCCAGACGCGTACAACGTACACGTCGATGTGTACGTCGTCCACTGGCGATACGCTGTACACCAACAGCCGGCCGGAGAGGAGCTCACGCATGGCAGCCCAGAAGAAGAGCGGGGAGGCGGATGCGCCCGTGCTGTGGGAGCGCCTGGAGCGGCCCACCGCGGCTCCCCGTGCCGCACTGACCCCGCAGAAGATCGCCGCCGTGGCCGTGCGGGTCGCCGACGCCGAGGGCTTCGCCGCCGTCACGATGCGCCGCCTCGCCACCGAGCTGGGTGTCGCCCCGATGGCCGCCTACCGCCATGTCTCGGGCAAGGACGACCTGTGGGCGCTGATGGTCGACCAGGTCATGGCCGAACTCGCCGTCCCCGACGAGGTGACCGGCTGGCGCGAGGTGCTGCGCGGCTACGCGCTGGGCAGCCGCGCCATGATGCAGCGGCACCCCTGGCTGGCCCAACTGCCCACGCCGCACTTCGTCCTGACCCCGAACCGGATGGCGGCCGCGGAACGCCAGCTGGCCGCACTCGACGGCCACGGCATGGACACCGACACGATGATGGCCGCCTTCCGCGCGGTCAACGCCTATGTGCACGGCGCGACGCAGTCCGAGGTGGCGCTGCGCCAGTACATGGAGGACAACGGCTGGACCAGCGGCGACGAGTCACGCCGCGCGCTCGCCCCGCAGATGACCTATCTGATGGAGACCGGCCGCTACCCGACCTACCGGCGCTACGCCCTCGGGGCCGCGCGCAAGGACGACGCGGCCTGGCAGTTCGAGACGGGGCTCGACTGCGTGCTCGACGGCATCGCGGTCAGGGTCGGCGATCAAGGCCGGTGATCAGGATCGGTGATCAGGGTCGGTGATCAGGGTCGGCTCAGGGCCGGTGATCACGACGCCATCGGGAGCGCCGCGCCCTCGCGCCACTTGAGGATCTTGTCGAAGCTGACCACCGCGCCGGGGCGACCCGTGCGGTTGCGGTAGCGGACGTGGTCCGTGAGGGCCTCGATCAGAAAGAGCCCCCGGCCGTCCTCGGCAAACTCGGGAGCCTGCGCGGGGGTGAGCACGGGGGCCGCCGGGGGGAGGGGGCGGTCCGTCGCCGTATGGGGTGGCGCGGGGGGTGCGGGGCGATGGTGGAAGCCGGGGCCCGAGTCGGTGACCTCGATGCGGCAGGTGTCGCCGTCGATGAAGGCGGTGACGCGGTAGTCCTCGGTGGTGTCGCCCCCGTGCTCGACGGCGTTCGCGCAGGCTTCGGAGAGGGCCACCGACAGGTCGTAACAGATGTCCGGGTCCACGCCCGCGGTCTCCATCGTGCCCAACAGCAGGCGACGGGCCAGCGGCACGCTCGCAGCCTCGCGCCGCAAATGGAGTGACCACCAGATGCTCATCGCTCCAGCCTCCTGGCCGCGGCTCGACATATCGATACCTATTGCCGCGCCGCAAGGTCCGTAAGCATGTCCGGGACGTGATACCGCTCATTCGGCGGATGCGAAGAGTAAGCGCATCGGTGTAGGTGCCGCGCCGCCTGTGCGCCTCCGCGCGCCCCGCCTGCCTCCTCGGACGCCCCGCCGGGCGCCCCTTGACTCCGACCTGCCGTCGGGGATCCGCGGGACCAGTGGGATGATGGCGCCGCCATGACTCCACCGCCCGCCTCCACAGCGCGCGCAGCCGCCGATCTCCGGCTGTTGAGGGCCGCGGTTTTCACCGCGGTCTGCGTCGCGCTGTCCGCGGGCGGGCACATCCTCGCCTCCTGCGCCACCGTCCCGCTGTGGACGCTGGGCGTCGCCGCCGCCGCGGTGTTCGCGGTCGCGGCGCCGCTGGCCGGGCGGGAGCGCACCCTGCCGGGGATCGCCGTCGGGCTCGCCGTCGGACAGCTCGCCCTGCATGCGCTGTTCGCCTGGGGCCAGCGGCCGGCGCCCGCCGTGGCGCGGGGCGGCTCCGGCGTCGGCGGGCTCTCGGACCAGGACGCGATCAGCATGGCCCGGCATGTGATGTGCGGGCTCGGCACCGGCCGGATGGACGGTGCGCAGGCGCGCCGGGTGCTCGGCTCGGGGGGCTTCGACACGGCCTCCGCCGCCGGCGTGAGCGCACCGGCGGGGCACGGGACGGCCGCGGCCACGGCCACCGCCGACCCCGTGCTGCACGGTCTGCTGCCGTCGCTGCCCATGCTGCTGGGACATCTGCTGGCGGCGCTCGCCGTCGGCTGGCTGCTGCGGCGGGGCGAGGCCGCGCTGTGGCGGCTGGTGCGACTGTCGGCCCCGGCGGTGTACGAGACGACCGTCCAGACCCTGGCCGGTGCGGTGCGCAGGGCGCTCGTGCTGGTCCGCGCCCTGCTCACGGTGCTGGGAACGGCGCACGACGAGGCGCGGCGCGCTCCCGTTTCGTACGGGGATGACAAACCCGGCCCGCAGGGCCTCGCACTCCACCACAGTGTCGTCAGGCGAGGGCCACCCACCCTGGCCCTCGCGGCCTGACCACGCGCGAAGCACGCTCCCACAGGACTGGGTACGGGCTCGCGCGCCGTCACCGCACGCGCGCCACCTACACCGTCACCAGCACCTTTCTCCTTCCTGTGGAGTGTTTTTCCGATGTCGAAGATCTCGAAGATGACGCAGATGCCGCAGCAGCAGTCGGACGCGTCCCGCGCCCGGCGGCTCGCCCGGCGGCTGCCGCTCGTGGGCGCCGCCGCGGTCGGCAGTGTGGTGCTGCTCGCAGCCCCGGCCTTCGCCCACGTCAGCGTGCAGCCCGCGGGCCCGGCCCCGAAGGGCGGCTATGCGACCGTGAACTTCAAGGTGCCCAATGAGCGGGACGACGCATCGACGGTGAAGCTGGAGGTCACGCTGCCGACCGACCACCCGCTGGCGTCCGTCATGCCGCAGCCGGTGCCCGGCTGGAAGGTGGACGTCAAGAAGTCCAAGCTGGCCAAGCCGCTCGAGATGCACGGCGAGAAGATCGACGAGGTCCCCTCGAAGATCACCTGGACCGCGGAGGACAAGGGCGTCGAGCCCGGTCAGTTCCAGCAGTTCCCGGTCTCCGTCGGCATGCTGCCCGAGGATGCCGACCAGGTCGTCTTCAAGGCGCTCCAGACGTACGACGACAAGGAGGTCGTGCGCTGGATCGAGCCGACGAAGGAGGGCGCCCCGGAGCCGGAGAGCCCGGCACCCGTCCTCAAGCTCACCGCGGCCGAGGAAGAGGGCCACGGCGCCGCCGGCGCGGACGACAAGAGCGGCGGCAAGGACCACCTCAAGAATGCCGCGGCCACCACGGACGCCCCCGCGAGCGACACCACGGCCCGCGTCCTGGGTGCCGTCGGCATCGTCGTCGGCATCATCGGAGTCGGCTTCGGAGTGTTCGCCGGCCGGCGTCGCAGCGTCTGAGCACGGACGGGCCGGCGCCCGACGCGCGCCGGCCCGACGCCCCTTCCCGGACACCCGGGACACAACTCACGGGATTTATCTGCCATGCGTAGAACGACCCTGCTCGCGTCCGCCCTCACGGCGGCCGCGGCACTCAGCCTGACCGCCTGCGGCGGGGACGACAGCAAGCCCGCCGCGGTGGTGTCCGGCGGCACCACCAGCAAGTCGATCATCACGCTCGACAGCCCGCTGGCGAAGCCGGACCTGGTCCTGACCGACACCCAGGGCGCCAAGTACGACCTGCTGAAGAAGACCAAGGGCCACCCGACCCTGATCTACTTCGGCTACACCAACTGCCCGGACGTCTGCCCGCTGACGATGGCCAACGTCGCGGTCGCGGTGAAGCAGCTGCCCAAGGCCGAACAGAAGGACCTGCGGGTCCTCTTCGTCACCTCCGACCCGGAGCGCGACACCCCGGCCGCCCTCAAGAAGTGGCTCGGCGGCATCAACAAGGAGTTCGTCGGGCTGACCGGCAGCTTCGACACCATCCAGGGCGGCGCGCGCAGCGTGAACATCGGCATCGAGAAGCCGGTCAAGAAGAAGAACGGCGATGTCGTCTCCACCCATGGCGCGCAGGTGCTGCTGACCTCCCCCAAGGACGACAAGATCCACTGGATGGGGATGCAGAAGGCGACCTCCGACGATTTCACCAAGGCACTTCCGAAGATCATCAAGGGGCAGAACCCGTGAACCGCCGCAGCACCCTCGCCACCGCCCTCGCCCTCACGGCCGGTCTCGCGCTGGCGGGCTGCGGCGGGGACGGCGCACCGAAGCTCGAGGTCGTCGACGCGTACATGCCGCAGCCGGTCAACCAGGACATGGCCGGCGCGTACTTCACCGTCAAGAACAACGCGGACACCGCCGACAAGCTCACCTCGGTCACCACCAACCTGGCCAAGGACATCTCGATCCACAAAACCGTGGGCACCAAGATGGAGCGGGTCAATTCGCTGCCCATCCCGGCCAACGGCACGCTCCAGCTCGGCCACGGCGGCAATCACCTGATGTTCATGGGGCTGAAGAGCAAGCCGACCAAGAACGACGTCGTCACCGTCCAGCTGCACTTCGCCCACGCCGAACCGGTCCGGGTGTCCATCCCGGTCAAGGCCGCCGACTACCAGCCGAAGCACTAGCCACGCACCACCAAGGGCTGTCCCGTCATCGGAGAACACACAGGTCCGAAGTAACCGCCGCGGCCGGAAGCACCGCACCGGCCGGCCGCGACAACGGAGTAAGGGGAGCGATCACTATGGTCACCACCGGGCTTCGCCCGCGCCGGTCCGCCGTGCTGCGCCTGCTGGTCGTCGCGCTCGCGCTGGCCGGCACGCTGCTCGGCGGGCTCGGCGGTGCCGCACCGGCCTCGGCGCATGCCGCGCTGACCGGCAGCACCCCCGCGCAGGGCTCGGTGGCGGACCGCGCCCCCGAGCAGGTGACGCTCACCTTCTCCGAAGGCGTCGCGATGGGCGACGACTCGATCCGGGTGCTGGACCCGCAGGGCAAGCGGGTGGACGACGAGAAGCTGCGGAATCTGAGCAGCAACCGCGTCGTCAAATACGGCGCGGGGCTGCCGTCCGGGCTGCGCGACGGTACCTACACCGTCGCCTGGCAGGCGGTCTCCGCCGACAGCCACCCGGTGTCCGGTGCCTTCACCTTCTCCATCGGCGCACCCTCCAAGACCACCGCCCCGGTTCCCCAACAGCAGGCCGGCGGCGGCCTGGTGGGCGCGCTCTACGGCATCGCCCGCTACCTGGCCTACGCCGGGTTCGTGCTGCTGGCCGGCGGCGCCGCCTTCGTGGTGGCCTGCCGGCCCGCCGCCGCCCTCGTACGGTCCGTACAGCGGCTGGTGGTGTACGGCTGGGCGCTGCTGACCGGCACCACCGTCGTGATGCTGCTGCTGCGCACGCCGTACACGGGGTCGGGCGATCTCGCCGATGTCTTCGACCTCGGCGGCCTCCAGCAGGTCCTGATCACCAAGCCGGGCGCGGCGCTGGTCTCCCGGCTGCTGCTGCTCGCCGCCGCGGCGCTGTTCGTGGCGGTGCTCTTCGGGGCGTATGCGCGGGCGCATCAGCCGGCGGGGGCGGACGGGCCGGGAGAGGCGGACGAGCCGGCGGAGTCGGGGGAGTCGGATGCCGCTGAGGAGGGCGGAGATGCCGCCGAGGAGGCCAGGCGGCGCAAGGACCTCACCTTCGGTCTCGGCTTCGGCGGCCTGATCGTCGCCACCGGGCTCGCCGCGACCTGGGCGATGGCCGAACACGCCTCGACCGGGCTTCAGCCCGCCGTGGCGATGCCGGTCGATGTGCTGCATCTGCTGGCGGTCGCGGCCTGGCTCGGCGGGCTGGCGGCGCTGGTGGTGTCCCTGTACTGGGGCCCGCCCGTCGAGCGGGCCGCCGTCCGCCGCTTCTCACGGATCGCCTTCGGCTCCGTAGTGGTGCTGGTGGCCACCGGCCTCTACCAGTCCTGGCGGCAGGTCGGCACCTGGAGCGCGCTGACCGGCACCGCCTACGGGCGGCTGCTGCTGATCAAGGCGGCGCTGGTCGTGCTGCTCGTCGGGATCGCCTGGCTGTCGCGACGGTGGACGGGGCTGCTGGCGGAGGTACCGGCGGGGCAGGTACGGGCAGGGCAGGTACGGGCGGCGGAACTCCGGGCGGCGGAGGGCGCCGAGGACGCCGGGCGGGAAGACGCCGGGCAGGAAGCGGAGCAGGACGCCGAGAGGACAGCCGGGAAGGCAGCCGAGAAGGTAGCCGAGCCGGAAGTGCGGGGAGAGCGGGAAGCGGAGAAGGCGACCGTTGGGGTCTCGGCGGGCGCTGCCGGCGCGGGCTCGGGCCCGAAGAGTGGCCCCGTGCCGAAGAGTGGCCCCTCCCCTAGTGGTTCCTCCCCGAAGAGCGGTTCCTCCCCCGCCTCCGACGGCACACCCACCCCTCACGACTCACCCACCGCCGACGCCGGCCCTTCCGCCGACGACGACACCCCCGACCTCGACCCCGACGCCGACCCCGCCCGCGCTGCCCAACTCGCCCGGCAGCAGGCCGCGGTGCGTACCGCCCGGACCAAGCGGCAGCGGGACGCCGACCCCGAGCGGCTGGGACTGCGCCGGTCCGTGCTGGCCGAGGCGGCGGTCGCGGTCGTCGTGCTCGCGGTCACCACGGCGCTGACCGCCACCGAGCCGGCCCGTACCGAAGCGGCCGTCAAGGCCGGCTCGGGCGGGCAGTCCGCCGCGGCCGGGCGGCCGCAGTCGCTGACCATCCCGTTCGACACCGGTGGCCCGGACGGCAAGGGCACCGCGCGCGTCGGCCTGGCCCCCGGGAGCAGCGGCCGCGCCAATACGCTTCAGCTGCGGATCAGCGACCCCTCGGGCAAGGCCATGGACGTCCCCGAGGTGAAGGTCTCCTTCACTCAGAAGGCCAAGAAGCTCGGCCCGCTGTCGGTCACCACCCGGCACACCGGCAAGGGCCAGTGGCGCGCGAGCGGCATCCAGCTGCCGGTCCCCGGGAAGTGGCAGCTGTCGCTGGTCGTCCGCACCTCTGACATCGACCAGGTGACCGAGATCAAGAACGTGAAGATCGGCTCATGAGCAAGCAGACCCCCCGTAAGCAGAGCGCCCGCAAGCCGCCCGCCGCGAAGCAGGACACGTCGCAGCAGGACGCGTCCCAGCAGGCGGCGGCGAAGCAGACCCCCGCGCAGCAGACCGCCGGCCGGAAGACCCCCGGCACGGACTCCGGCGCCGGGTCCGCCAAGTCGGGCGCCGGGTCCACCAAGGGGGGCGGCGGTTCCACCAAGGCGCGCGGCGGACGCGTCCCCGCCCCGGCCCCCGCCCCGGCCCCGGAGACGGACGGGTCGCCCGCCAAGGAGCTCTCCCGCCGCCGGCTGCTCGGCACCGTCGGCGCGGCGGGCGCGGCCGGACTGGTCGTCGGCGGGGCCGGGGGCGCCGCCGGGGTCTCGGCGGCACGGGACGACGCCCCCGAGGCCCTGACCACCGTCGGCGCGACCCGGGTTCCGTTCCGGGCGGCGGGCGGCGGGCACCAGGCGGGAATCACCACACCGTTGCAGGCCAAGGGCCATCTCGTCGCCTTCGACCTGACACCGGGCACCGACCGCAAGGCCGCCGCCGCGCTGCTGCGCCGCTGGTCGCGGACGGCCGGGGAGCTGATGGCCGGCCGCGCCCCGGACGCCGACACAGGGGTCGCCCTCGACGCGGGCCCGTCCTCGCTGACCGTCACCTTCGGCTTCGGCCACAGCTTCTTCGGCCGTACGGGCCTGACGAAGCGGCGCCCCATCGCACTCGACCCGCTGCCCGACTTCTCCGCCGACGCGCTGGACCCCGCGCGCAGCAACGGCGATCTGTGGATCCAGATCGGCGCCGATGACGCACTGGTCGCCTTCCATGCGCTGCGCGCGCTCCAGAAGGACGCGGCCGGCCGGGCGCGGCTGCGCTGGCAGATGAACGGCTTCAACCGCACTCCGGGCGCCACCGCGCACCCGATGACCACCCGCAATCTGATGGGCCAGATCGACGGCACCAACAACCCCAAGCCGTCGGACAAGGACTTCGACGAGCGGATCTTCGTGGGGCGGGACGCCGAGCAGGCGTGGATGCGCGGCGGCTCGTACGCCGTCGTACGCCGGATCCGGATGCTGCTGGACGACTGGGAGAAGCGTTCCCGGCACGATCAGGAGAAGGTCATCGGGCGCCGCAAGGACAACGGGGCGCCGCTGACCGGCGGTTCCGAGACCACCCCGATGCGACTGGACGCGAACCGCCCGGACGGGCTGCCGGTCATCCCGGCCAACGCGCATGCGCGGATCGCGGCGCCGGAGTCCAACCAGGGCGCGGCGATGCTGCGCCGCCCGTTCTCCTACCACGACGGGTTCCGGGAGGACGGCGCCCCGGACGCCGGGCTGCTCTTCGTCTGCTGGCAGGCCGATCCGCTGCGCGCCTTCACCCAGGTCCAGCGGAAGCTGGACCGCGGGGACGCGCTGTCGCCGTTCCTGCGGCACGAGGCGAGCGGCCTGTTCGCGGTCCCGCCGGCCGCAGAGCGGGACGGCTACGTGGGGCAGCCACTGCTGGAGGGGTAGCCGCGCTGGGCCTGAGGTCTGAGGCCCGGGGTCCGGAGGGGTGTCCCCTGGGGCCGGGGGTCTGGGCTCCGGGCTCCGGGCTCCGGAGGGGTGTCCCTTAGGGCGTGGGTGCGGCGGGGCAGCGGGCCTTAAGGGTGGGTCGAACGGATGCCGTAGGGGTGGGGAGCGCCCCCTCGGGGCCACAACGGGGTGGGGGGTGGCGGTATTCCCGTGTACCGGCCGGGTGCCGGAGCGGCTGGGTATCGTGGCAGGACAGGGAGAAGATCGGCGGGGTGCCCCCGCAGTTACGCGAGGGAGTCCTTATCCATGTCGGCCAGCCGCTATACCTATCTGGGCCCCGAGGGCACGTTCACGGAAGCCGCACTGCGCACCCTGCCCGAGGCGGCGACGCGTGAGCTGACGCCGATGGTGTCGGTGCCCGCCGCCCTGGACGCGGTGCGGGCCGGTGAGGCCGCCGCGGCACTGGTGCCGATCGAGAACTCCGTCGAGGGCGGGGTGACCACCACCCTCGACGAACTGGCCTCCGGCGAGCAGTTGATGATCTACCGCGAGGTGCTGCTGCCGATCGCCTTCGCGCTGCTCGTGCGCCCCGGTACGGCGATCAGCGACGTGAAGACGGTGACCGGGCACCCGGTCGCCCAGCCGCAGGTCCGCAAGTGGCTGGCGGCCCAACTCCCGGAAGCCGTATGGGAGTCGGCGGCCTCGAACGCCGATGGCGCGCGGCTGGTGCAGGAGGGCCGCTACGACGGCGCGTTCGCGGGCGAGTTCGCGGCGGCGACGTACGGCCTGACCCCGCTGGTCACCGACATCCATGACGCGCAGAACGCGGCCACCCGCTTCGTGCTGGTGGGCCGCCCGGCCCGGCCCGCCGCGCCCACCGGCGCGGACAAGACCTCGGTCGTGCTGTGGCTGCGCGCGGACCACCCCGGTGCGCTGCTCGAACTGCTTCAGGAGTACGCGGTGCGCGGGGTGAACATGATGCGCATCGAGTCCCGGCCGACCGGTGAGGGCATCGGCCGCTACTGCTTCTCCGTGGACTGCGAGGGGCACATCACCGACCGGCGGGTCAGCGAGGTGCTGATGGGCCTCAAGCGGGTCTGCCGGGAGGTGCGCTTCCTCGGCTCGTATCCCCGGGCGGACGAGGTGACGGCGAGCGTACGGCCGGAGATGACCGACACGGCGTTCACCGATGCGTCGGACTGGCTGGCGCGCTGCATGGACGGGCGGAGCTGAGCCGCGGACCAGGCCGCACGGCCGGGCCGGCAGGTCCCGCGGAAGAGCACGACCTGCGGCTTTGGAAGACCTCTCGGTTATCCACAAAGTTATCCACAGGGCCAGTTCTCGACCTGTGGGTAAGTCGACACTGGAGTCGGACACAGTCGACATATCGCCCTACTGACCCCACACCGTTCCACAGCACCCCACGTCGGGCACCGTCAGCACAATTCACCTGATCAATCCTTTAGGGCGAGGCAATCCCACACGAAAGAGTGCGTGAACAACGTTTGGACAGGGAATCCATAGCCGAGCATTTCGGGAGCGGAATGATCACCTCCGACTTCCACAGATCTCACACACAGCCTGTGGATAAGAATCCCGAAAACCCTGCCCCCTGTGGACAACCGGCGGTTCTCGGGGGATAACCCAGGGTCCACACCCCGCCTCGACCCCCACTCAACTCCCGTTGTCCACACAGTGGATCATCGACGCGGATGCCGCGAAAACCCCGTCACGGACGCCGTGAAGGAGTCGCGACGGACCCGGCGAAGGGGGCACACCGACCACCCCCGCAGCACGGAATACGAGGGAATTCGCCACCGCCTTTCGTGCCCCACCCCTAAGGGAATAAATAACCCCAAAACGGACAAACTGGTATGCCGGGGAATATGGCGTCGAGTGGCGGGGCGTGGCCCCGGTAGCCTGGGGGGGTGATTGACCTTCGCCTGCTCCGTGAGGACCCCGACCGTGTGCGCGCGTCCCAGCGCGCCCGTGGAGAGGACGTCGAGCTCGTCGACGCGCTTCTCTCCGCCGACGAGCGGCGCAGGTCGTCCAGCGTCCGCTTCGACGAGCTGCGTGCCGAGCAGAAGTCGCTCGGCAAGCTCATCCCCAAGGCCGCCGGCGACGAGAAGGCCGAGCTGCTGAAGAAGGCCGGTGAGCTGTCCGCCGCCGTCAAGGCCGCCGACGCCGCCCAGGACGAGGCCAAGGAAGAGACGCAGGCGCTGCTGCGGAAGCTCGGCAACCTCGTCCACCCCGACGTCCCGGTCGGCGGCGAGGAGGACTTCCGGGTCCTGGAGACGCACGGCACGATCCGTGACTTCACCGCCGAGGGCTTCGAGCCCAAGGACCACCTGGAGATCGGCGAGCTGCTCGGCGCCATCGACGTCGAGCGCGGCGCCAAGGTCTCCGGCTCCCGCTTCTACTACCTCACGGGCGTCGGCGCGCTGCTGGAGCTCGCGCTGGTCAACGCCGCCATCGCGCAGGCCACCGCGGCCGGTTTCACACCGATGCTGACCCCCGCCCTGGTGCGCCCGCGCGCCATGGAGGGCACCGGCTTCCTCGGCCAGGCCGCGGAGAACGTCTACCACCTGGAGAAGGACGACTACTACCTGGTCGGCACCTCCGAGGTCCCGCTCGCCGCGTACCACATGGACGAGATCGTGGACGCCGCCAAGCTGCCGCTGCGCTACGCCGGTTTCTCGCCGTGCTTCCGCCGCGAGGCCGGCACCTACGGCAAGGACACCCGCGGCATCTTCCGGGTCCACCAGTTCGACAAGGTCGAGATGTTCTCCTACGTCGCGCCGGAGGACGCCCAGGCCGAGCACCAGCGGCTGCTGGACTGGGAGAAGCAGTGGCTGACCGGTCTGGAGCTGCCCTTCCAGGTCATCGATGTCGCCACCGGTGACCTCGGCGCCTCCGCCTCCCGCAAGTTCGACTGCGAGGCGTGGATCCCCACCCAGGGCAAGTACCGCGAGCTGACCTCGGCGTCGAACTGCGACGAGTTCCAGGCGCGGCGCCTCTCGGTCCGGATGCGGGAGACCGTCGACGGCAAGCAGAAGGTCTCGCCGCTGGCGACGCTGAACGGCACGCTCTGCGCCATCCCGCGCACCATCGTGGCGCTCTTCGAGAACCACCAGCAGGCGGACGGCTCCGTGCGCGTCCCCGAGGTGCTCCGCCCCTACCTGGGCGGCCGGGAGATCCTGGAGCCCGTCGCCAAGTGAGCGCACCCGCTCCGGCCGCGGACACCCCGCTGCCGTACAAGCTCATCGCGACCGACCTCGACGGCACGCTGCTGCGCGCCGACGAGACCGTCTCCGAGCGCACCCGCCGGGCGCTCGCCGCGGCCACCGCGGCGGGCGCGGCGCATATCGTCGTCACCGGCCGGGCCGTGCCCTGGACCCGGCACATCCTCGACGCCCTGGACTACCGGGGCCTCGCGGTGTGCGGCCAGGGCGGTCAGGTCTACCACGCCGGGGAACACCGGCTGCTGACGTCGGTGACGCTCGACCGCCAGCTCGCCGGTCTCGCACTGGCCAAGATCGAGGCCGAGGTCGGCCCGCTGTATCTGGCCGCGAGCCGGGACGGTCTGGACGGCGAGGTGCTGGTCGGCCCCGGCTACCGCGTCCAGGAAGGCCCGCTGCCGAACGTCCTGCTGGACGACCCCGCCGACCTGTGGGCGGCCCCGATCAACAAGGTCTACCTCCAGCACCCGACCCTGGACGACGATGCGCTGGCCCTGGCCGCGCGTCAGGTCGCCGGGGATCTGGTCGGGGTGACGGTGGCCGGCGAGGGCATCGTCGAACTGCTGCCGCTGGGCCTGTCGAAGGCCACCGGACTGTCGCTGGCCGCCCGCCGGCTGGGCCTCACCGCCAAGGACACCATCGCCTTCGGTGACATGCCCAACGACATCCCGATGTTCGGCTGGGCCGCGCACGGGGTGGCGATGGCCAACGCCCATGACGAACTGAAGGCCGTCGCGGACGAGTTCACCGCCTCCCACGAGGAGGACGGCGTCGCGGTGGTGCTGGAGCGGCTCTACCTCTCCTGAGGGCTTTCCGGCCGCTGCTCCGGCGGCGGCCCGGCGGCCCGGTCCGCGGGGCCGGGCCCGTCCTCCGGCGGCAGCTCCTCGGCGGCCGCCGGGGTCAGCGGCCAGGCCGCGAATCCCATGACCAGCGCGATGGCATGGCCGAAGTCGGTGAAGCTCGCGCCGGTCAGCAGCGGAACGCCGAAGAAGACCAGCACCCCGGCGAGGTAGCCGTAGCGCCAGGGCGGCCGCAGCCGGTACGTCAGCACCCCGGCCGCCGCCGCCAGCCCGTACGAGACCCCGATGTCCACGACATGGGTCATCGAACGCGGCAGCCGGTGCCCCTCGATGGCCAGCAGGACCAGCTCCTGGCTGGCGAGGGTGGCGGCGATATGCGCGCCGCCGACCGTCAGCAGCCAGCGCGCGGTCCCCGTCCAGCGCTCCACATTGGCGTGCAGCAGCTCGAACATCACCGCATAGAGCAGGAACGACTCGGGACGCTCGATCCAGAAGCCGCTGATCAGCAGCGACGGCAGCGGATGCTCGTTCAGCTCGTGGATGTTGCTGCTGGTGCGGTGGACCAGGAACTGCCCCAGCCCCTCGGAGGCGGCGGCGATGACCAGGCTGGTGATGCCGATGACCAGCAGCCAGATATGGGTGCCGGGGCTGCTGCGTACCCAGTCCTTCGCCCAGGTCAGGGGGTTGACGGTGGACGGGCGACGGCCGCCGCGCGGCGGCTCGGCCGGCGGCCTCACCGGCGGCGCCCCGGGGCGGCGTGGCCGGCAAAGAACAGCGGTCCCGGCCCCTTGAGGTGCCGGATGCGGGGCGCGCTCTCCATCGCCCGTACGCCGGGCAGCGCCGCCACCCGGGTCGTCAGATAGGTGTAGACGGCGCCGACGTCGCGGCAGAGCACCGAGGCGAAGAGGTTGTGCGGGCCGGTGGTGGCGCAGGCGTAGCCGACTTCCGGGTGTGCCGCCATCGCCTCGCCGGCGGCGGCGAGGCGGGCGGGCTCGACGGACAGCCAGAGGGCCACCATCACGCCGTACCCGAATTGCCCCAGGTCGTAATCGACGTCGTAATACAGGGCACCGGTCGCCCGCAGTTCGGTGCAGCGGCGGCGGACCGTGGTGGGTGACCAGCCGGTGGCGGCGGCGAGTTCGGCCAGCGGGGTGCGGCCGTCCCGGGCGAGGGCGTCGAAGAGCCGGCGGTCGGCGTCGGTGAGCTGGACGGGGGCGGCGGCCGGGGCCGGCGGCGGCGGGCTCAGCAGGGCGATCTGCTCGTCGGTCAGCGCACCGGACTTGTTGATCAGGCCCTGGGGGCCGCCGAAGAACTGGTGCAGCTGACAGTGGGCGGTCACCCCGATGACGCTCGGGGTGCGGGGCAGTTTCTGGAGCAGCAGCACATCGCTGAGGTCATTGTTCGGCGCCCGGCACACCGCGGAGATCTCGGTGCCGCCGGACATCAGGCTGACCCAGGAGGTGTCCGGGCGGCGGGCCAGCGCCTCGGCGACGGCGACCGCGGCGTCCGGTGTGCACTGCACCCGCACCAGCCACTGCACCTCGCCCAGTGCCTGCGTGCCGGGCAGCCCCAGCACCTTGAGCGCGCCGTGCGTGCGGTGCCGGGTGTAGCGCCGGGCGACGGTCTGGTCGGAGACCCCGAGTGCGGCGGCGATCCGGCTGAACGGCGCCCGGCCGTCGAGCTGAAGCGCATGGATCAGCCGGTGATCGAGGTCGTCGAAACCGGTGGGGCCGCCGGGAACCGCACCGGTGCCGCTCCCCCGGTCCGCCGCGGCCGGCTTCCCGTCGGATTTCACCGTTCGAGGCTAACCCGTGTCGGATTGCGCCGCCGGGCACGCGGTGGCTGGGAGCACGGACGGCGCCGCCCGCACCGTGGCGTCGGCAATACGAGACGCCGGCCGGCGAACCGGCGGGGCCGGGCCGGACCTTCGGGCGGCGCCGGCCCGCCGGTACCGGCCGCTACGAACGGAGGAAAGATCATGCGGAGCGCACCCGAGCGGGGGACCGCGGCGGGCGGCCGGGCGCCGGACGCGGGCGGGGAGCCGGGCGGGGGACCGGCCGGGAAGTGGTGGCCGCTGGCCGCCATCACCCTCGGCAACTTCCTGCTGCTGGTCGATGTGACGATCGTGAACACCGCGCTGCCCCGGATAGCCGACGGCCTGGGCGCCACCTTCACCTCGCTCCAGTGGGTGATGGACATCTACGCGCTGGCGCTGGCCGCGCTGCTGATGGTGGCGGGCTCGGCCGCCGACCTCTACGGGCGGCGCCGGCTGTACGTCGCCGGGCTGACGCTGTTCGCGCTCGCCTCACTGGTCTGTGGGCTGGCCCCGGACGCGGGCGTGCTGGTCGCGGCCCGCGCCGTGCAAGGGGTGGGCGCGGCGGCGATGTTCGCCACCAACACCCCACTGCTGATGGCCGCTTATCAGGGCCGGGACCGGGGCGTGGCGTTCGGCGTCTGGGGCGGCACCAGCGGCGCCGCGGCCGCGATCGGCCCCGTACTGGGCGGCCTGCTCACCGAGTATGTGGACTGGCGGGCCATCTTCCTGGTCAATCTGCCGCTGACCGCCGTCGCGGTGTGGATCACGGTGCGCCGGGTGCCCGAGTCGCACGGCGAACTCCCCCGCCCTCGAACGGACTCCGTAGGGGATTCCCCCGCCGCCCGGATCGACTGGCCGGGTGCCGTGTCCTTCACCGCCTGCGCGGGCGGGCTGACCTACGGGCTGATGCGCGGCGGTGAGGAGGGCTGGACGGAGTCCGGGACGCTCGCCGCGCTCGGCGGGGCGGCGCTCGCGCTGCTGGTGTTCCTCGTCGTCGAACGGCGGGCACACCGGCCGCTGCTGGACCTGGGGCTGCTGCGCCGCCCGTCGTTCGCGGCGCTGATGGCGGCGGCGCTGCTGCTCCAGGCCGCGGCGTTCCCGTATCTCTCCTTCGTGGGGCTGTGGGTGCAGAACATCCTCGGTCTGAGCCCCGTGCAGGCGGGCCTGGCGGTGACGCCGATGGCGCTGATGTCCCTGCTGGTCGGTGCGCTGGGCGGCCGGCTGCTCCAGCGGATGGCGCCCCAACTCCCGCTCGGAATTGGCATGTTGCTGGTGGGCGCCGGACTGCTGCTGGAGTACGCGCTGCTGGACGACGGCGCCGGCTGGGCAGCGCTGGTCCCCGGCCTCACGGTGAGCGGGCTGGGCATCGGGACGGCGATGCCGGTCCTGGTCTCGGCGGCGCTCGGCGCGGCGCCCCCGCAGCGGGCCGGGATGGCGAGCGGTGCCGTGAACACCTTCCGGCAGCTGGGCTACGCACTGGGCATCGCGGCCCTCGGCACGGTCTTCGCCGACGCGCTGCACGGCGTCCGGCCCGGGGGCTCCCGTACGGCCGTGGCCGCCGCCCATGTCGCCGGGCTGACCGACATCCTGCTGATCTCGGGGGTGGTGGCGTCGGCGGGCGGGGTGCTGGTGCTGGCCGTCGTGCGGGGTCACCGGGCGGCGACGGGCGGGCAGCAGGGCCGGGTCGGGGGGCGGATCGGGGCCGCGTCAGGGGCGGCTCGGGGCCGGGCGGAGTAAACGCCAGGCGGGTCGGCACCCGGAACCGCGTACGGCCGTACGCGGTTCCGGGCTGCCGCCCTGGGCCCTGTGGCGATCTTCGCCGCGCCCTCACACCCAAGTCAATCCTCTGATCCCCTTTCACACCCCTTAGCCATGACTTGGGTTGGCGCTGCCGTGCTGCCGTGCCCCCCGGTGAACCGGCTCCTGGATCTCCGTGACCCACTTCTCCTGGTCCGGCGGGCACTCCAGATACAGCTCGCGGGCGTACCCGGCGGAGCGATAGCCGTTGGCGTCGATCCAGTGCGCAAGATTCTGGGCGGTCGGCAGAATCCGGCTCATCGGGCCGCGGTGCACCACCGTGGCGGCGCTGTCCAGGCCGGGGAGGGTGACGACGTCGAAGCCGAGGCCGGTGGCGGCGGGGGTCCCGGGGCGGCCGGAGGTGTCACCGGCCGTCGCCCCCGCCTTCGCCAGCGCCTCCTCCGTGATCACCATCCCCGCGTGCACGACGACGGCGTCCTTTCCGTCACTCCCGTGGGCCCCGCTCCCCCCGCTGGGCTCCGGTTCGTCCTCGTAGTACGCCAGCCCCGGCCCCGCCGGTGTCACCCCCGCCGTCTCCAGCAGCCGGCACAGCTCGGCGTAGAGCGGCGTGATCACCGGGCCGATGTCCTCCGGCCCGTAACTGGCGGCGGTCCCGCTCAGCTCGGCGAGCAGTACCGTTCCGGTGCGCTTGACCACCACATCGTCGGCAGACATGCGTCCCTCACTCTCGATCGTCCGGAGCCTCGCCTCGACCTGCGCCAGCCGCGCATCCGCCGCCGTCCGCGCCGCCGCCAGCTCCGCCTGCCGCAGCCGCAGCATCCCGCGCAGCTCCGGCACGCTCACCTCCTCGGCCAGGATCGCCCCCACCTGCTGGAGGCTGAACCCGAGGTCCTTGAGCGCGATGATGCGGTTGAGCCGGGCGAGCTGGGCCGCCTCGTAGAAGCGGTAGCCGCTGACGGGGTCGGTACGGGCGGGGCGCAGCAGCCCGATCGCGTCGTAGTGGCGCAGCATGCGGGCCGACACACGGCCGTACTGGGCGAAGTCTCCGATGGTGAACATGACGCCTTCCAGTGGAGTGCCTTCCACAGTGTCAAGGTCAAGCGCGGCGGTCCATGGGCGATGGACCGGGTGGCGGACGGGGGCCATCGGGGGCGGGGAGCGGGGACCGGCCCGTCCGCTGCCCGCCCCCTCCCGGCCCGTCCCTGCCCGCGCTCGCCGTGCCGGGCAGCGGAGGCCGGATGCCCGGAGTCACCGCCGCCGCACAATCGGCCACCGGGCGGCAGCATCGCGTCAAGTAGCGGCCGCAACCCGTCAATGACGCGTCAGCGAACGGCGGAGCGCCCCGTTCACCGGGCATAGCGTCAGAGCCGAGCCCCGGCGTACGCGTTTCCCACCGGTCCGGGGCCGAGTGCCGTCCGAGGAGCAACGCCGTGTACCACCATCTGAACGCGGGAGATCCCGAGCCTGCCGATCGTGTCCCGGCCGGACCGCTGTTCGTCCCCGTCCGGTCGGGCCCCGCGGGCTGCACGGCCCGCCTGTTCCGCACTCCGCTCGGCGGCCGTACCGCCGTCGCCTTCACCTCTCCCCAGCGGCTGGCCGCGGCCCTCGGCGGCGGCCAGCCCTGGGTCAGGCTCTCCGAGCCCGCGCTGCGGGCGCTGGCCGAACCCGTCGGGGCGACGGCCCTGACTGTCGATCCCCGATACGTCCCCGACGTACCCCGTGGCCGTCACCTACGGGCCGCCTGAGGGAGGGGTGACCGCGATGAGTCACAGCACGCTGCCGCCGGCCGGCCACGAGGCCGGCCCCCCGCCACCGGCCACAGCCGTGGCGCCCCCGCCCCACACCGCCGCCCGGCCGCCGTCCGGCAGCGAGCCGCGGTCCATCTGGCCCGCGTCCACGGCACCGGCCGGCCATGACGATCTCGCCGTCGGCGGTGTCCCACTCACCGAGCTGGCCGACCGCTTCGGCACCCCCGCCTACGTCCTGGACGAGGACGAGGTGCGCCACCGCTGCCGCGCCTACCTACGGGCCTTCCCCGACACCGAGGTCTACTACGCGGCCAAGGCCTTCCTGTGCCGCGCGATGGTGCACTGGGTGCAGGAGGAGGGCCTCGGGATGGACGTCTGCTCCGCCGGTGAGCTGGAACTGGCCGTCACCACCGGCTTTCCGCCCGAGCGAATCGTGCTGCACGGCAACGCCAAGAGCCCGGCCGACCTGCGGGCCGCCCTGCGGCTGGGCGTCGGCCGGATCGTCATCGACAGCACCTCGGAGATCGCCCGGCTGGCCGCCGCGGTCCCGGCGGGCAGCCGCCAGAAGGTGCTGATCCGGGTCGTGCCGGGGATCGCCGCCGGCGGCCACGCCAAGATCCGTACCGGGACCGACGACCAGAAGTTCGGCCTGTCGATCGCCGACGGCTCCGCGCAGCACGCCATCGCCCGGGTGCTCAGCCAGCCACGCCTCGAACTGACCGGCCTGCACTGCCATTTGGGCTCGCAGATCACCACCGTCAAGCCCTATCTGTCGGCGGTACGACGGCTGATCGGCCTGCTGGCCCGCATCCGGGAGCACCACGGCAGCACACTGCGCGAACTGGACCTCGGCGGCGGCCACGGCGTCGCCTACCGCCCCGGCGAGCCCGCGCTCGACCCCGGCGCCCTCGGCACCAAGGTCCGCGCCGAACTGGCCCGCGGCTGCGCGGCGGCCGGGCTGCCGGTGCCCCGGCTCGCCATCGAACCGGGCCGCGCCATCGCGGGCCCGGCCGGGGTCGTCCTCTACCGGGTGCTGTCCGTCAAACGGACCGGCGCGCACACCTTCGTGGCGGTGGACGGCGGGATGAGCGACAACCCGCGGCCCGCGCTGTACGGGGTGCGCTACGCGCCACGGCTGGTCGGCCGCGCCACGGCGGCCGCGCCGGAACCCGTCACCGTCGTCGGGCGGCACTGCGAGGCCGGCGATGTCCTCGCCGCCGATGCCCAGCTGCCCGGCGACATCCGCCCCGGCGACCTGCTGGCCGTCCCGGTCGCCGGCGCGTACCACCTCTCGATGGCCTCCGGCTACAACCTCGTCGGCCGCCCGCCGGTCATCGCCGTCACGGGAGGCCATGCCCGCCTCCTGGTACGGCGCGAATCCCTGGCGGACATCCAGGAGCGGGATATCGGGGTGTGAGGGTCGCCGGCGGGGGTGGGGTGAGGGTCACGGGCGGGTGAGGGGGCGGGCTGCGGGCCGCACCCTTCCCCGTGCCCGCCTATATGTCCGTGTACGATGAATCGACCAGTTGTAGGATGACTGGGCAACTGCCCGGACGGGGCCGAACCTTCAGGTCGGGGTCCCTACGGGTCCTACGGGCTCTCCGACCCTTACGGGTCCTACGGCACCTACTGGTTCATCGGCGCGAACGGGATGGAAATGGCACTTCAGGCAGCGGGACGGCAGTCCCTGGTGGACACCGTCGTCGACGCCCTGCGATCCCAGCTGACGGACGGGGAGTGGAAGGTGGGGTCCCGGATCCCCACCGAACATGCCCTCGCCGAGCAGCTCCAGGTCGGCCGGAACACCGTCCGCGAGGCGGTGCGGGTCCTCGTCCACGCCGGGATGCTGCGCTCACGCCAGGGCGAGGGCACCTTCGTCGTCTCCACCACGGACCCGGGCGACATCATGCGCGGCATCCAGCGGGCCGGTATCCGCGACGTACTGGAGCTGCGGATCGCGCTGGAGGCGGAGGCCGCCCGGCTGGCCGCGCTGCGTCACCGGCCCGACGATCTGGAACGGATGCGGGCCGCCCTGGACGCCGTGGCCGACCTGGCGGACGCGGAGGGAGAGCCCGACCCGGGCAGTGCGGAGCTCTACGCCGATCATGACGTCGCCTTCCACAAGGCCGTCGTCGAGGCCGCGCACAACACCGCGCTGACGGCGACCTACGGCTGGTTCAGCAGCTCGGTACGGGAGGCCCTGGTCAGCGCGCTCGACGACCAGGCGATGCCGAGGGTCGCGCACGGAGATCACTGCGCGGTCCTGGACGCCATCGCGGCCGGCGACCCGGACGCGGCGGAGCGCGCGACCCGCGCCCTGCTGGACAAGCCGAAGCGAGCCGTGGAGGCCCTGCTCGCCGGCCGCTGAGGCCGCCCCCTTTCTGCCTCCCTCGGCCCGGCCCCTTCTGCCCTCCCCCAATCCCGCTCTCCTTCTTCCTTTCTCTTCCCGATCCACCATCCCGATCCGACACCTGACGAGGTATGCGCGTATGGCAGGGCCCAGGTCCGAAGCACCCTTGATCGACGCCGAGGAGGATCTGGTCCCGGTACCGCCGGTCGCCACCGCCCGCCGCCGGCTGCGGGCCCACCCCGTACTGGTCATGGCCGGGATCGTGCTTGCCGCGCTCAATATGCGTACGGCGCTGGCCGGGGTCTCACCGCTGCTTGGTGAGATCGGTGCGCACTACCGTCTGACCGCGACGGCCAACAGCCTGGTGACGACCATCCCGCTGATCTTCATGGGCCTCGGCTCGATCGTCGCGCCGAAACTGGCGCGGCGCTGGGGGACCGAGACGGCGCTCTGCGGGGCGCTGGTGGCGCTGTGCGGCGGCATCGTGCTGCGGATCGCCCCGCCGGTGGTCGCGCTGTTCGCCGGGGGTGCGGTGGTCGGCGGCTCGATAGCCCTGCTGAATGTGCTGATGCCGGGCCTGATCAAGCGGGACTTCCCGGAGCGGGCCGCGGGCATGACGGCGCTGTACTCGACCGCGATGATCCTGGGGGCGACCGTCTCCGCCGCCTCCGCGGTGCCGATGGAGAACGCGCTCGGCAGCTGGCAGGGCGCACTGGCCTCCTGGGCGCTGCTGGCCGCCGTCGCCGCGGTCGCCTGGATCCCGCAGACGCTGATGGCCCGGCGCGGCACCCGCCATGGCGCGGCCGCGGCCACCCCCGCGCAGCTCGCCGGGGACGGGCCGCGGCTCAGCCGCTCCCCGCTGGCCTGGCAGGTCACGCTGTTCATGGGCTCGCAGTCGCTGATCGCCTACGTGAGCATCGCCTGGATGCCGACGATCTTCACCGATCACGGCATGGGCAAGGGCGAGGCGGGCCTGGTCTTCGCCTTCAGCACGCTGGTGCAGATGGTCGGTTCGTTCGTGGTGCCGATGCTTGCGGGGCGGATGCGGCAGCAGCGGCTGCTGGGTGTGGCGGTGTCCGCGCTGATGGCCTGCGGCGTCACGGGGCTGCTGGTGGCACCGGTGGCCGGGGCCTGGCTGTGGGCCGCGCTCCTCGGCGTCGGGCAGGGCGGTGCGCTGGGCCTGGCCCTGACGATGATGGTCCTGCGGTCGGGCGACGCCCACACCGCCGCCCGACTCTCCGGCATGGCCCAGACCGGCGGCTACCTGCTGGCCGCCGCCGGCCCGCTGGCCCTCGGCGCCGTCCACCAGGCCACCAACGGCTGGACCGTCCCCCTCGTCCTGCTCCTCGCCGTCTGCGCGGGCCTGGCCCTGCTGGGTCTGGGCGCGGGGCGGGATCGCCGGATCGGCTGACGGACGGGGGCGGCGGGGCGGCCGTAGCGACCGGGCAGCGGGGCGACGGCAGCGGCCGGGCGGCACCCCGGCGTGCGCGGCCGGCCCACCCCCGTACCCCCGCCGAGGCTCAGCTTTCCGGGAACGTCGCAGGTGGCGGGCGCATGGCGAGCTGGTGAAGGATCTTCGTGGCGGGCAACGATCCGGAGGCGGCCATTCCGCGACCCGGCGGTCTGACCTACGGTGCTCCCCATGAGCGATGCCCCGCACACCGTTCGCCGGCCAGGTCCGCGGCTCTCCCGCACCGGCCGGCGCGTTCTTGTGGCCGTGCTGTGTGTCCTGGTTGTCCTGATCGTCCTGGCTGTGCTGCTGCTGCCCCGACTGCTGCGCGGGCCCGGCCAGACGCTGACCGTCCCGGAAGGGCAGCGGGCCACCCAGGTCTACGCCGCCGCCGACAAGGCCCTGCACCTGCCTGCCGGGTCCACCGCGAAGGCGGCCAAGCGCGCACATCTCCCGCTGCCGGCCGAGGCGAAGGGCAACCCGGAGGGCTATCTCTTCCCGGCGACCTATCCGATCGACTCGGACACCACCCCGGCGTCGCTGCTCACCTACATGGTCAAAACCGCCAAGGAGCGCCTCGCCGCCGACGGCATCCGCTCCTACCGGACCGTCCTCATCGCCAGCATCGTGCAGGCCGAGGCGGACCGGCCGGCCGATATGGGCAAGGTCGCCCGCGTCATCGACAACCGGCTCGCGCACCGCATGCCGCTACAGATGGACTCGACGATCAACTACGCGCTGGGCCGCAGCACGCTCCGGACCAGCCACGCCGACACCAGGACCAAGAGCCCGTACAACACCTACCGCTACCAGGGCCTGCCGCCGACGCCGATCGACAATCCCGGTGCGGACGCGCTGAAGGCGGCCGGTGCGCCGCCCGCCGGCGACTGGCTCTACTTCGTCACCGTGAAACCGGGCGACACCCGCTTCACCGCCGACTACCAGAAGCATCTGGGCAACGTGCGGGAGTTCAACGAGCGGCAGCGCAGCGCCGGGAGCAGCACGAGCGGTGGGAGTGGTGGTGGGGGCGGGGCTTAGGACCCGCCCCGCCCCGTCCCCCGGACGTCCTTACTCCTCGCCCGCCAGGGTGAGCGCCTTCAGACGACGGCCGGCATACCAGGTGGCGACGCCGGTGAGCCCCACCAGCAGGCAGAGGGCGAGCGGCAGTTGGACGTCGGAGGTGAGCGCACCGTCCGCGGCCGCCTTCTGGCCGACCGCCAGCGCCCACTGCTGAACGCTGAGGGTCTTCGCGCCCGGGATGAGCGTCCCCACGAACGCCTCCCAGATCAGGGCGTAGACCAGGCCGAACACGACGGCATGCCGGGTGACCGTGCCGAAGAGCAGGAAGAGGGCGCTGTAGGCGACCGAGGCGACGGCCGCCGCCACCGCGTATCCCACGGCTATCTGCTGGCTGTTGCCGTTGAGGAGGAAGCCGGCGAGCAGGACGGGGAGGGCGGAGAAGGCGACCGTGACGCCTATCGCGACCAGGAGTTTGGTGAGGATGATCGTCGGCCGGGGCACCGGCTTGGCCAGGAGATAGACCACCGAGCCGTCGTCGATCTCCGGGCCGATCGCGCCCGTACCGGCGATGACGCCGATCAGGGGCACCATCGTGCCCAGCGCGAAGGTGCCCAGGATCCCGCCGGCGGTGGCATCGTCGGCACCGGCCAGCACGCGGACGGCCACCGCGAGCGTCACCAGCAGGGCGGGCAGCGCGAAGAGGATCAGGGCCCGCCGCCGGCCGAGCAGGGCGCGGTAGGTGAGCCGGGCGACGGTCGGGTGGAACAGCGAGACCTTGGGTGCGCCGGGGGGCGCGGTCCGGGCCGCCGGAGTGGTCGTGGACATGCGTCAGGGCTCCTTTCGGCCTCAGGCCGCTACGAGGTAGGAGAAGACGGATTCCAGCGACTCGTCGGAGGGCGAGACCGTCAGCAGGCGGATGCCGTGTTCGCGGGCGACCCACGGCAGGAGTTCGGTGAAGCGGCCGAAGTCGATCGCCTGGATGCGCAGCGCGCCTTCGGTCAGGTCCACCTCGATGCCGGCCGTCGAGGGGTCGGCGATCAGCGCGCCGGCCAGCGCCCGGTCGTTGTCGGACCGGACGAGATAGCGGTGCGGGCGGTCCGTCATCAGCCGGCGGATCTTGCGGAAGTCTCCGGACGCGGCATGCCGCCCGGCCACCACCACCTCGATATGCGCGGCGAGTTGCTCGACCTCTTCGAGGATGTGCGAGGAGAACAGGACCGTACGGCCCTCGTCGCCCATCCGCCGCAGCAGCTCCATCAGCTGCATCCGCTGACGGGGGTCCATACCGTTGAACGGCTCGTCCAGCAGCAGCACCGACGGGTCGTGGACCAGCGCGGAAGCCATCTTCACCCGCTGCCGCATGCCCTTGCTGTACGTCGAGATCTTGCGGTCCTGGGCGTACTCCATCTCGACGGTGGCCAGCGCCCTGGCCGCCTCCGCCCGGCCGAGTCCGTGCAACTCGGCGTTGGCGAGGACGAATTCGCGCCCCGTGAGGAAGTCGTACATCGCCTCGCGCTCCGGGACGATGCCGATGTGGCGGTAGATGCCGGCGTTGCGCCAGATCGTCGTCCCGTCGAGGGTGACGGAGCCGTTGGAGGGCGCGAGGAAGCCGCCCATCATGTTGATGAGGGTGGACTTGCCGGCGCCGTTGGGGCCGAGCAGGCCGGTCACGCCGGGGCCGATGGTCATGGTGATGTCGTTGACGGCAACGACATTGCCGAACCAGCGTGAGACATGGTCGATGTGCAGAGTCGTCATGGGCGCGGCCCATTCCTTCGGAGGGTGATGGCGGGCGACGGAAGGGCGGTGGTGGGCGACAGACGGAAGGCCCATGGGCGCAGCCCATTCCCGGGAAGGGCGGTGGTGGGCGACGGGTGGGAGCTCACAGGCCGGCCTTTCGGTAGCGGCGCATCAGGAGGCCGTAGCAGCCGACGATGACGGCCAGCGTCACGAGGAGATAGACGAAACCTGCGCCGGTGGTCGGGGCCAGGCCGTTGGGGAAGGAGCTGCTGCCGCCGAGGAAGGTCGACTGCACCCCGTCGATCAGCGTGATGGGGGAGAACAGCCCCAGCCAGCCGACGGCGGACTCATTGCCCTGGACGAAGGCGATCTCCTGGACCGCGCTCACCGCGCCGTACGGGATGGTGAGGACGGCGATCACGGCGGCGACACCGAAGCCGCGGCGCGGGGTGACCGCGGAGACGACCAGTCCGATCCCGGCGAACAGCAGCGAGAGCAGCACCACGGCGACCAGTCCCTGCCCCAGACCCTTGGTCTGGTCGACGAAGTCCAGCTTCGCCAGCAGCGCCCCGACATAGAGGATCAGCAGCGGTATGCCGGTGAGGATGAACAGGGCGGCGGCCATGGCCGCGAACTTCGAGGCCACGTAGTCGACCCGCTCGATGGGCCGGGAGAAATACAGCGGTATGGACTTGAACCGCAGATCACGGGAGACCGACTGCGGGGCCTGCGCGGCCAGATACAGACCGATGACGGCCTGGAGGTAGACGGCGTAGCGGGAGTAACCGACCGGGAGGGCACCGGCCTTGGTGACCACCGCCACCGCCACCATGATCGCGGCGGGCAGGCACATCGCGACGAGGAGCAGCAGCGGCAGCACCTTGCTCTTGGCCGAACGGCCCAGACCGTAGGCGCCGCGCAGGCTCTGCGAGAAGAGCGACCGTCGGGCGTAGGCGCGGCCCAGGCGGGGGCCGTCGTAGTGGCGGTAGCCGATGTTGTGGATATAGGCATCGGCCGGTGCGCCGGAGGGGGACGCCGGGTGCGCGGACGTCATGGGCTCAGGCGACATCGTGGGCGCCTCCGTCCTGGGTGGCATACGGGGCGCCCGGGGCGCCTGCGGTGGCGGTGGCGGCCTGCGCCGCATCCGCGTCGCGGAAGACCTCGGCGATCTGGTGGCGGCGCTGTTCCATCCGGACCAGGCCGAGCCCGAGTCCGGCGACGGTGTCCCGCACCAGGTCATACGTCCCCTCACCGGCCGCCTCGACATACAAGAGGTGGCCGGAGGCGGCGAGGCCCTCGGAGCCGGCCGCGCGGGTGGTCACCGCGGCGCCGGCCGCGGCGAGGGCCGCACGCAGCACTTCGGTGCCGTCCGGATGGGCGTCGGTGTCCGTGACCTCGACCGCCAGCGAGGTGGTGACCTGCGTGAACTCATCGGTCGAGGAGGACCGCAGGAGTTTGCCGCCGTCGATGACGACGACATGGTCGCAGGTGCGCTCCAGCTCACCGAGGAGGTGGGAGGTCACCAGGACGGAGATCCCGAAGTCGCTGTGGACGCGCCGGATCAGGCCGAGCATCTCGTCCCGCCCGGCCGGGTCGAGGCCGTTGGTGGGCTCGTCGAGGAACACCAGCTGCGGGTCGTGGACCAGCGCCTGGGCCAGCTTCACCCGCTGCTTCATACCGGTCGAGTAGCCGCCGATGGGGCGGTAGCGCTCCTCGTAGAGACCGACATGGCGCAGGGTGTCCGCGGTGCGCTCGCGGGCGGCGGTCGGCGGCAGCCCGGACATCCGGGCCATGTGCACAACGAACTCCGTCGCCGAGACATCCGGCGGCAGGCAGTCGTGCTCGGGCATGTAACCGACCCGCTCACGGATGGCGCCGCCGTCCGTGGTCACGTCCAGGCCGAGGACATGCGCGGTGCCTTCGGTCGCCGGGGCCAGCCCGAGGAGGATCTTGATCAGGGTGGACTTTCCGGCACCGTTGGCACCCACCAGGCCCGTTACGCCGGGGGCGATGTCAACGGAGAGCCGGTCCAAGGCGGTCACCCGCGGGAACCGCTTGCTCAGGCTTTCGGTCACGATCACAGTCACGTCATCGACGGTAGTGGCACCCGCCACACCGGTCGTCAACCCAGACGATGGGATGCGCATCCCCCTGCGGTATTACGTGCCCGTAGGGGTCTCCTGCTGTGAGCTGCCCCGGCCTCAGGGCTGCCGGTGCATCTGTGCGGGCCTCTTGACGCAGCCGCCGGTCATTGTCACATTCATCAGTGTCAAGTTACGGGCACGTACCGCGATGGACGTCTCACGGACGGACGGTTGGCGATGGCCTCAGTCACCTCAGCGACCCCACCAGGAGCAGCCGGAGAACTCAGCGCCGGGCTAAGGGGGTTCAGAGAGGTCCAGCGGCTCGCCTATGCCTGCGCGGAAGCGGTGGCCGCCCAGCTCAAGCCCGGGGTGACCGAGCGCGCGGCGGCGCGGATGCAGCGCGAGTGGCTGCGCGAGCGCGGCGTACGGGACTGGTTCCATCTGCCCTTCGCCTGGTTCGGCGACCGCACCGCCTTCGTCAACTTCCGGGTGCCGCTCCAGTTCTTCCCCACCCAGCGTGAGCTGGAGCCCGGGATGGCCTTCATCCTCGACCTGGCCCCCATTTACCAGGGCTACCCGGCCGACGTCGGCTACTCCGGCTGTCTGGGCCTCAACCCCGTGCACGACCGGCTGCTTGCCGACCTCGAAGCGCACCGGGAGCTCATCCTGCGCGAGGTGCGCGAACGACGCCCGCTGCGGGAGATCTACGCGGATGTCGACCGGCTGATGGTGCGGCAGGGCCATGCCAACCGCCACCGCGCCTACCCCTTCGGCGTCATCGCGCACAAGGTCGACCGGGTCCGGCAGCGCCGCTGGTCCCCCACACTCTTCGGGTTCGGCACCCAGTCCCTCAGAGGCCTGGCCTCCGACGCACTGCACGGCCACCGCGACGGCTGGTCCCCGCTGTGGAGCCCGTACCGCTTCTCCGACCACCCGCCGCAGCCCGGACTGTGGGCGGTCGAACCCCACCTCGGATTCCGGGGCACGGGCGCGAAGTTTGAGGAGATCCTGGTCGTGACGGACTCCAAGGACCCCCAGGAAAGCGCCTTTTGGCTGGACGACGATCTGCCGCATGTGCGGCGCTGGCGGGAGGAGAAGGCCGCGTGAACATGGGACGTGGACGGGGAGCAGGGGACGGGCGGGGAAAGGGGAACGGCCGGGGCTCGGGGCGGGGGCAGCGGCTGGGGGCCGGGGCCGGTGGTGGGGCCTCGGCTGAGGTCGGGGCCGGGTCAGGGGGCACCGCGGGGCTCGCCGGAGCGCGGGAGCGATGGGTGCGGACCGGCGGCATTGAGCTGTGCGTCGCCGAGCTGGGTGATCCGGCACAGCCCACGGTGCTGCTGGTGCACGGCTACCCGGACAGCAAGGAGGTGTGGTCCGAGGTAGCCCGCGGCCTGGCCGACCGCTTCCATGTGGTGCTCTACGACGTCCGGGGCTGCGGCCGGTCCACCGCACCGCAGCCACTACGGGGCGGGTTCACCCTGGAGAAGCTGACGGACGACTTCCTGGCCGTCGCCGACGCCGTCAGCCCCGACCGCCCGGTGCATCTGGTCGGTCATGACTGGGGCTCGGTGCAGGGCTGGGAGTTCGCCACGGTGCGGCGCACGGAGGGCCGGATCGCCTCCTTCACCTCCATGTCGGGCCCGTCCCTGGATCACTTCGGCCACTGGATCAAGAAGCGGACGGTGCGCCCCACCCCCCGGCGCGCCGCCCAACTCCTCCATCAGAGCGCCAAGTCCTGGTACATCTACCTGCTGCACACCCCCGTGCTGCCCGAGCTGGCGTGGAAGGGGCCGCTCGGCAAGCGCTGGCCGAAGATCCTCCAGCGGGTGGAGAAGGTGCCAGGTGGCGACTACCCGACCGCTTCGCTGCCCACCGACGCGGCCCACGGCGCCTGGCTCTACCGCGACAATGTGCTCCCCCGGCTCCGCCGCCCACGCGCCGACGCCTATGCGCACTGCCCGGTCCAGCTCATCACCCCCACCGGTGACGCCTTCCTCTCGCCGCGGCTGTACGACGATCTGGAGCAGTGGGCGCCGCAGCTGGTACGCCGCACCCTCCCCGCCAAGCACTGGGTGCCCCGCACCCGCCCCGACCAGCTCGTCTCCTGGATCGGCGAGTTCCTCACCGCCAAGGAGGAGGGCGACCCGGCGCGGCAGGTCGTGGCGTCCGGCGCCTACGCCGACCGGTTCGGCGGGCAGCTGGTGCTGGTGACCGGCGCGGCCGGCGGCATCGGCCGGGCCACGGCGTTCGCCTTCGCGGAGGCCGGCGCGCGGGTCATCGCCGTCGACCGGGACGCCGAGGGCGCGGCCCGGACCGCCGAGATGTCCCGGCTGGTCGGTGCACCACAGTCCTGGGCGGAGGTCGTCGATGTCTCCGACGCGACGGCGATGGAGAAGCTCGCCGACAAGGTGCATACGGAGTACGGGACCGTCGATGTGCTGGTGAACAACGCCGGCATCGGCCTGTCCGGCTCCTTTCTCCAGACCGGGACCGAGGACTGGAAGAAGGTCCTGGACGTCAATCTGTGGGGCGTCATCCACGGCTGCCGGATCTTCGGCAAGCGGATGGCGGAACGCGGCCAGGGCGGCCATATCGTCAACACCGCCTCGGCAGCCGCCTTCCAGCCGTCGAAGCTGCTGCCCGCATACAGCACCTCCAAGGCGGCCGTCCTGATGCTCAGCGAGTGTCTGCGCGCCGAGCTGGCAGGTCAGGGCATCGGCGTCTCGGCCATCTGCCCCGGGCTGGTCAACACCGGTATCACCAGCACTGCCCGCTTCACCGGAGTCTCGGCCGACGAGGAGAAGCGCCGCCAGGCCAGGGCCGCGCGGCTGTACGGGCTGCGCAACTACCCGCCGGAGAAGGTCGCCGACGCCATCCTGCGTGCGGTCGTCCGCAACCAGGCGGTGGTACCGGTCACCCCCGAAGCCCGCGCCGCCCACCTCCTCTCCCGCTTCGCCCCACGCGCCCTCCGCGCCCTCGCCCGCTTCGAGCCACGGCTTTAGGGAGCGGTGGGGCGCGTGCTGGGGGGGGCTCCGGAAGCAAGGGCCCGCCTGGCCGCTACGCCGTCCCGTGGCCCCCGGGCCGGAGCCTCGGCCCGGCCCGGCCCGGAGGGAGCTGGGTGCAGGTCCGGCGGGGCTGGTACGGCAGGTCCGGCGGGAGCTGGGTGCGGCAGTCCGGCGGTATCGGAGGCGGCCGTACCATCCCTCGCAGGAAGGGTCGTTGCGCACGGCCGTCGCCTGCTCGGTGTCCTGCCCGGCCGCACCGCGCCGAGGGCGGGCGCGGTGGGCCACGCGGCGGGCTCGTAGCCTGCGGCCATCTCGTTAGGAGCACCACAGTGACCGAGCAGCCGCACACGGCCGAGGCCCGCACCCCTGAGTACCGCATCGAGGATCTGGCGCACCTCAGCGGCGCCACGGTGCGCACCATCCGCGCCTATCAGGACCGTGGACTGCTTCCCCGCCCGGAACGCCGTGGCCGGGCCAATGTCTACGGCGATGCCCATCTGGCCCGGCTGCGCCAGATCGCCGATCTGCTGGACCGCGGCTACACCCTCGCCAGCATCAAGGAACTGCTTGAGGCCTGGGACGCGGGTCGCGACCTCGGCGGGGTCCTGGGCCTGGTCGCCGAGATCGACGGGCCGTGGACCGACGAGGAGGCGTCCCGCATCAGCCGCGCGGAGCTGAACGACGCCTTCGGGGGCAGCCCCGATGAGACAGCGCTCGCCGAGGCCGTCGAACTGGGCGTCCTGGAACGCATCCCGGGCCGGGACGACGAGTTCCTCGTCCCCAGCCCGCAGGAACTCGCCGTCGCCGCCGAACTGCACTCCGCCGGGGTTCCGTTGACGACGATCTCCGGTCATCTGCGGGAGCTGCGCGGCCAGGTCGAGCACATCGCCGCCCGCTTCCTGGACTTCACCACCGAGCATGTCTTCCAGCAGTTCCTGGACCACCCGCCCACCGAGGCCGAGGCCGCGGAGGCCACCACCCTCGTACGCCGGCTGCGCCCCCTGGCGCAACAGACCATCGACGCCGAACTCGCCCGCGCCATGCGCACCCTGGCCACCCGCTACCTGCGCCATCACCTCAGCGAGGCACTCCCGACCGAGGCCCGGAGACCCACCGGAACGGCTGCGGGAGCAGGGGCCGGGGCCGGGACCTGGGCAGGGCCCGAAACCGGGGCAGGGGCCGAGCCCGGGGCAGAGGCCGAGCCCGGGGCAGAGGCCGAGCCCGGGGCTGAGGCAGCGGCAGGGCCCAGGAGCTTCCCCACGCCTCGGGCCGCTCCCGACGTGCCGCCCGCGCCGCTGCCCGCCCCCGGTCCGGTCGCGAACCCCCGTACCGCGGCCGTCCCGGCGCCCGGCCCGACGGTCGCCCCGGAGACGGTCCTGCTCCCCGCCGAGGCAGTGCAGGCCGTGCGGGATCTGGTCGGTGCGAAGAACACGGCCGCCTTCATCACCGCCGCCGCACACCGGGAGGTACAGGCCCGCACGATGGACGCCTTGGTGACGGGCGGCACCGGCAGCCCTGCCGGCACCGGCAGGGCTGTTGACACCGGCACCGGTTGCGGCACCGCATCGGCAGGTGACGCGGGCAGCCCCTGACGGCACCACAAGGCCGGCCGGGCCCCAGACCAGGCGCGCCGGCCGGCCGCCCGGGCCAACGCCACCACCCCGCATCACGGGGACGAACCCCGCCCCGGTCTCCAACGCTGCGGCCACATGCCCGTACCGCCCGAGCCGAGCCCGCCGCCCCACCTCACCCCCACTCTTCAGCTATCAAGGATCAAGCGGTGCGCGACCCCCTGCCGCGCCCTCCCCCACCGCCTCAACGGACCGGATCCGGCAGCCAGTTGCCGTGGAACCCGTACGGCACACGCTGCGGGAGATGGACCGTGGCGACCGGGTCGGCGGAGATGTCCTCCGAGTCGAGTACGACGAGGTCGCTGGTGTTGGTGGCGGCGTCGTAGACATAGGTGATCAGCCAGCCCGGCCCGCCCGGGCGGTCGTCCGCCGGGGCGAAGACCGCCTCGCCCGGTGTGCGTCCTGGGCCGAAGTCATGCCGGACGGCCGCACCGGTCTGGAGGTCGTAGCGGAGCAGGGCGCCGGGTATATGGCCGGTGCCCGGCAACTCGCCGACGGTGGCATGGCCGAAGCGGGCCGGCCGACCGGTGAGGCGGTCGGCCGGCCTGGGGAACTCGCAGAACTGGTCGTCGAGTTGCTCCTCGGTGACCGTGCCGCTCAGCAGATCGATCGTCCAGCGCCAGAGGTGGGCCGGGGTCCGGCCGCCGTAATCGGCGTAGCGGGCGACGTGGAGAACGATCCGCTGGTCGCCGTCTTCGTGGGCGTTCAGGGCGTGGAAGACATAGCAGGGGTCGATGGGCAGCCAGCGGACGTCCCCATAGGGGTCATCGCGGCGCAGCACACCGAGCCGGGCGCCGTACTCCGGGTTCCACTGATACGGCATCCCGGGGCGGCTGCGGTCGGAGACGACCGGGAGGTCCATGAAGATGACATGGCCGGTGGTCAGATGGAAGTCATGCATCATCGTGTGCCCCGGAACATCGATGGGGCGGCTGATCACCAACTCCCCTGCGGCGTCGGCGCGGTGGTAGGTCAGATAGGGCGGCGTGGGACCGCCGTACCCGAAGAAATGCAGCTCGCCGGTGGTGGGGCAGGTCTTGGGGTGGGCCGTCATGGCGGTGGTGAGCCGGCCGCCGAAGTCATGGGCGCCGAGGGTCTCCAGCTCACGGCCGGGGCGGCAGTCGATTTCGTACGGGAACGACGACTCGACCAGGGCGAGGGTGCGTCCGGCGTGCCGGACGATATGGGTGTTGGCCACGCCGGCCGCCAGATTGCGGCGGCCCTGCGCGTCCACCGGACGCGCGCCGTCGGTGAAGGTGGCGGTGCGGACCCAGCGGTTGCGGTAGGAGACGGCCCGGCCGCCCTCCAGGCGCAGGCCGTGGACCATGCCGTCGCCGAAGAACCAGTGGGGAGTGGCCGCATCCTTCGGGTTGGGGCCGTTGCGCAGGAACCAGCCGCTGAGTTCGGGCGGGATCGCGCCCGTCACCGGCAGGTCGTAGGCGCTCAGCTCGTCCGTCACCGGGGCGAAGTTGCCGGCCATGTGCGGTGCGGGGGCGTGGGATTCGGATGCGGTGGTCGGGGATGTGGGAGTCATGAGGCCAGGTCTCCTTGGATGTCGGTCCGCGCGCCGGAGCTCTTCATGAAGCGGGCACGGGCTCGCTCCGGATAGGCGGCGGTGAAGCGGGCGGGAAGGACGAATCCGGCGAGCTGAAGGGCGATCGAGACGGCCACATGCCACCCATAGGCGGAGGCGGCGGTCTGGGCGAGCGCGGTGAGGGTGAAGGACAGCGCCCACGCGGCCGTGAGCACCACATTGATGTGGCGGAACAGCGGGGTGTGCCAGACCTCCGGCGGGGCCATCCGCCGGGCGATCCCCATCGTGAAGGGCCGTCGCACCGCGATCGACACCCAGGCGATGAGCGCCAGCCATCCCATCGACAGGGCGCTGCCGTACATCTTGAGACCGCTGTCGGGGTGGGTGAAGGCCAGGACGCCTAGGGCCGCGAAGAACACGAGCGTGCCGTACTCCAGCAGGCGCAGGTCGAGCGAGAGTCCGCCGGCGCGGTCGGCGATGAGCAGCGCGACGGCCGTTGCCAGACCGGCGAGCGCGCCCCACTGCCAGCCGGCCGAGGACACCCCCGCGAAGACCAGCCACGGGATGAAGCCCCGCAGGTAGTTCATGATTCCCCCTCTTCACTCGCGGTCGTCGTCCGAGCCGCGCCCACATTCCAACTTCGACATGTCGAACATAGAAGCTCTACCTTTGACATGTCAACAGTGGAAGGTAAAGTGCGGGTCATGAGCCTGAGACATGCCGTACTGGGCCTGCTGGCCGAATCCCCCGCGAGCGGCTACGACCTGATGAAGCTGTTCAACGCCTCGCTCGCCAGGACCTGGTCGGCTACGCAGAGCCAGGTCTACGGCGAGCTCGCCAAACTCACGACCGCCGGCCTGGTCGAGGTCGCCGCCCACGGCCCCCGCGGCCGCAAGGAGTACGCGATCACCGAGGACGGCCTGGCGGAGCTGCGCCACTGGCTGACCGAGGTCGAACCCAGCGGTCCCCAGCGCCATGACGGCCTGCTGCGCGTCTTCTTCCTCGGCATCGTCACACCGCTCGAGGCACAGACATTCCTCCTGCATCAGGCCGAGCGCGCCGCGCGTACCCGCGCCACACTCGAACACCTCGAAGAGACCACCGAGTGGGACGAGGAAATGATCTCGGTCTACGGACGGATCGCGCTGGAGTACGGCCTGCGGATATCGGCGATGCAGGAGGAGTGGGCCCGTTGGGCCGCCGACGAGGTGACCAGTGCGAAGGCGCAGAAGGCGAGCGAACTCGCGCGGGCGCGGCACAAGGGGCAGGACGGCCAGGACGAGGAAGTCCGGCCGGGCGAAGGGGAGTGACGCGCCGGGAGCCCTGCCGGAGGGCCACAGGACTCCCCGCAACAAGGCCCCCAGCGCCCCCACCGCAAGCCCCCTCCCCCGGCAGGAATTCAGGTGCCGCCCCCCCCGCCCTGCGCGGCACTCTGGAGGCATGAACAACCAGCGCTCCGTGCGCCTCTCGAAGTACCTGGCGAAGCATCTGCGCCATGAACCGGAACGGATCGGCATCACCCTGGATGCGCAGGGCTGGGTACCCGTGGCCGAGCTGATGGCGGCGGCCGCGCGGCACGGATTCCCGTTCACCCGGGAAGAGTTGGCGGCCGTGGTCGCCGGCAACGACAAGCAGCGCTACGCCATCGACGGCGACCGGATCCGCGCCAACCAGGGCCATTCGGTACCGGTCGACCTCGATCTGCCGCCGGCCGTGCCTCCCACCCATCTCTTCCACGGGACCGTGGCCCGCAGTGTGGCCGCCATACAGCAGGAGGGGCTGCGGCCGATGTCGCGGCATGCCGTCCATCTCTCCCCCGACCGCGAGACCGCGACCCGGGTGGGCGCGCGGCGCGGCAAGCCCGTGGTCCTGACCGTCGACGCGGGCGCCATGCACCGCGCCGGCCATGTCTTCCGGGTCAGCGCCAACGGGGTCTGGCTCACCAGCCGGGTACCGGCCCGGTTCCTGCGTTTCCCGGGCTGACCACCGCGCCCGTAAGGCCCCGGCTCAGAGCCCCGGCGCGCCCCACACCGGGAACCACCGCGTCAGATCCTTCTCGATCGTCAGATCGTCCCCGAGCATCGCCCGCACCTGTAGTTCGAGCGGGTTGTCGCGCTTCTCGCCGCCCGCCCGTTGCGGCGCGAAGGGGTAGAACGTGCCCCGCTTGTAGAGGTAGACCAGCGCCAGCGACCGCTGCGCTTTCTCCCGGAAGCCGACCAGCGAACACAGCAGCTGGGGGCCGAAGCCCGCCTCCTCCAGGGACGTGTTGACCGCATGCAGGTCGTTGACCAGGCCCGCCACGTCCTCCGGCGGATGCCGTACGAGCAGCCAGGTATAGCCGTAGGCGTCCTGGGTGAACTCCACGGCACCGTCCAGCAGGGACCGCGCCTCCTCCTGGATACGCGCGAACGCCCCGCCCTCGACGCTCGCGAAGCACACCGATCCGAGTCCGGTGGGTACAAAACCGGCCGCGGCCTGGAGGGTCACCGCGGCGGACGGCAGCGCGAAAAGCTGGTCGAGGTCGGGACGGACCGGCTTGCTGCGGCCGAGGATGACGTCCAGAAATCCCATGTGCTGCTTACTCCTTGATCGTCACGGCCGGCCGGTCACCAGCGGGATCCCACCCGCACCGTGCCTCACGCCCGCCCCAGCTCTGTCGCGATCCGGGCCAGCTGGTCCAGCCGCTGTTCCAGCGTCGGGTGCGAGGACAGCAGCCGGCTGAAGCTCTCCTTGTTGAACGCCGGGGCGAAGTAGAAGGCGTTGAACGGCTGGGCCTTGCGCAGATCTTCGGTCGGGATCCTCGCCATCTGGCCGGTGACCTTGGTCAGCGCGGCGGCCAGTGCGGACGGCCGGCCGGTCAGCAGGGCGGCGGCCCGGTCCGCGGACAGCTCGCGGTAACGGGACAGCAGCCGGGTCAGCAGGAAGCTGATCGCGTAGACGACCACGCTGACGGCGGTCACGATGAGCACCGCGATGGCTGTGTTCTGGTCCCGGTTGTTGCGGCCGATGCCGCTCCACAGGGCGGCCCTGGTGATGATCCCGGCCAATACGCCGAGGAACGAGGCGATGGTCATCACGGCGACATCGCGGTGCGCGACATGCGAGAGCTCGTGGGCCAGCACCCCCTCCAGCTCGGCCGGCTCCAGCCGCCGGAGCAGCCCCGTGGTGGCGCACACCAGCGAGTTCTTCTGACCACGGCCGGTGGCGAACGCGTTCGGCACATCCGACTCGGCGATCGCGACCCGCGGCTTGGACATATCGGCCAGCGCACACAGCCGGTCGACGGCGCCGTGCAGTTCGGGCGCCTGCTCCGGGGTGACCTCCCGCGCGCCCATGCTGAATGCCGCGATCCGGTCGCTGAACCAGAACTGCGCGACGAACAGGGCACCGGCGATCACCAGCACCACCACCCAGGCGCCCTTGAGCAGCACCACCAGCACGCCGACGACCACGACGTACAGCAGTCCGATGAAGAACATCGTCGTGACCATGCGTGAGGTCAGCCCGCGATCCGGGGCGAATCGGGTCCGTGCCATGGCTCCTCCACAACGCCGCACTTCGCGCAGTGCGCCGATCCGCCCGCGCGCCGTCGTTGCACCGCGCGTCGCGTGCCGCCCACTGCGTCGCTGTCCCGATTCTCCCCCTTCAGGGCTATATGCGGGGTAAAGCCCAGGCCAGAGGTCCGCCCGGCGCGTCGGGCCCACGGGAGCAGTGGGGCGCACCGGTCCCGTAGGGAGCGCCGGGCGGGGAGCCGTCTACCGGGAGCGGAGCCGTCTACCGGGCGGCCAGTTGCGCCTGCCCCTCCGTGGCGATCCGCTCGAAGACCGCGAGATCGGCCTCGAAGAGCGAATCGGGGATCGGCCAGTGGAGGACCAGTTCGTCGATGCCCAGCTCGGCATGGTGGCCGGCGAAGTCGACGAAGGCGTCCACGGAGTCCAGCGGACGGTCCGGGGTGAAGCCGGTCAGCATGATCTTCTGGAGGTCGGCGACGTCGCGGCCCTGGTCGGCACAGGCCTTCCCCAGCCGCTCGAACTGCCCGCGGATCGCCTCGTGCGACTCCGCCGGGGTGCCGCCCCCGTTGGACACCTTGGGATCGCCGGTCGTCACCCAGGCCTGGCCGTACCGGGCCGCCAGATTCAGCCCCCGCGGGCCGGTGGCCGCCACCGCGAACGGCAGCCGCGGCCGCTGCACACATCCGGGAATGTTGCGCACCTCGTGCGCGGAGTAGTGCGTGCCCTCGTGGGAGACCACGTCCTCGCTCAGCAGCCGGTCCAGCAGCGCGACGAACTCGGCGAAGTGGTCGGCGCGTTCGCGCGGCGCCCAGGGCTCCTGGCCGAGCGCGGTGGCATCGAAGCCATTGCCGCCGGCGCCGACGCCGAGGGTGATCCGGCCGTCGCTGATGTCGTCGAGCGAGATCAGTTCCTTGGCGAGGGTGACCGGGTGCCGGAAGTTCGGCGAGGTGACGAGGGTGCCCAGCCGCAGGCGGGAGGTGACGCCCGCCGCCGCGGTCAGCGTCGGTACGGCGCCGAACCAGGTCCGGTCGCGGAAGCTCCGCCACGAGAGGTGGTCATAGGTGTACGCGGCGTGGAAGCCCAGCTCCTCGGCGCGCTGCCACACCTCCCGCCCGCCTTCGGACCAGCGGCGGACGGGGAGTATCAGGGTGCTCAGTCGCATACTCCGAGCTTACGGCCGTCCGAAGGAGCCGACGATTCCCCCGCGGTGCTCCGGGCGGCCCGGTCCACCTGCCCATACGTCCTCGGACCGACGGCGCGCGGGCTCATCCGCGCAACCCACCGCACTCCTGTGCACCGCGGTACGGGAAGATGGCCCCGTGACTGATGCCTCCGCCCCTCCGGCCCGGGCGCCCGAAACGGCCGTGACGCCCCGGCTGATCGCCACCGATCTCGACGGCACCCTGCTGCACGACGACAAGACGGTCTCGGACCGCACGATCGCCGCGCTCGCCGCCGCGGAACGGGCCGGCCTGGAGGTCTTCTTCGTCACCGGACGCCCGGCCCGCTGGATGGGCGTGGTCAGCGACCATGTGCACGGTCACGGCCTGGCGATCTGCGCCAACGGCGCGGCGGTCGTCGATCTGCACCGCGGCGGCCGGATCGTCGAGGTCAGCCCGCTGGAGCGGACCGCCGCCCGCGAGGTCGTGGACGCGCTGCGCAGCGCCGCGCCCGGCACCTCGTTCGCGGTCGAGCGGACCGGCGGCATCCACTACGAGCCGCAGTACCCGCCCCTGCTCCTCGATCCGGCAGCGGTCGTCGCCCCGGCGGAGAAGCTGCTCGCCGATGACTTCGTCCCGCCGCTGGGCCCGGAGGACACCGAGCCGGACGGCCCGGACGGCGCCGCCCCCGCCTTCCCCGACCAGCCCGTGATCAAGCTGCTCGCGCACCACCCCGAGCTGGACCCCGACGCCTTCCTCGCGCTGGCCCATACGGCGGCCGGCGCTCTCGCGACCTTCACCCGGTCCAGCCCCACCGCCCTCCTGGAGATCAGCGGTCCCGGCGTGAGCAAAGCCGGCACCCTGGCCCGCTGCTGTGCGGAGCGCGGTATCGCGCCGGAAGAGGTCGTCGCCTTCGGGGACATGCCCAACGACATAGCGATGCTGTCCTGGGCCGGCACCTCGTACGCCATGGCCAACGCGCACCCGGATGTGCTGGCCGCCACGACGCGCCGTACGGAGTCCAACAACGACGACGGTGTCGCGGCGGTCATCGAGCGGATCCTTCGGGACGGCCACCTCTAGGGCCCGTCCGGCGCGACGCCGCCCCGTGCCGTCTTACAGCGGCGCCTCCCACCGCACCATCGTGCCCGTGCCGCCCTCGCCCGGCCCCGGGCCGTACGTACTGGAGCCGCCCAGCGCCTCCGCCCGGTTGGCGAGGTTCTTGAGGCCGCTGCGGCGGCCGCTGTCCGGGATACCGATGCCGTCGTCGGCGACGGTAAGACGGACACCGTCGGTGCCGTCCGGGAGCCGGATCGTGGCATCGACGACGACCTCGATCCGGGTTGCCTGGGCGTGCCGGAAGGCGTTCGACAGCGCCTCCCGCAGCGCGGCGATCAGGTTCTTGCCGGTCAGCCCGCCGACCCGGGTGTCGACCGGGCCGATGAAGTGGGCCGAGGGCTGGAAGCCGAGCGGTACGGCCGCGGTGCCGATCTCGCGCAGGACCCGGGTCCGCAGCCCGGACGGCGCCTCGGCCGGGCCCTGTTGGAGGGCGAAGATCGCGGTGCGGATCTCCTGGATGGTCACATCCAGCTCGTCGACGGCCTTGCCGACACCATGGGCCACCTCCGGCACCACGGTCCGGCGCTGTGCGCTCTCCAGGATCATGCCCGTCGCAAACAGCCGTTGGATCACGAGATCGTGCAGGTCACGGGCGATCCGGTCGCGGTCCTCGTAGACGGCGAGCCGCTCGCGGTCACGCTGGGCGTCGGCCAGCACCAGCGCCAGCGCGGCCTGCGCCGCGAACTGGGTGGCCAGCGTCCGCTCCGCAGCGGTGAACGGGCGGGCGCCCCGGGACCGCGGGGTCGCGAGGGTGCCCAGCACCCGGCCGCCGCTCTTGAGCGGCAGCATCATGCTGGGCCCGAACCGCTGCGCGATGTCGGTGACCATGCGCGGATCGGTGGCCGAGTCGTCCACGAACACCGGCTCCCCGGCGAGGAGTTGTTCCACCACCGGGCTGTCGGTCGGAATCTGCGTCCCCATGATCCCGGCGGGCTCGTCCGCCGACACCGCGACGATCTCCAGCCCGCCCTCCTCATCGGGCAGCAGCACGATGCCGGCCGCCGAGTCCGCCAGCTTCCGCGCCTGCTCGGCAACCACGGCGAGCGCATCGTCCACATCGCTGCCGGCGAGGAGTTCGGTGGTCACCGCCACGGAGCCGTCGATCCACCGCTCCCGCTGCCGGGTCGCCGCGTACAGCCGGGCGTTGCCGATCGCGATCCCGGCCTCGGTGGCCAGCACCCGCACCATGTGCAGGTCCTCCTCGCTGAACACCCCGCCGTCGCGCTTCTCCGTCAGATAGAGATTGCCGAAGATGTCGCCCTGGACGCGGATCGGCACCCCGAGGAAGGTCCGCATCGGCGGATGCCCCGGCGGGAAACCGGCCGAGCGGGCGTCCTTCGTGAGGTCGTCGAGGCGCAGCGGCTTGGGGTCGTGGATGAGCGCACCCAGCAGCCCCTTGTGGCCGTCGGGCAGCGCGCCGATCCGCTGGTGCTGCTGCGGGGTCACGCCGTACGTCACGAAGTCCGACAGCCCCTCACGGGCCTCGTCGATGATCCCGATCGCCGCATAGCGGGCGTCGGCGAGCTCGGCGGCCGTCTCCACGATCCGGTCCAGGGTGCTGTGCAGATCGAGCCCCGCGCCGACCGTGCGCATCGCCTCCAGCAACTGCGGCACCCGGGCGGTCAGCTCGGTCGACAGACCGCGCAGACTGCGGGTCGCCTCGGTGGCGGCGTCCATGGGGTCGGGGACCGCACCCGGGCCACCGCTCCCGAGGTCCCTGGGGTCTGAGGGTGGTGGTCCTGCCGTGGCTGCCATGCCATGAGCCTAATAAGGGCGGTTTTCCGGGGAAAGTCCAGTTTACGGGGGTGGGCTGTCGGCCGGCCCGTGCACGCCACCGGCAGGCCCCCGCTCCCCGCCGCCGGCCGGCCCCCGCGCTACCCCACCGGCTGGGCCTCGCCGTACGCCGCGTCCACCGCCCGCTCGCGCTCCAGCATCCGCCGGAACGGGCCGTCGGCCGCGGCCAGCTCCGCGTACGTCCCGCGCTGCACGGCCCGCCCGCGGTCCAGGACCAGCACCTCGTCGACCGCGTCCAGGCCGGTGAGCCGGTGGGTGATCAGGACCGTCGTACGACCCTCGGTCGCGGTCAGCAGATCGGCGGTCAGCGCGTCGGCGGTGGCCAGGTCGAGATGCTCGGCGGGCTCGTCCAGGACGAGCACCGGGAAGTCCGCGAGCAGCGCACGGGCCAGCGCCAGCCGCTGCCGCTGGCCACCGGACAGCCGGGCGCCGCGCTCCCCGATCATGGTGTCCAGCCCGTCGGGCAGCCCGCGCACCCAGTCCGCGAGCCGCGCCCGGCCGAGCGCGTCCCACAGATCCTGGTCGGCGTCCGCGTCACCGCGCCCCTCCGGCCGGGCGAGCCTGAGGTTCTCCCGCAGCGAGCTGTCGAAGAGGTGCGCGTCCTGCGCACACAGCCCCACCAGCCGCCGCACCGCGTCCCCGGCCATCTCCCGGGCAGCCGTGCCGCCCAGCGTGTAGGTGCCCGACTCCTCGTCCAGGAAGCGCAGCAGCACCTGCGCCAGCGTGGTCTTCCCGGAGCCGGACGCGCCCACGACGGCGAGCCGGTGCCCGGCCGTCAGGGTGAAGCCGATGCCGTCCAGCGCCGGGCGGTCCTGTCCCGGGTGGCGCGCGGTCAGCTCCCGTACGGCCAGCGGGAACGGCGTCGCCGGAGCGGCGGCCGGGGTGACCGGCTCGGACACCGGCACCGGCGCGTCCAGCACCTCGAAGACCCGCTCGGCGGCGTGCCGGGTGCGCCGGCGGTACTGCGCCGCGAGCGGCAGCCCCGCCACCGCCTCGAACGCGGCCAGCGGCGTCAGCACGACGACGGCCAGCGCCACCCCCGTCAGCCGGCCCGCGTGCACGGCCTGGACACCCGCCACCGCCGAAGCCGCGACCGTCAGCCCGCACAGCAGCGCCGACAGCCCGGCGCCGGTCCCGGCCACGGCGGCCGAGCGGGAGGCGATCCGGGTCAGCTCCCGGTCCGCGCGCCGCACCGATTCCGTACGGGCCCCCAGGGCGCCGGCCACCGTCAACTCGGCGGTACCGGTGAGCAGATCGACGACCCGGGTGGCGAGCCGCCCGCGGGCCGGCGCCAGGCGGCGCTCCGCACGGCGGGCCAGCGCACCGGAGAGCAGCGGCACCGCCACCCCCGTGAGCAGCAGCCCGCCGGCGAGGATCGCCCCGGCCTCGGGCAACAGCCATCCGGTGAACCCGACCGCACCGGCGCCGACCAGCACCGCCGCACCGACGGGCAGCAGCCAGCGCAGGAAGTAGTCCTGCACCGCATCGACATCGGCCACCAGCCGCGAGAGCAGATCGCCCCGGCTGCGCTCCCTGAGCCCGGCCGGCGCCAGTCGCTCCAGCCGCCGGAAGACGGCGACGCGCACGTCGGCGAGCATCCGGAACACCGTGTCATGGGCGACCAGCCGCTCGGCATACCGGAAGACCGCGCGCCCGATGCCGAACGCCCTGGTCGCGGTCACCGCCACCATCAGATACAGCACCGGCGGCTGCTGCGCCGCGCGCGAGATCAGCCAGCCGGATGTCGCCATCAAGCCCACCGCGCTGCCCAGCGCGAGGCTCCCGAGCAGCAGCGCCAGCGCGAACCGGGCCCGATGGGCACGGGCCAGCCGCCGCAGCCGGCCGAGCGCCGCACCGCTGGAGGAGTCAGCAGCGGCCCCGTTCGCGGCTTCGGGCGCGAGGTCCACGGAAGCGGCCCAGGCGTCCCCGGAAACCGCCTCCCCGGCCGTCTCCGGCCGCACCGCCGCCGCGGCCGCTCCGGCACGCCGCACCGCGCCCGACGCCTCGGACACGGCGGCCCCCGCCACCGGTCCCGGCAGCCGCACCACCCGGTCCGCCACCGCCAGCAGCGCCGGCCGGTGGACGACGAGCAGGACCGTACGGCCGACCGCGAGGCGGCGGACCGCGGCCACGATCGCCTCCTCGGTGGCGCCGTCCAGGTTCGCGGTGGGCTCGTCCAGGAGCAGGATCGGGCGGTCGGCGAGGAAGGCGCGGGCGAGCCCGAGGCGCTGGCGCTGACCTGCGGAGAGCCCGGCACCGGACTCGCCGAGCCGGGTCGCCATGCCGTCCGGGAGCGCGTCGACGAAGTCCAGCGCGCCCGCGTCTCCCAGGGCGGTGCGCACCGCGTCGTCCGCCGCGTCCGGGCGCGCCAGCCGTACGTTCTCGGCGATGGTGCCGGCGAACAGATGCGGGTGCTGCGGCACCCAGGCGATCCGCTGCCACCAGCTCTCGGGGGAGAGGGACGCGATGTCGTGGCCGTCGGCCAGGGCCCGGCCCTCGGACGGTGCGGTGAAGCCGAGCAGCACGCTCAGCAGGGTGGACTTGCCGGCGCCGGAGGGTCCGACCAGCGCGACGGTCTCCCCTGGCCGGACCTCGAACGAGGTCGCGGGGAGCGAGTCGGCGGTCCGTCCCGGGTGGCGGACCACCAGTTCCTCGACGGCCAGCGCGGTGCCCCGGGGAGCGGGCGCGGTGCCGGGCGTCCGCAGCGGGGTCTCCAGGACGGCGAAGATCTCTTCCGCGGCCGAGAGCCCCTCGGCCGCGGCGTGGTACTGCGCCCCGACCTGCCGCAGCGGCAGATACGCCTCGGGCGCCAGCACCAGCACCATCAGGCCGGTGTAGAGGTCGAGTTCACCGTGCACCAGCCGCATGCCGATACCGACCGCGACCAGGGCGACGGAGATGGTGGCGAGGAGTTCGAGCGCGAAGGAGGAGAGAAAGGCGATCCGCAGGGTGCGCAGCGTCGCCCGGCGGTACTCCCCGGTGATGGACCGGATGGCGGCGGCCTGGGCCTTGGCCCGGCCGAAGACCTTCAGGGTGGGCAGGCCCTCGACGACATCGAGGAAGTGGCCCGACAGCCGGGCGAGCAGCCGCCACTGACGGTCCATCCGCGACTGGGTGGCCCACCCGATCAAGACCATGAACAGCGGAATCAGCGGGAGCGTGAGCACGATCGTGAGCGCCGAGAGCCAGTCGCCGGTGACGATCCGGGCCAGCACCGCGAGGGGAACGACGACCGCCAGCCCCAGCTGCGGCAGATAGCGGGCGAAGTAGTCGTCCAGGGCGTCGATGCCCCGGGTGGCGAGGGCGGTGAGTTCGCCGGTACGCATCTCCAGGGTGCCCGCACCGGAAGCGCCGCCCGCGCCGGCCGTCTCCGGGACCTGCGCGCCGCCGTCCGTGCGGCCGATGACCGCGCCGGGCCCCAGCCGCGCCGCCCGCTCGATCAGCCGCATCCGCAGCTCGGACTTGGCCGCCGCACCGGCGCGGTGGGCGGCCAGTTCGGTGAGCCAGGAGACCAGGCCGCGTCCGGCGGAGACCGCGGCGAGCAGCGCCAGAGGTGTGGTCAGGGCGCCGAGGGCGAGATCGTGCTGGAACGCGCCCACCACGACCTCGGCGATCAGCATCGCCTGGCCCACGACCAGGCCCGCTCCGGCAAGCCCGAGCACCACCACCGCGATCAGAAAGCCGCGGGTGGCGTGGGCGTAGCGGAGCAGACGCGGGTCGACGGGTTTCACGTGAAACATGTCCTCCTGCTGAGGCCGCCCCGAAGGGCGGCGGCTCAACTAGTGGGCTTCGGCTATGTGTTGGGTGCCGATGCGCTTACGGAACACCCAGTAGGTCCACCCTTGGTAGAGCATCACGAGCGGTGCGGCGAAACCGGCACCCCACGTCATGATCTTCAGGGTGTAGGGGCTGGAGGCGGCGTTGCTGACCGTGAGGTTCCAGCTCTCGTTCAGCGTGGACGGCATGACGTTCGGAAAGAGCGTCAGGAAGAGCATCGTGACCGCGGCCACGACGGTGAGGCCGGAGAAGGCGAACGCCCAGCCCTCGCGCCCGAGCCGGTTGGCCCCGAGCGCCGCGACCAGCGCGACCACCGCCACGACCATGGCGACCAGGCTGGCGCTGTCGCCCTTGTCGGCCTGCGTCCAGCCGAGGAACCCGACCGCCGCCACCGCGGCGACCGGCCCGAGGACGGCCGCCATCCGGCGCGCCCGGTCCCGGATGTCACCCACCGTCTTCAGCGAGGCGAACACCGCGCCGTGGAAGGTGAACAGCGTCAGCGTGACCAGACCGCCCAGGAGCGCGTACGGGTTCAGCAGATCGAGCAGGCTCCCCACATACTCCTTGTGGGCATCGATCTTGACCCCGTGCACGATGTTGCCGAAGATCACGCCCCACAGCACCGCGGGCAGCAGCGAGGTCCAGAAGATCGTGTGCTCCCAGTTCCGCTGCCAGCGCTCCTCGGGCCGCTTGACGCGGTACTCGAAGGCGACACCGCGCAGGATCAGGCAGACGAGGATCAGCAGCAGCGGCAGATAGAAGCCGGAGAAGAGAGTGGCGTACCACTCGGGGAAGGCGGCGAAGGTCGCACCGGCCGCACTGATCAGCCAGACCTCGTTGCCGTCCCAGACCGGCCCGATGGTGTTGATCAGTACCCGCTTCTCCTGCCGGTCACGGGCGAGGAGCTTGGTGAGGACGCCGATTCCGAAGTCGAATCCTTCGAGGAAGAAGTACCCGGTCCAGAGAAAGGCGATAAGGACGAACCAGACGTCGTGGAGTTGCACAGTCGCCTCCTAGTACGAGAAGGCCATCGGCCGGTCGGCGTCCGTGCTGTCGCCGCCGATCTTGGTGGGCGGGTTGAGGTCGGAGTCGTTGAGCTCCGGGGGGCCGGCCTTGACGTACTTCACCAGCAGCTTGATCTCGACCACGGCGAGGATCGCGTAGAGCGTGGTGAAGACGATCATCGAGGTGAGGACCTCGCCCTGCGAGACGCCCGGGGACACCGCGTCCGAGGTGCGCAGCACGCCGTAGACGGCCCAGGGCTGGCGGCCCATCTCGGTGAAGATCCAGCCCCAGGAATTCGCGAGGAGCGGGAAGCCGAGGGTGACGAAGGCGAGCGACCAGTACCACTTGCTCAGCCGGGCACCGAGCTCCTTGTTCCTGGTGAGAGCGAGCCGGGGTGGTTCCTCGTCCCCCGTACGCAGCCCCGGCGCCAGCCAGAACTTCTTACGGGTGAGCCACAGTCCGGCAAGCCCGATGGCGAACGACGACATCCCGAAGCCGATCATCCAGCGGAAGCCCCAGTAGGCGACCGGGATGTTGGGCCGGTAGTCGCCGGGCCCGAACTTCTCCTGCTCGGCCTTGTTGACGTCGTTGATGCCGGGGACCGGCGAGGTGAAGTCGTTGTGGGCGAGGAAGGAGAGCAGACCGGGAACCTCGATGGCGACCTTGTTGTGCCCCTTGTCGACATCCCCGTAGGCGAAGACCGAGAACGGCGCCGGCTTCTCCGTTTCCCAGAGCGCCTCGGCGGCGGCCATCTTCATCGGCTGCTGCTTGAACATGACCTTGCCGAGCGAGTCACCGCTGATCGCGGTGAGGACACCGGCGATGACCAGCGTGATCAGCCCGAGCCGCAGCGAGGTGCGCATGACCTTGATGTGCTTCTTGCGCATCAGGTGGAAGGCGGAGATGCCGACCATGAACGCGGCGCCGGTCAGGAAGGCCGCGGTCAGCGTGTGGAAGACGACAACCAGGGTGGTGTCCTGGGTCAGCACCTTCCAGAAGTCGGTCAGCTCGGCCCGGCCGTTGGCGGCGTTGTACTTGTAGCCGACCGGGTGCTGCATCCAGGAGTTCGCCGCGAGGATGAAGTACGAGGAGAGCAGGGTGCCGATCGACACCATCCACATGCAGAAGCAGTGGATCTTCTTCGGCAGCTTGTCCCAGCCGAAGATCCACAGGCCGATGAAGGTGGACTCGAAGAAGAACGCGATCAGCGCCTCGAAGGCCAGCGGAGCACCGAAGACGTCGCCGACGAACCGCGAGTAGTCGGACCAGTTCATCCCGAACTGGAACTCCTGGACGATGCCGGTGACGACACCCATCGCGATGTTGATCAGAAACAGCTTGCCCCAGAACTTGGTGGCCTTGAGGTACTTCTCCTTACCCGTACGCACCCATGCGGTCTCGAGTCCGGCCACCAGAGCGGCGAGGGAGATCGTCAGGGGGACGAACAGGAAGTGGTAGACGGTCGTGATGCCGAATTGCCATCGCGCCAGAGTCTCTGGCGCCAACGCCAGTTCCATGTCGTGCTCCTTACGTCGCCGTGTGGCACCACGGCAATGCCCCTTATGCACCCAATAAAAGACGCATAACGGATGGGCTTGTGAACGCGTTCACATTCACAAGCAATTATCTCCTATGACTTTTGAGCCAATCCCAGGGGGGTACGTGACTGCGATCACGTACCCCCGGAAACACCCCGAGGCCGTGGGTCGGGTAGACCCACGGCCTCGGTACGGCGTCCTGACGACGGCCTACAGCGCCTTGCGGAACTCCTCCGCGGCCTGAAGGAACAGATCCATGGCAGAGCTCTCGCCGATCGTCACCCGCACTCCTTCACCGGGGAACGGCCGCACGACCACCCCGGCCCGCTCGCAGGCCGCGGCGAAGTCGACCGTCCGGTCCCCCAGCCGCAGCCAGACGAAGTTGGCCTGCGACTCCGGGACCGTCCAGCCCTGCCCGAGCAGCCCGTCCACCACCCGCGCCCGCTCGGCCACCAGCGCATCGACCCGCTCCAGCAGCGCGCCCTCGCTGCGCAGCGACGCCACCGCCGCCTCCTGCGCGAGCTGGCTGACCCCGAACGGCACCGCCGTCTTGCGCAGCGCGGCGGCCACCGGCTCATGGGCCACCGCGAAGCCGACCCGCAGCCCCGCCAGGCCGTACGCCTTGGAGAAGGTCCGCAGCACACACACGTTGGGGCGGTCGCGGTAGAGATCGATGCCGTCCGGCACCTCGGCGTCCCGGATGAACTCGCGGTATGCCTCGTCCAGCACCACCAGCACATCGGCAGGCACCCGGTCCAGGAAGGACTCCAGCTCGGCACGGCGTACGACGGTGCCGGTGGGGTTGTTGGGGTTGCAGACGAAGATCAACCGGGTCCGGTCGGTGATCGCGGCGAGCATCGCGTCCAGGTCGTGCACCTCGCCGGAGGTCAGCGGGACCTGCACGGGCGTGGCGCCGGAGACCTGGGTGATGATCGGGTACGCCTCGAACGAACGCCAGGCGTAGATCACTTCATCACCGGGCCCGGACGTCGCCTGGACCAGCTGCTGAGCCACCCCGACCGAGCCGGTGCCCGTCGCCAGATGCTCCACCGGCACCGAGAACCGCTCGGACAGCTCCGCCATCAGGCCCGTGCAGGCCATGTCCGGGTAGCGGTTGAAGGACCCGGCAGCGGTCACCGCGCTCTCCAGGACCCCCGGCAGCGGCGGATAGGGGTTCTCGTTGGAGGACAGCTTGTAGGTGACGGGGCCGCCGGCCGCCGCCGGCCGGCCCGGCTTGTAGGTGGGGACGCCGTCCAGCGCAGCACGCAGCTTCGGGGTCTTCTCGCTCACCGCAGGTCCTCCTCGACCGTCCACTCATCTCCAATACTGCACACCTTATGAGGATTAACCCGTTCGGCGGCAGCCCCGACCCGCCGGCGGCGACTCTCCACCACCTGGACGGGCCCGCCGGAGAGCCCCGCGCAATCCCTCCTGGGAGCGCTCCCCGGACCGACGCACGCCGGTGGCTTACGCCGTGGCGCGCATCCCTCGTCAAGGTGACTTGAGACCACTTCGGGACCGGAACCGATCGACAGGTCAAGGTGGAACTTCTCCCCCGGAATGATCACTGCGAACGCCAACTCCCTTTATTTTGCAGGGAATTGGTGACTGATCACCGTGCAGAAACGTGCCTTTCCACAGCCGTTGGTCGACCCCTGTGAATTGCCGTGACGAGCCCTACTATCGGCTCGCCATGACAGCAGCAGGGAAGCACCAGGTGAGCCGGTCGACCGGCCGCCGGCTGGGGCGGGCGGGCATCCGGGACGTGGCCGCCGCAGCCGGTGTGTCGATCACGACTGTCTCCGACGCGCTCAACGGCAAGGGCCGGCTTCCGGATGCCACCCGTAGCCATGTCCGCGAGGTGGCCGACCGGCTGGGCTACCGCCCGTCCGCAGCCGCCCGCACGCTCCGTACCGGCAAGTCAGGGCTCCTCGGCCTGACCGTGACCACGTACGGGGACGAACCCTTCACCTTCACCGAATTCGCCTACTTCGCCGAGATGGCCAGAGCCGCCACCTCCGCGGCCCTGGCCCGCGGCTATGCGCTGGTCATCCTCCCGGCGACCTCCCGCCACGATGTGTGGTCCAACGTCGCCCTCGACGGCACGGTCGTCATCGATCCCGCCGACGGCGACCCCGTCGTCACCGAACTCGTCCGGCACGGCATCCCCGTCGTCTCCGACGGCCGCCCCGGCGGCGCACTGCCCGTCACCGGCTGGGTCGACAACGATCACGAGGCGGCCGTCCTCGGCCTGCTCGACCATCTCGCCGACGCCGGCGCCCGCCGCATCGGCCTCCTCACGGGCAACACCACCGACACCTACACCCGCCTTTCGACCACCGCCTATCTGCACTGGTGCGAGCGGGTCGGCCAGGATCCGGTCTACGAGTCCTACCCGGCCCACGACCCGTGCGCGGGGGCCGTGGCCGCCGACCGGCTGCTGGCCCGCCCGGACCGCCCGGACGCCGTCTACGGGCTCTTCGACCCCAACGGCACCGACCTGCTCGCCGCCGCCCGGCGCTACGGCCTGCGGGTTCCGGAGGACCTGCTGCTGGTCTGCTGTAGCGAGTCCACGCTCTACGCCGCCACCGAACCGCCGATCACCACGCTGTCCCTCAAACCGCGCCGCATCGGCACCGCCGTCATCCAGATCCTCATCGACGCCATCGAAGGGCTGGACAACGGGCGGCCCATCGAACAGGTGATACCTACCGATCTCATCGTCCGTGCCTCGTCCCAGCGACGGTCACCGCGAACGACCGTCAGCCCGCCACGGGGACCGGCCGGCGACTGAGGGTGCTCCCACATACGGACGACCCGGCGTTCTCTTCTCCGCGGAAAAAACACGGCGATCTCGGTGCAAATCAGCCGCGAACGCCGGGGTCTGGCGGATTGACCACCCCCGGGTGCGTCACAACCCGCGACCAGCATTCCTATGATGGGCGCACGACACCGCGGACCGCCGTCGACCAGGCAAAGGTCCGAGAGGTGCACGGCGGCGCGACGGTGGAGGGGTCGATGACTCAGGGGGCCAGTCTGGGACCCATGGTGCGGACCATGGCGGGAGAAACTCCGGCGCCTGCTCCGCCGCCCGGAGTGCCTTCCGGCACGCCCGCCGGGTCCCCCGTGCCGCCCGCCGGCCCGCCGCTGCATCTGCCTGCCGGTGCCCCTGCCGCACCTCCGGCCGCGCCCCCCGCGGCGCCGCCGGCCGAGCTGCCCGAGGAGTACACCCCGACCGCGCGGGACCTCCCGGTCATCACCCCGGGCCGTACGGACACCCTCATCGACCGCCCGGCGGTCGTCCCGGTGCCCGAACCGGCCCAGGACCCCGACGCGCCCGAGGGCATGGGCCCGCTGTACGTCGTCGGCGATGTGCACGGCTACTACGACGAGCTGCGCGAGGCGCTGGCCGCCGAGGGGCTGATCGACGCCGACGGCAACTGGGCGGCGGGCAACGCCCGGCTCTGGTTCCTCGGCGACTTCACCGACCGCGGCCCGGACGGAATCGGCGTCATCGACCTCGTCATGCAGCTTTCCGCCGAGGCCGCGGCGGCCGGCGGCTACTGCAAGGCCCTGATGGGCAATCACGAACTCCTGCTGCTGGGCGCCAAGCGCTTCGGCGACACCCCCGTACAGTCCGGCGCCGGCACCGCGTCCTTCCAGGCCGCCTGGCTCCTCAACGGCGGCCAGAAGAACGATATGGACCGCCTGGAGGACCACCACCTCCAGTGGATGGCCCGGCTGGACGCGGTGATGGAGGAGGACGGGCATCTGCTCGTGCACTCCGACACCACCGCCTACCTCGAATACGGCGACTCCATCGAGGCCGTCAACGACACCGTCCATGACGTGCTCACCCGCAGCGAAGCGGATGAAGTCTGGGATCTGTTCCGCAAGTTCACCAAGCGCTTCGCCTTCCGCGACGAGGCCGGTTCGGACGCCGTCCGGGAACTCCTCGACGCCTACGGCGGCGACCGGGTCGTCCACGGCCACAGCCCGATCCCGTATCTGCTGGGCGAGGTCGGTACGGAGGACGGCGAGAGCGAGAGCGTCGCGGTCGAGGGCCCGCATGTCTACGCCGATGGTCTGGCCATCGCCATGGACGGCGGCGTCACGATGGCCGGAAAGCTGTTGGTCGTGCAACTTCCGTTGGCCGGCTGAGGGTTGGCCCGATAGTCGTACGCCTGTCCGACCTACGGGCGGTCAGCACGAAAACGGGGAGCGGCACCGGCGGAAACCGGTCGTGGCATTACTCAATTTCCGCAAACTCTCTGTCACGCCGTGCCGGAGTCGCTCTACCATCGGACTATCCGTAGCAGGCTCTCCTCCGTTTCCGCCCACTGCCCGGCCAACGCCGGCCGTACGGCCCTACGGAGCATCGGGGGATGCACATGAACAGCGCTCCGCACCTGCTGAACGAGGATCGCGCGGAATTTGCGCGGCTCCTCGATGAGGCACTGCGTACCGCCCCGTACCGCCCGGACGACCTGACCGCCGCCACGGGAAACCCTTTCAATGCCGAGCAGTTGCGCACGATGGCGCTCAGCGCGACCACCGCCATCGCCGCCTGCGCCACGGCCGAATACCAACGCTATGTGCAGCTCCGCGCCGAGTTGCGCGCCCCGGCGCCCCTCGTGTCCGTCGCCGATGCGGACGGCGAGGAGCAGAACGCGGACCCCGACGGGAGACCGGGACCGGACAGCGCCGCGGCCCTCGACGAGGCCGAAACCACCGGCGCCGGGCTGACCGCCATGATCGCCGTGCTCGCCCCCGTGCTCGCCGGTATCGCCGCCGTGCTCTTCCTCCTCCTCGGGTATGTGCTGCGCGCCGTCAGCCCTGACAAGTCCCTGGCCCAGCCGCTGATCAGCGTCGGCTGGATCTTCGCGGCGCTGACCGCGGCGGGCACTCTCGTCGCCATGGCCGGCCTGCTCATCACGGCGCTGCGCAACGGCGCCTCCGCGCAGGTCGCCGGAGCGGAGCAGCCGTCCGAGGCGCTGAACCAGGCCCACGAGGCCTGGCGCCGCGCCCTCCTGGAACGCGGTCTGCTGCCCTTTCTCCGTGCGGCCCTCAACGACCCCAGCGCCACCCCGGACGACGACCCGGCCCGCTACGTCCCACGCAGCACCACGTCCCCGGAGAGCCGGATTCCCACCCTCGGCTACACCCGCCCCCAGTTCACCAGCCCCGACAGCGGCTCCTCGGGGTCCCGCCCGCGCTACTCTAGCCCGGACTTCACCAGCCCGGATTACGGCGGGCCGGAGCAGCGGACGGATTAGGGCCTGTCTGCGAAGTCCCGTCGTTCGCTGGTGCGGCTCTTCCGGATCCGAGCGGGTGGGAGCGGCATGAGGAAGGCCCCCGCCCGTCGGGCAGGGGCCTTCCTCAGGGTGCGTCCGGACGGATCGGCTAGTCCGCGATCGGCAGATACACGCGGTTGCCCGCCGCCGCGAACTCCTTCGACTTCTCGGCCATCCCGGCCTCGGGGTCGAGGGCCAGGTCACCGCCATGTTCGCGGCGGATGTCCTGGCTGATCTTCATCGAGCAGAACTTCGGCCCGCACATCGAGCAGAAGTGGGCCGTCTTCGCCGGTTCGGCGGGCAGCGTCGCGTCGTGGAAGGCGCGGGCGGTGTCCGGGTCGAGGGCCAGGTTGAACTGGTCCTCCCAGCGGAACTCGAAGCGGGCGTCGGAGAGCGCGTCATCCCATTCCTGGGCGCCCGGGTGGCCCTTGGCCAGGTCCGCCGCATGGGCCGCGATCTTGTACGTGATGACGCCGGTCTTGACGTCGTCGCGGTCCGGCAGGCCCAGGTGCTCCTTGGGCGTGACGTAGCAGAGCATCGCGGTGCCCCACCACGCGATCATCGCCGCTCCGATACCGGAGGTGATGTGGTCGTAGGCGGGCGCGATGTCGGTGGTCAGCGGGCCGAGCGTGTAGAACGGCGCCTCTTCGCAGATCTCCTGCTGGAGGTCGATGTTCTCCTTGATCTTGTGCATCGGGACATGTCCCGGGCCCTCGATCATGGTCTGGACGCCGTGCCGCTTGGCGATGGTGTTCAGCTCACCGAGCGTCCGCAGCTCCGCGAACTGCGCCTCGTCGTTGGCGTCCGCGATGGAGCCGGGGCGCAGCCCGTCACCGAGCGAGTAGGTGACGTCGTAGGAGGCGAGAATCTCGCAGAGCTCCTCGAAGTGCGTGTAGAGGAACGACTCCTGGTGGTGGGCCAGGCACCAGGCGGCCATGATCGAACCGCCGCGGGAGACGATGCCGGTCTTGCGGCGGGCCGTGAGCGGCACATAGCGGAGCAGCACACCGGCGTGCACCGTCATGTAGTCGACGCCCTGTTCGGCCTGCTCGATGACGGTGTCCTTGTAGATCTCCCAGGTCAGTTCCTCGGCCTTGCCGTCGACCTTCTCCAGCGCCTGGTAGAGCGGGACGGTGCCGATGGGGACGGGGGAGTTGCGCAGCACCCACTCGCGAGTGGTGTGGATATTGCGGCCGGTGGAGAGGTCCATCACCGTGTCGGCGCCCCAGCGGGTCGCCCAGGTCATCTTCTCCACCTCCTCCTCGATGGAGGAAGTGACCGCCGAATTGCCGATGTTGGCGTTGACCTTCACCAGGAAGTTCTTGCCGATGATCATCGGCTCGATCTCCGGGTGGTTGATGTTCGCCGGCAGCACCGCGCGGCCGGCCGCGATCTCGTCGCGGACGAACTCGGGCGTGACCTTCTCGCGGACGGCGACGTACTCCATCTCCGCGGTGATCTCGCCGCGCTGGGCGTACGCGAGCTGGGTGACCGGGGCGCCCGCACGACCGCGGCGCGGCTGACGGGGGCGGCCCGGGAAGACCGCGTCGAGGTTCTTGAGTCCGCCGCGCGGCGAGGTGTGCTTGAGGCCGTCGTCCTCCGGCCGCATGGGGCGGCCCGCGTACTCCTCGGTGTCGCCGCGGCCGATGATCCAGTTCTCCCGCAGCGGCGCCAGACCACGGCGGACGTCGGTATCGATATTCGGGTCGGTGTACGGCCCTGACGTGTCGTAGAGCGTCACGTCCTTGCCGTTGGTGAGGTGCACCCGCCGGACGGGCACCCGAAGATCGGGGCGCGATCCGGAGACATAGCCCTTGTGCCAGCCGATCTGCGGCTTTTCGCCACCGTTGGCACCGTTTTCGGGCGTGCGTGCATCCTGCAGAGTCATGAGACCCCAACTCCCTACGCCGGCATTACCCGGTAACAGGTTCGGCGGTCGACGCAGCGGCTTCCGTCCGCCGGCGTTTCACGTGAAACGCCGCTGGGACGGAGGTCAGCGCCCTCTCAGCCCGGTGCTCCGAGCTCCCGCGATTGCAAAGGTGCCACCACGGTAGCGGCCGATGTGGCGCGGTGAACAGTGGGCCCCTGGAGTTCTTGCGATGATCGGGCGGTGTCCGCTCACGAGTCCCACCCCCACCCCGCCGCGCACTCCCATGGGCACGGCCATGGCCCTGCGGCGCCCGTCTCCCGGCATCTGCGCAAGGTCATCGCGGCCGTACTGATCCCGTTCGCGGCCGCGGTGGCGGTCGGTCTGGTCGTGCTCTGGCCGGGCGGTGCACCTCCGCACAAACCGTCCGGGGTCGGCTTCGATCAGCCCACGGAGAGCGCCCGAGTGGTCAAGGTGACGGAGGTGAACTGTGCGGATGTCCATGCCGAACAGCAGCCCCAGCCCCCGTCCCCGACGGGGCAGCCACCGGCCGGGGGAGCGGACAAGGGCAAACCCTGTCAGCAGACGACGATCGAAGTCACCACCGGGCAGCACAAGGGGCGCACCTTCCAGACGGTGGTGACCCCGGACGCCCTGCGCCACTACACCACCGGACAGGAGGTGGTGGTGGCGTACTCCCCCAAGGCGCCGAAGGAGTTGCAGTACTCGGTCAGCGATGTCGACCGGTCGCTCCCGATGTGGCTGCTGGCCGCGATCTTCGCCTTCGCCGTGGTGATCGTCGGCCGGCTGCGTGGCGTACTCGCACTGGTGGCGCTGGCGGCCAGCTTCGTGGTCCTGACGCTGTTCATCCTTCCGGCGATCTTGCAGGGCTCCAATCCGCTGGTGGTGGCGGTGGTCGGGGGCAGCGCGATCATGCTGATCGCGCTGTACCTCTGCCATGGGCTCACGGCCCGTACATCCGTGGCCGTGCTCGGCACCCTGGCATCACTGCTACTGATCGGGCTGCTCGGATCGGTCTTCATCGGCTGGGCGCTGCTGACCGGCAATACGGACGACACGACCGGGCTGGTGCACGGCCTGTACCCGGACATCGAGATCCGCGGTCTGCTGCTGGCGGGGATCATCATCGGTTCGCTGGGCGTGCTCGACGATGTGACGGTGACCCAGACCGCCGCGGTCTGGGAGCTCAAGGAGGCGGACCCGTCGGCGGGCTGGCGCAAGCTGTACGGCGCCGCGATGCGGATCGGCCGGGACCATATCGCGTCCGTCGTCAACACCCTGGTGCTGGCCTACGCGGGCGCCGCGCTGCCGCTTCTCTTGCTGTTCTCGATCGCACAGAGCAGCGTCGGTACGGTCGCGTCGAGCGAGGTGGTCGCGGAGGAGATCGTCCGCACGCTCGTGGGCAGCATCGGGCTGGTCGCCGCGGTGCCGCTGACCACACTGCTGGCCGCGCTGGTCGTCTCGGCGGACCGGAAGGAGCCGAGCGCGCCGGCGAGCGGCGACACGGGTACCGGGCAGGGGGCCGGGGCCTGTGCCACGGTGGGAGCCGGGGCCACGGTGAGTGCCGGGGCCGGGGTCAGCGGCGGCGTGCCTACGAGCCCCACGGGTGGCCGGCAAGGACGCCGTGGGGGACGCGGCAAGCGACGCAAGCAGGGATGACGGGACGGCGGGAACAGGGGAGGGGAACGACGGGCAGGGTCAGCCGGCCGGGGCTTCTGTGAGGATCTGGTCGAGCACGGCCTCCAGGGTGTCGCAGACCTCTTCCTTGCCCAGCGGCACCAGCCGGTCCGTACGGTCCAGGAAGGCGACCAGCGGCGCCGCACTCACCCGGAACAACGCACGCTCGGCGCCGACTTGAAGGCTGATGAGGACATCGCTGAGGTGCTCGGGGGAGGCCGGCCCGATACGCACATCACCCTCACCGGACGGCCGGCTCAGCCCGTCCAGCAGCAGCTCCCGGCCGAATGCCCAGGTCACCGGCGCATCGCCGGGAAGATCGAAGGTGAGGCGGACGGCGTACGGATCGGCGCTGGCGAAGTCCAGCTCCACCGGAATCCGGAACGCAAGCTCCTCCGAGACGACGAAGCTCATGATCACTTCTGCCTGAACTGTGTCGGTCATCAACCACTGCCCCGCACTTGATCGGAGATGGCCGGGAAACAACGCCCGTAGCCCTGTTGGCGCCATCGTCTGCCACGTGCCAGCAGATCACAAGGAGTGAGTTTTCAGATACTGATAGAGAAGGCGAGTGTCGTTAGTGTCGCCTCCGCCATTTTCCGTAGTCGGTCTGTAACGGACCGCAATCGACGCAGTTCGTCCACGGGCAGAGATACCGCCAACGTCGCCGCGGCCGCCCCTACTTGGACAGGAATGGCGGCGCACACCGTGCCGATGGCATATTCCTGGCGCTCATAAGCGGCATGGCCGCGACGCACCGTATCCAAACGATGCAGCAAATCGTCCTCAGTTCGCACGGAAAAGGGCGTTATCGGCTGGACGGGATGGCGCGCCAGATGCTCTTTCCTCGTCGCCTCGTCGAGCTGCGCGAGCAGACATTGCCCGATCGCATGGGCGTGTGCGGTGGTACGGAAGTCGACCCACTCCACCACCGGCGGCCGCGCCGGGTCATCGGTCAGCGCCACGACCTCGACTTCACCCTCCCGGTAGACGGCGAAGTAGACGGCGGCGCCCAGCTCCTGGCCCACCACGGCCAGCGCGTCGGAGAGATGGGCCCGTTGCCGGCGCCTGGCCCCGGCCCGGCCGATGACCTCGGCCGCCTGACCGAGGACGAAGACCCCGTTCTCCCGCTGGAGATAGCCCTCGTGCGTCAGGGTCCGCAGCAGGTGGTAGGCCGTCGGCAGCGGCAGCCCGGCCTCTCTGGCCAGTTGCTTGGCGGGCGCGCCATCGGCATGCGCACCCACCGCCTCCAGCAGGCGGAGCGCCCGCTGCACCGATCCGATCAAGGTGGGGTGGGAGGCGGATTCGCCGTTCACGATTGCCAACGCCAACCCCCAGGTCCGCTCGCAGAGGGGCACGGGCCGGTCACGGGACCAACTCCCGTGACCGCGCGCCTCCCAGGCACCCGATGGCGCCCGGACCCGGGCTCGCCCCACCCGGGTTTCCGGAACGCCACCGTCCGGAACACGCCTGCGATCGGCACTCTAGCCCGACAGGTCGGGGCGAAAGGCCGAAAGACGGAGGAGTTACCCCGCCCGCGCGCCACCGGGCCGGGCTGTGCGGGCCGGGTTCGACATCGGACCCAACTACGTCGCGATGAGGTGTTTTTGAGGGATTTGCGAGGTGGGCTGTTCGGTGATCCGCATCGAGCCGAGCGGACCACGGCCGACCGCCGGCGGTCGAGCACCGGCGGTCGGTCGTACCGGCTGTGGCCTACCAGTCGCTCTTCGACGAGGAGGACGACGAGCCGCTGACCCGGCGGACGAGGTAGATGACTCCGGCGATCAGGGCCGCCGCGATGAGGACCTTGAACAGCACGCCGATCAGGAAACCGAGCGCGCTGGCGATCAGTCCGCCGAAGACGACGATCACGACGACGGGCACCACGACCCAGGTGACCCACCACGGAAGCCCTGCGAATATCCCCTTACCGGCCACTGCTCTCCCCTGCTTTCTGTCTTTCGCGCTGTCGTTGTCCGTACCGCGCTTCTGTCCGCCGCGCCGTGTCCACGCGGATGGCACCGTCCGCGTGCTGCGGGTCTGCCGCCTCGCGCCTCAGGTTTCCCTTCACTCACGATGCTAGGGCGCCGACCACGGCCGTGGGGGCCTCGCAGCCCCGGTCCTCCCCTGACGCTTCCCCTACGGGTTCCGGGGTCCGACCCTTAGCTCTCAGGAGGAGAAAAGACCACCATCACCCGGAGGTCCTCGCTGATGTGGTGGAACTTGTGGGGCACCCCCGCCGGCACATAGACCACGCTGCCCCGCGCCACCGACTGCGTCTCCTGCCCGACCGTGATCGCCGCCCGGCCGCTGACCACGAAATACACCTCGTCCTGCGCGTGCGGCTGCTGTGGATCGACGCTGCCGGCATCCAGCGCATACAGCCCGACCGACATGTTGCGTTCCCGGAGGAACTGAAGATACGCACCGTCGTTCGCGGCCCGCTCCGCTTCCAGCTCTTCCAGTCGGAAAGCCTTCATGCCGTTCGCACCCCTCGATGATTCAGACTCGTCTGCGACGATCTCACCATGAAGCATTTTCTGGTCAAGACGATCGCCAACGCCGCGGCGCTTGCCGTGGCCATCTGGCTGCTCAAGGACATCACGCTCACCGGTGAGAACACCGGCCGACAAATACTGACCCTGATCCTCGTCGCGCTGATCTTCGGGCTGGTCAATTTCCTGGTCAAGCCCCTGGTGAAGTTGCTCTCCTTCCCCCTGTTCATCCTCACACTCGGCCTGATCACGCTGGTCGTGAACGCGCTGATGCTGCTGCTGACCTCCTGGCTCGCCGGCCAGGCCGACCTCGCCTTCCATGTGAACGGCTTCTGGACGGCACTGCTCGGCGGCGTGATCATCTCCATCGTCGCCTGGGCGATGCATGTGATCCTTCCCGACGAGGACTGACCCTTGACCGCTCCCTTCCGCATCTGCTTCGTCTGCACCGGCAACATCTGCCGGTCGCCGATGGCGGAGTCCGTCTTCCGTGCCCGCCTCACGGAGGCCGGGCTCGACGGCCTGGTAGAGGTCGACAGCGCGGGGACCGGCGGCTGGCACGAGGGCGATGGAGCCGACCCGCGCACGGTCGCCGTGCTGCGCGCGGGCGGCTATGAACACGCTCACACCGCCCGGCAGTTCCAGGCCTCCTGGTTCGACCGCCTCGACCTGGTCATCGCGCTCGACTCCGGCCATCTGCGCGAGCTGCGCCGGCTGGCCCCCACCCCGCGGGACGCCGCCAAGGTCCAGCTGCTGCGTGCGTACGGGACGGGCGCGGGGGCGGACGGCGCCCCGGGTCCGGGGTCCGCCCCTGCCCCCGCCTCCGATCTCGGCCCCGACCACTCCGGCGATCTCGACGTCCCCGATCCGTACTACGGCGGTTTCGAGGGCTTCGAGGAGTGCCTGGAGATGGTCGAGACGGCGAGCGACGGCCTGCTGGCCGCGATCAGCGCCACGCTCCCGGCCCGTACCGTCGTCACGGCCCGCGTCCCCGACCATGACCACCGGCGCGCTGTCCCGGAGCCACAGCCGCCGCAGGGGAAGGAGAGCGCATGACGGGCGACGGCACCCGCGCCGTACGAGCCGGGCTCCCGGGGCCCGCGGCCTATGAGCCGGCCCTCCCCGGACCGGTCTTCGCGGCCCACTACCACCTCCCCGGCGACGCCACCGGCCCCTACACCTACGGCCGCGATGCCAACCCGACGTGGACCCGTCTGGAACAGGCCATCAGCGCACTCGAATCGCCGGACGAGAGCGCCCACACCGTCGCCTTCGCCTCCGGAATGGCGGCGATCAGCGCGGTGCTCTTCTCCCACCTGGGCTCCGGTGACGCGGTGGTGCTCCCCAGCGACGGCTATCAGCTGCTGCCTGCCCTGCGCACGCGCCTGGAGAGCTATGGCATCGAGGTCCGCACCGCGCCAACCGCACACGACGCACAGCTCGATGCGCTGGACGGCGCCCGGCTGCTGTGGATCGAGACGCCCTCCAACCCCGGCCTCGATGTCTGTGACATCCGGCGGCTGGCCGACGCGGCGCACCGCCGGGGCGCGCTGGTCGCCGTCGACAACACTCTCGCCACCCCGCTCGGCCAGCGCCCCCTCGACCTGGGCGCGGATTTCTCGGTGGCCAGCGGCACCAAGGCGCTGACCGGCCATGGCGACGTCCTGCTGGGCTATGCCAGCACCCGTGATGCCGCGCTCGCCGATTCCGTACGGCTGTGGCGCAAGACCGTGGGCGCCATCCCCGGGCCCATGGAGAGCTGGCTCGCGCATCGCTCACTCGCCACCCTCGCGCTGCGCGTCCGCCAGCAGTCGGCCGGTGCCCTGGCGCTGGCCACGGCCCTGGCCGACCGCCCGGAGGTCACCGGCCTGCGCCATCCCGGCCTGCCGTCCGATCCGTCCCATGAACTCGCCACCCAGCAGATGCGCACGGGCCGCTTCGGCTCCGTGGTGTCCTTCGTGCTGCCCGACAAGCCCTTCGCAGAGCGGTTCCTGGACGCGCTGACCTTGGTCGACGATGCGACCAGCTTCGGGGGCGTACGGTCCAGCGCGGAGCGGCGGGCCCGTTGGGGCGGAGACGCGGTGCCGGAGGGCTTCATCCGCTTCTCGGTCGGTGTCGAGGAGCCCGAGGATCTGATCGCGGATGTCCTCCGGGCGCTGGACCTGGCCGCACAGAGCTGATCCGGCAAACCGGACGAACCAGACCATCGGCATGAGTCGAACAAGCGGGGCGCACCGCCGCATCCAGCAGGCCTGAAGACACAAGGACGGCCGGCAGGGTATCCCCCCTCGTCACCCTGCCGGCCTGCGGTTCCACATGGCCCCGAGCCCACGCGTTTCACGTGAAACCAGATGTTCCACGTGAAACCAACCGCTCGAACAAGGCTAGTTGACCGAGCGTCAGTGTCCAATCACGCTAGCGACACATCCCTATCGACAAATTTATAGTTGGCCCGCGACCAGGCTTCCGAGAGGCGCAGGAGATACGCGATGGATCTGGCTCTGCTGCGCACCTTTGTCACGGTCCACCGAGCCGGCTCCTTCACCCGCGCCGCGGCCTTACTCGGCCTCTCCCAGCCCGCGGTGACCAGCCAGATCCGGGCGCTGGAACGGCAGTTGGGCCGCCCGCTCTTCCTCCGGTCCGCCCGTGGGGTCACCCCGACCACCATCGGCGACGAACTCGCCCACAAGGTGGCACCCCACCTGGATGCGCTCACCGAGATCACCGAAGCGGGCCTGGACCGGGACTCCGTCAGTCGTACTCTCCATCTCGCCGGTCCGCCGGAGTTCCTCGCCGAGCGCGCGCTCCCGGCGCTGGCCCCGCTGATATCCCAGGGCCTGTCCATCCGCACCTCCTTCGGGTCCGCGGAGGAGATGCTGACCGGCCTGGCGGACGGTCACCACGATCTGACCGTCACCACGACCCGGCCGCGCGGCGGGCTGCTCACCGCCACCCCGCTGTGCGACGAGGAGCATGTACTGATCGCCGCGCCGCACTGGGCGGATCAGCTGGGCGGCCCGGCGGTACGGGAGGCCGGTGGTGTCCGCCTGCTGGAACCCGTACCGATCGTCGAGGTGCACGAAAGCCTGCCGCTGATCGCCCGCTACTGGTCCACGGTCTTCGACGCCAAGCCCACGGCCTCCGCGGCCGTGATCGCCGGCGATCTGCGCGCGGTGCTGTCCTGCGTCATGGCCGGTGCGGGGCTCGCCGTCCTGCCCCGCTATCTGTGCGCCGATGCGCTCGCGGGCGGCGATGTCATCACCCTGCTCGATCCGCCGGTGCCCCCGCTGCGGACCTACTTCCTGGCCATACGGACCGGGACGCTCGGCCTGCCGCATATCGCGCGGGCGCAGGAATGGCTGCTGCGCACCGCTGTCGACTGGTGACCGAGGGGCGAGGGTTTCACCAGGCCGTGACTGCGGCATCTGTCCCCTATGAACGAACGGCCAGTCGTCAAACGCACCGCCCGCGCGATCCTGCTGGACGGCGCGGACCTCGTTCTGATCAAGCGCACCAAGCCGGGCCGCGCCCCGTACTGGATCACGCCCGGCGGCGGCGTCGAGCCCGAGGACGCCACCGTCATCGACGCCCTCCACCGTGAGCTCGACGAAGAGCTGGGCGCGAAGATCAAGGACGTGGTGCCGGTCTTCGTGGACACCGTCGAGCACTTCAGCGACGGCGGGGTGGACGGCGTCAAGGTCCAGCACTTCTTCGTCTGCCGGCTCGACTCGATGGACCTCGCACGCCGGCACGGCCCCGAGGTCGAGGAGCCCTGCGGGGACTACGAAATCGTGCGGGTGCCCTTCACCCGCGTCGGCATCGCCTCCGTCGAGGTCGTACCCCTGTCACTGCGGCACTACCTGGACGGCAACATCGAGGGCGTGCGGGCCATGCACGCCCCCGACCTGGGCTGAGCGGCCACCACGCCACCGCGACGGCCGGTGCCTCGGGAGCTGTGTCAGTCGTCGCTCGGGTCGAACCAGCCACGGAATCCGGCCTCGTCCTCCACGGGACGACGGGGCTGGGCGCGGGCGAGCACCCGCTCGACGCGGTCCAGGAACTCCGCGTTCAGCTCCTCCACGAAATCCCGCCGTCCGTCGACCTCGGTCCCGACGCCACATCCGGGCTCGGGTCGTGCGGCGTCGGGCATGCCGACGTGCGCGGGGTCGCCGCTGAACACCGCAGCCGCGCCCTGGTAGGCCGCCTCGCCGGTGTCCTCGTGCAGGCCGCCCCGCAGATGCTCGTTCGTGCGCTCCGTGCGCCGGAACGGCGGCCGTTCGTTCGCCTCGGCCGCCGCGCCGAAGAAGTCGCCGCCCTTGCGCTTGCTGTCGTCGGTGCCCCACGCCCGCGCCCCGCGCTGCTGCGCCGGGACCTTCTGGAGATGTGGAATGTGCTTGGCGCAGTGGATGTACGCCTCTTCGACCTCGACCGTGACCCACAACTGGGCGCGCCGCCCGGGGATCGGGTCGACCGGCAGATCCGCGTGCTGCGCCCGCATCTCCTCGTCCATGACGACCCGCGCCCGGCCGTTGATGTGCAGCCCGATGCGGTCCCGGGTGAAGTCGATCATCAGGATGCCCAGGCGGGGGTTCTCCGAGATATTGCCGATGGACGCCATGACGCCGTTGCCGCGGTATTCCGGGTACGCCAGCGTCCGGTCGTCGAGCACCCGGAGGAAGCCCGGCGGGCCGGCCCGGAAGGTCGAGTCGCAGTCGCCGTGCCGGTCGGCCGTGGCCAGGAAGAACATCTCCTGTCGGGCCACGAACTCCCGCATCCGGACATTGAGATGGTCCAGGACCTGATCCCCGTAGAAGCGGTCGGCGCGCTCGGTCGTACCGAGTCGCTGCTGCACCAAGTGCTCGCCGTCGCTCCCGGGGCGCTCCTGCCTCGGCATGCGCCACCCCTCCCCTGTTGGACCGTCTTCGCCCTGCACTGCCAAGACTTCAATCTCCCGCTGAGACCAGCTCTTCTATGGAGTCGTGCCATATGCGGTCGGTCGGGATGCCCACTCCCACCAAAGCGTCCACACCACTGCGGATCAACCCTGGCGGCCCGGAAAGATAGGCGTCGTATTCCCGGTACGGACCGTATTGCCGTACCGCGTCCGGAAGTTGCCCGGTTTCACTGCTTGTCCCGCCACGCGCCGCCGGTCCGGTGGCGACCACCGGGCGGACGGAGAGCCAGGGGTGGGTCTGTTCGAGCCGCAGCATGGTGTCGAGGTCGTAGAGGTCCTGGCCGCTGCGGGCGCCGTAGAAGACCTCGACGGGGCGCCGGACCCCGTGTTCCGCGACATCCTCGACCAGGGCCTTGATGGGCGCGATGCCGGTGCCGCCGCCGACGCACAGCAGACCGCTGCGCGTGGTGTGGTCGATAGTCATCGAGCCGCCGGGGGCCCCGAGCCGGATGACATCGCCGGGGCGGGCGCGATGGACCATGGCGTTGGAGACCCAGCCGGCCGGGACCGCCTTGACATGGAAGGAGAGCAGACCGTCGGAGCGGGGCGCGGAGGCGAAGGAGTAGTGCCGCCAGATGCGCGGCCACCAGGGGGTTTCCACGCTGGTGTACTGCCCGGCGAGGAACGGGTAGGGCTGGTCGGGGCGGACCGTGACCACCGCGATATCGGGCGTACGCAGCTCATGCGAGACGACTTCGGCCTGCCACCAGGCGGGCGCCACGGCCTCGTCCTCGGCGGCGGCGTCGATCATGATCTGCGAGATCGCCGTGTAGGCACGCACCCAGGCGGCCTGGGTCTCCGGCCCCCAACTGGACGTCGCATAGCGCGCGAGGGCGCTGAGCAGGCATTCGCCGACCGCCGGGTAGTGGTCGGGCTGGGTGCCGTATTTGCGGTGCCCGCGGCCGAGGTTCGCGAGGTACGCGCTGAGCACATCGGCGTCGTCGACATGCTGGGCCGCGGTGAGCAGCGCCTTGAAGAGACGGTCGCGCTGGGTGTCCATCGAGGCGGGGAACAGCGCCCGCAGATCGGGGTGCTGCACGAAGAGCAGCGCGTAGAAGTACGAGGTGACCTTGTCGGCCACCGGCTCGATCTCCGCCATGGTGCGCCGGATGAGAACCGCGTCGGGAGAGGCCGGTTCCGCGGAGGACGCCGAGGCGGTCACGGCCTCGAGCGAGGGCTCCGGCGCGGGGGCGGCGGGCCGGGTCCTGGGGGTGAAAGCGGAGGGGGCGGGGGCCACGTTCTGGGCGGGCGGCGCCGGGGCGGCGTGGGCCGTGGGCGCTCCCGTGGCGCGCGCCGACTGGTGTACGGGCTCGGGCTCCCGGCCGTGGACGGACACGCGCTCCCAGGTGGGCTGACCTCCCCGGGACGGCTGACGCTCCCAGGAGGGCTCGGCCTCGCGGCGCGGCGGTGCGGACGGGGCCTCGTACCCGGAGGCGGCCGCGGGCTGTCCGGTGGGGGCGGGTGCGGTGGGCGCGCCGCCCGGGTGCCGCGCGGGCGGGGCCTGCGACGGCTCCGTCTCACGCACCCGCTCAGCGGCGGTGCCTACCGGCCGGATCGGATTGACCGGCCGACTGGGTATCTGTTCCCGGTCGTTCGGCTCGCCTCCCGCGTCGTGGTCTCTGTGATCACCGCGGTCGGGGTGGGCACTCCGGTCGTCCGGTTCGGCCCGGCCATCCTGGCCCTGTTGCCGGTCCTGGCTGTTTTGCCGCTCCTGCTGTTCTCCGGAGGACTTCTTTGCCGGCGGAGTGAACCAACCCCAATCGCCACTGCTCCCGCCGGAAGAGCCGTTATCGGCCGACGTAGTGGTCGGAGCGTCCATGGTCTGCCTCGCCTCGAACGTCTTTCGGTCGTCTTCGCACTTCCGTTGATCGGAACTGCCCGGAATTCCCCCGCCCTGCCCCGGAATTCTTCATCGACTCAAGCCATTCCGGCAACATCCTGCGAAGCGGACAAATCTCACTTCCTTGCGACATAGTGGAGCAGATGACGCGTCAGCAGCATGCCACCCTTGCTCACGACAGTGGACAAATAGTTGGAAGTGCGGGTGTCGCGGGCCGCTTCGCCGCTAGACTGACGAGTTTTGCCCGCCCTTCGCGTACCCGCGGAAGCCCTCACTCCGCCAAGCCGGACTCGACCATACCGGCAGTAGTTGAAACCACAAGTCCTGATCTTGGAACACTGTGCGCGGCCCTTCCGATAACAGTGATCCTCCCCACAGACTGCATTTTCAGCGCACACAGCGGACGAATCCTCCGTGGAAAGTACGGAATTACTCGCCAGTACGCACCAGTGCGTATGCATCGCGCAGATCACGTCCCGCATACGCATATGAGGCCAGGTCACTGACATGGTGATCCGCATTCACAGCCACGGACCGCGGAACTGCCGCAAACAGTTCGGTGTCCGACAGGGAGTCGCCGTACGCCACACAGTCGGCGCGGGTCAGTCCGTACCGCACGCAGAGTTCATCGGCGATACGCACCTTCGCCGCCGAGGTGAGGATGCCGGCCGGCTCCACCGCCTGCCGGATCGGCACCGCCGGCCAGCGGGAACCGTGCGCCGCGTCGGCACCCCAGGCCAGCAGCCGTTCGACAAAGAACGCCGGGGACAGGGAAATCACCGCGCACCGTTCACCACGTGCCCGGATATCCGCCCAGACGTCCCGGATGCCGGTCAGCCACGGCGCACCGTCGAAGGCCGCGGCCACCTGAAGTTCGGTCAGCTCGGCGGCCCACAGCTCACACGCCCGCTGGGCGAACTGCACGGGCGTCAACCGGCCCGCCGCAAATCCGCGCTCCAGCTCACCGATCTCCCGGTCCAGCCCGAGCTGCCGGGAGATCTCGACCGCCGCCGCGGACCCGTGGAGCAGGGTCCCGTCCATGTCGAACAAATGCAGCTTGCTCATGGCCCGGAGCCTAGGACGCCCGGCGGCCGGAGGCGTGGGCGGGAGGGGGTATAGGTGCAACTGGGTTCGTACGGCCCCAAATCCGGCGAAGCGCACGCCCCTCTACGTCGCGGCCGGGTGCGTACTCAAGGCCGCGTACCCGCGGATACTCCCGCCGGCAGATGTACCGCGCGGCGCGGGGCGGGACCGTGTCGGTATGCAGCAGCTCAGCCGCCCCGCCCGCCGGGCCGTCCTCGTCCTTCACCTCGCCGCATCCGTCAGCTGGCTCGGTCTCACCCTCGGGCTGCTCGCGCTCGGCATCACCGGCTACACCACCGGCTCCTCCGAGATGGCGGCGGTCGCCTACCGGGCGATGAAGATCTTCGGTGACTGGCTGGTCCTCCCACTCGCCTTTGCCTCGCTGGTCAGCGGGCTGGTGCTGTCCCTGGGCACCGCCTGGGGGCTGGCCCGGCACCGCTGGGTCGTCGTGAAGTTCTGGCTGACGCTCATCACCGTGCTGCTGTCGGTCTTCTCACTCCGGCCCGGCATCAACCACCTCGCCGCCGAGGCCGCCGCGGGCACTCCGGTCGCCGACATCAGCCTCGTCGTCGCGCCGTCGGTCGCCACGGCCACCTATCTCTTCCTCACCGCGATCTCCGTCCTCAAGCCCTGGGGGCTGACCACACGCGGCAGCCGGCTGCGCGCGGCGCGGACGGCCGAGGCCCGCGCCGGTCGGGCACGAAGGGACGGCATCGAGGGCGCGGGCGTCCGCTAGCGCGGGACAGGGCCGGGGTCAGGCGAGGTCGGCCTCCGCTATCGCTGCGGTGACGATCCGGTGGTCCTGTTCGGGGGCGCCGCCGCCGAAGCCGAGTGCGCCGATCAGCCGGCCATCCCGATGCAGCGGCACCCCGCCCGCGAGGAAGAGCAGCGGCCGGTCCAGCGCCGTGGGCAGGGTGTGGAAGAGCCCGTCGGGGCGTACCAGGTCGACGAGGTCGGCGGTCGGCGCGTCCAACTGAAGGGCGGTGTACGCCTTGCGGGTGCTGGTCTCCCCGGAGATCAGCACCGCCGTGTCGTCCCGCCGGAAGCCGAGCAGCTGACCACCCGCATCGAGGACGGTGACGCTGCCCCGCACACCGAGACTCTGGGCGGCGCGGGCGGCGGACTCGATCAGGGCGTCGGCTTCGGGGGTGGTGAGGGGGCGGACGGTGGGGGCGACCGTGGGGGTGGCTGTGGGGGTGCTCATGAGAGTGGTCCTTGGGGTGTGTGACGACGGCTGCGCCGGTGGAGCGCAGAGTGCCGGTGGTATAGGGGCGAGGCTTCGGGTGTGCGGGTGGTCCGGGGTGGTGCGATACGGGGACGTAGCCGTCAGCCGTGTGCTGCCGGTACGGGCTCGTCGGCGATCACGGTGGGTCCGCCCGCGGCGACCACCTGGCCACGGCCCGCCTGCCGTCGCTCCAGGGCGGAGGCGAATATCGCCACCCCCAGCGCCGCGACGGTCATCAGCGCACCGACCCAGTTGGGCGCGGTGTAGCCCAGGCCGGCGGAGATGACGATCCCGCCGAGCCAAGCGGCCAGGGCGTTGCCGAAGTTGAAGGCCGCGATATTGCCGGCCGAGGCAAGGGTGGGCGCCGAGGCCGCCTGGTCCATCACCCGCTTCTGTAGCGGCGGCACGGTGGCGAAGCCGAAGATGCCGATCAGCGCGAGGGTGACGGTGGCGGCGAACTTGTCGTGCGCGGTGAAGGTGAACGCGGCCAGCGAGAGCGCCAGGCCGGTCAGCGACACAAAGAGCATCGGCATCATGGCGCGGTCGGTGAAGCGGCCGGAGACCAGGTTTCCGCCGACCATGCCGAGGCCGAAGAGGGCCGTCAGCCAGATCACGGAGGACGGTGCGAAGCCGGTGACCTCGGTCATCATCGAGGCGAGGTAGGTGACGGCCGCGAAGACGCCGCCGAAGCCCAGGATCGTCATCAGCATCGCGAGGCCGACCTGCGGGTTGCGGAACACCGCAAGTTCGCTGCCTATGGGAGAGGCCGCCTTCGCCCGCTGTGCGGGGACCAGCTTGACGATCCCCAGCAGGCCGATCACGCCGAGCGCGGTGATGGCGTAGAAGGTGGTGCGCCAGTCGAAGTGCTGGCTGAGCATGGTGCCGGCCGGTACGCCCACGACGTTGGCGACGGTCAGACCGCTGAACATCAGCGAGAGGGCGGTGGCCCGCTTCTCGGGCGCGACGAGATCGGCGGCCACCAGCGCGCCGATGCCGAAGAACGCGCCATGTGTGAACGCGGCCACGATCCGCCCGACCAGCATGATCCCGAAGTTGGGCGCGATGCCCGTGAGCAGATTGCCCACGATGAACAGGCCCATCAGCAGCATCAGCATCTGCTTGCGGGTGAAGCGCGTGCCGAGAGCGGTCATCAGCGGCGCCCCTATGACCACACCGAGGGCATAGAGGGTGGTCGCGTATCCGGCGAGGGGGATGGAGACCCCGAAGCCGGCCGCCATGCCGGGCAGCAGACCCATGACCGCGAACTCGGTCGTTCCGATCCCGAAGGCACCGATGGCGAGAGCCAGGAGTGCGAGTGGCATGACGGATCCCTTCAGATCATTGCGTCCGTCCCTTACGGGCGTCCACAATAATTGCAGACGCGGGCTAATTGCAAGCGCCGTATATTTCGGAAGTGACCTATCCTGGTCGTGCGCCCCATGAGGAGGTCTTCGATGACGCAGCGGACACGGGAAAAGCGGGAGACGCAGGAGACGGCGGTCCCGCAGCCGGCAGCGGCCGCGCCCGGCTGCCCCCCGGCGGAGCCCCCCGGGCCGGCGCAGGGCTGGTGCGCCTTGTCCGCACTGCACGGCCGCATCGAGTCACACATCGAGCGCGCACTTCAGGCCGCGCACGACCTCAGCGTCCGGGAGTTCTCGGTCCTCAATGTGCTCAGCGAGCAGCACGACGGGCCGGGCGGTCATCTGCGGATGCACCAGGTCGCGGACTCCGTCGTGCTCAGCCAGAGCGCCACGACCCGCCTGGTCACCCGGCTCGAGGAGCGCGGACTGCTCTCGCGCTATCTGTGCCCCGACGACCGGCGCGGCATCTACACCAACGTGACGCCCGACGGCCTCGCGCTCCTGGTGGAGGCCCGGCCCACCCACAACGGCGCACTGCGCGAAGCCCTCAAGGACGCCGCCCGGCGCCCCGAGCTGGCACCCCTGGTCACCGCCGTCGAAACGCTCGCGCCGCCGGAGTGACGTCGAGGGGCGGATGAGGGGCGGATGAGGGACGGTCTGCGGCGGTACGGGCGGCCGGGCCGCCTCCCTGCCGGCGCCGGTGATCGCACGGCATAAGGTCGCGCCCATGAGCGATATCGAGATACGCCGCGCGACCGAATCCGATCTCCCCGCCATCGTCGCGATGCTCGCCGACGACCCCCTGGGCGCCGCCCGTGAGTCACCGGACGACCTGACTCCGTACCGTGCCGCGTTCGCAACGCTGGTCGCCGACCCGCAGCAGCACCTGGTCGTCGCGGTCCGTGCGGGGCAGCCGGTCGGCACGCTCCAGCTCACCGTCATTCCCGGCCTGTCCCGGCGCGGCGCCACCCGCTCGATCATCGAGGGCGTCCGGATCCACCGCGACGAGCGCGGCGGGGGCCTCGGCACCCAGCTCATCGAATGGGCGGTGGCCGAATCCCGCACGCTCGGCTGCCAGATGGTGCAGCTGACCTCGGACGCGACCCGGATCGACGCGCACCGCTTCTATGAGCGCCTCGGGTTCGAGGCCTCACACCTGGGCTTCAAGCTCCCGCTCTGAGGAACGGGTCGCCGGCACCCGGCCGTCCCGGTCATGTCTGGCGCGTACGCTCCCGCGCTCGGTGTGCCTTCTGGCGACAGGCACCACCGCAGTAGCGCGCGGGTCGGCCCGTGCGCGCCGCCGCGATCGCCGCCCCGCACACCTCACACCGCGATTCGTTACGTTTCACCGGCTCGGCTTCGAGTTCCGTTACGGCGCGTTCCGTCCGCAGGGCATCACACATCAGCACGGTCATCCGGCCCGGAGCCGCGTCCCCGGAACCGGCTCCCGGCACGGCCCGCTCCATCGAAAGACAGCCGACCAGCAGCGCCCTGAGCTCCGTTATCCCGACGTCCGGCCGCACGTCGCCCGCCTCTTGGGCCCTTCTGAGCAGGACTTCCAGCGCATCGTCGAAGTTCTGCCCGACCCCCGGCGACGGCTCGAAGCGGCCCGCGCCGGCCTCCTCCAGCGCGTCACACAGCGCCTTGTTCCGTGATGCGAGCCGTACCACCGAGGACAGAAAGCGAAAGAAGACCGGACCGGGATCCATGACCTCGGCCAAGTCCCTTGCGGTATCGGTGAACAGCTCGATCCGGTCCACGATCGTCGCCCTGAACAGGGCTTCCTTGGACGGGAAATGGCGATAGACGGTCCCGGCGCCGACCCCCGCACGGCGTGCGATCTCCCCGAGCGGAACCCCCAACCCCTGTTCCTCGAAGGCGAATCGGGCCGCCTGGAGCACCAGCGCCCGGTTGCGCCGCGCATCCGCACGGGCGGGCGTCACACCACCGTCCGTCACTGCCGGGCCTCCTGGGAACGACTGATACCGAGTCACGCGCGCCACGTTTTTTAAGCGGGTCGCTCATTCCGATTCTAGGGGAAGCCCTGAGCAAGATCGTTAAGCGCGTTGCACCGTCGCGGCGGCGGCCGGAATCAGCGACCGGCAGACAGTCGGCGCGCGCCCGACCGACTCCGTCACACCGAAGCCCGCGACCGACGGCGCGATGGGCGCGGAGGCGGCGCCGCGCAACCGCCGCCGGGCCGTCGGGCCGCCGTCTTCAGCGTCCAGCCTGACCCCGGAGCCCGGGGCGCGCCACCGGAAGGCTCCTGACGGGGACGAGAGCGCCGCCGACCGCCATGCCGTCACCATGGCCCCCTCCGCGGTCGCGGCCCGGCGTACGACAGCTCGCCCGCTTCGCCCCCCAACAGCCCCTGCGCACAAGGTGTTTCACGTGAAACGGCGCCGCGTCCCGACATACGCGTGGGGTCGTGTTTCACGTGAAACATGACCCCACATCGACAACGCGCCTAGAGCCAGGCGCCCACTCGGCTCAGCCGGCGACCACCGCGTCCCACGCCTTGCCCGCCGCCTGGGCCGCGCCCTCGGCGTCCACGGACACGCCCAGGGCGCGCAGCCCACCCGCCAGCGCCACCAGCGATGCCGTGACCACCGCCCGGTCGGCGGCGCGGCCATAGTGGTTCACCCGGATCATCTCCTCGGCCAGGGCGCCCGCCGCGGCCTGCACCGGCACCGCCGCGTCCACCGCGACCGCGGCGTTCACGATCTCCCGGGCATCCACTCCCTCGGGTGCGCGGAGCGTCGTGGCGGCCGGCGCCGCGTCCTCGTCGCGCACGACATACGGAGTGAGCCCGCCCAGCGCCCGCACACCGGCCCGGGTCGCCGCGGCCGCCGCCCGGTGCCGGGTGAGTACCGCCTCCAGGCCCTCGGCCTCCAGACGGTCCGCGGCCTGCTCCAGCGCGAGCATCTCCAGCTGTGCCGGAGCGTGCGGAAGTGCGGTACGTCCGCCGTCGATCCAGCGTTCCTTCCAGTCCAGCAGCGAGAGGTACGAGCGCCGCGGAGCCTGCTCGTTGGCGGCGATCCGCTCCCAGGCGCGGGCGCTGACCGACGCCACCGACACCCCGGCGGGCCCGGCCATCGCCTTCTGCCCGCCGATCACACAGAGGTCCACGCCCCACTCATCGGTGAGCAGCGGCTCGGCACCCACCGAGGCGACCGCGTCCAGCATCAGCAGCGCGCCGTGCTCCCGCACCACCGCGCCGATCTCGGCCACGGGGTTGGTGTTGCCGGTGGCCGCCTCCGCGTGCACCAGGCTCACAAAGTCGATCTCGGGGCGCTCCCGCAACGCCTCCGCCACCTGCTGCGGGGTGACCGCACCCGTGAACGGCGCGGTGACGGTGACCACCTCGGCGCCACAGGACCGCAGCCAGCCGCCGAAGGTCTCGCCGTACGGACCGGTGATGATGTTGAGCGCGGTGCTGCCGGGCCGCACGGCCGAGCGGATGCAGGCCTCCAGCGGCAGCAGTGCCTCGCCCTGCATCGCCACGACATCGCAGCGGGTGCGCATCAGGGCCGCGACCTTGTCCTCGATCCGCGCGAAGTGAGCCGCGGTCAGCGCAGGCAGGTCGAGCAGGTCCGGGGTGGCGGGGTTCGCGCTCGGGTCAGACACAGCAGTCACAGGGGCCTTCCAGCGGTAGCGAGCCGACTCGGTGCGGCTCCTGACATCGGATTCGACTGTACGTCCGGGCGCCGGGCCGCCACCGTACGGGCCTCAGACCCGCCAGCCGTCCGGATCCACCCCGCCGGGCACCGGCGCCGACGGCTCGTACGGCTCGCGCGTGAACACGAAGGTGCCGAGGTCCAGATGGCTCACCGCACCCTCCCGGTCCCGCCCCACCCGCAGGGTCTCGCCCGCGTAATAGCCGTCCAGCCCGGTCCAGGTGCCGTCCTTCTCGGCCCGGAACCGCGAGGCGCGCCCCGCCCCGGACAGCGGGGTGAGCTCCAGCCCGCGCTCGGCCCGCAGCCGCAGGGCATGGGGGTTCGCGCCCCAGTACCAGGGTCCGGTCAGCGCCAGCAGCTCCGGATCCAGCGGGCCGGGCAGCGGGCGCCAGGGCTCGGGGATCCGGGGCTCGTGCGCGATGACGATCCCGGTGAGATCGGTGGCGACGGCCCCGGCCGCCGGGCCCGAGGTGCAGTTGGTGAGGACGACCGCGGCCACATCCTCCTCGACATCTGCCCACAGCGCCGCCAGGAACCCGGGCATCGAGCCGTGGTGCCCGACCAGCAGCCGCCCCTCCCGCCGCAGGAGCTGTACTCCCAGCCCGTACCCCGCATCCCACGCACCGCTCTCCGGCGGCACGGCCGGGGTCCGCAGCTCCGCCAGACTCGCCGCGCCGAGCGCCCGTCCGTCGCCCCGCAGCAGGAATGCCGCCCAGCGGCAGAGGTCCTCAAGCGTCGACCACAGCTGCCCCGCCGGGCCCATCAAGCCGGTGTCCGCGGCCGGTTCCGGCAGCAGCGCATCGGCCCACGGGTGCACCGCCCAGCCCGTCGCGTACGGCCGCTCCGGACACAGCGTCGTACGGCTCATGCCCAGCGGTGCCAACACCTCGCGCCGCAGCACCTCGTCCCACGGCACACCGCCCCGCAGCCGTTCGACCAGCGCACCGAGCAGTGCATAGCCGACGTTGGAGTAATGGTGCCGCCGGCCGGCCGGATGCCGCTGCGGGCGCTCGTCGAAGAGGTCGGCCGGCTCGGGCCGCAGCTCGCCCGAGGTCCGCTCCCACCAAGGCCCCCGCGGTTCGGCCGCCAACCCCGCGCTGTGGGAGAGCAGTTGCGCGATCGTCGCGTCCGGCACCGGAGTGTCCGCCAGATGCCTGCCGACCGGGTCGGACAGCCGCAGCAGCCCCTCGTCCCGCAGCCTCAGCACCAGCACGGCGACGAAGGTCTTGGTGAGCGAACCGATCCGGTACTGCACATCGCCGTGCGGTGCCTCCCCCGCCACCGAGCCCCGGGCCCCGGTCCACACCGCTCGTCCGCCGCGGACGACCGCGCCCGTCATCGACGGTGCGCGCCCCTCGGCCTGCCCGACCGCCAGCCGGTGCAGCAAAGCCCGCCGGGTCTGCGGCAGCAGCTCCGTGCACGCGTCGGGTGCACCGGCCATGCCCGGCTCCCGGCCCACGGCCTCGGAAGGGGGAAAGTCCGTGGACTCTGCGATGGTCATGGCGCTCCTCAACAGCGGTTCCGGCTCGGCCGGGCCCCATCCTCGCCGCATCACCGGAGCGCTGCCGACCCGATCACCGCACCCAGTTCCATCTGCTCGTCGGCCGGCAGCCGGCGGGCCGCGTGCACCATGTGCAGCGCGGACCGCAACCGCACGCGGTCCTCGGCCGTGCCGAGGTATCCGAGGTAGGCAGGGAGCGCCAGGCCCAGCGCCATGAGATCGCCCCGCGCGCACCACCGTGACACCAACTCCCGCACCTGCCCGTCGACCGCGTCGTCGAGGCCCCGAGGCGCCCCCTGCGCACCGGCTTCGTCCGCCGCTGCGTCGTCGCGCGCACCGACCGTCTCCCGCAGGCCCGCCGCGATCGCGAAGCGGTTCCAGTCGCCGTACTCACCGTCGGGAGCCTGCGCCACCCGCTCCGCGGCGCGCTGGAAGTAGGTGTACGCCAGGGCAGTCCGGCCGAGTTGCCGGTAGGCGTGCCCCATGTTCAGGTACAGCGACGCATAGAACCCGGCCACCCGCTCGTCCGCCACCCGGTCGGCGCGGTCCAGGCACTCCTGGTTCCAACGGAGCGTCTCTTCGGGCGAGTTCTGGTGCCGGGCGAGATAGTGCGCGGCGATGCATGCCTCGTAGTCGTCGGTGGTGCTGTCCCATGCCTGCTGGAAGAGGGCGCGCGCCGCATCGGCCCGCCCCTCCGCCTCGGCCTGCATCCCCGCCACGCACAGTCGCACCACAGGCAGTTCCGGATCCACCGGTCCGCTCCCCTCATCCATCCCCGTTGACCGGTCTTCGGTCAATGACCTCAGCCATCGGTGCGCTCGGCAGCGTCGACCGCCGCTCCGGCGCCCTCGCGCACCGGCATCACCAACGTCGTAAAACTCCCCTGGTCGGCGGACCGGATTAGAACGGGCCGGTCCGGCGCGGCGATCTCCAGCAACGCGTCCGGCCCGACCCCGGCCTCCAGCGCCGGCACCAGTACGGCCGGATCGAAGGCGATCCGCAGCTCAGGCCCGGTGCGCACCACCCGCATCCGGACGGGCTCCCGGCCCCCGCCCGTCACCTCCAGCACCGTCCCGGCCGCGCGGCCACTCGCCTCCGTGTCCGGGACCGCCGAGCCGCCCGCGTCCGCCACGTCCCCCTGCCCCTGCTCCGGGCCACCGACCGACAACGACACCGGCCCCGTGCGCCCGTTCATCGCGTCCCGCAGCCCCACCCGGTCGACGATCACCCGATGCCGCCCCGCCGCCAGGTCCGCCGGTATCAGCCGGTAGTCCGGAAACCCGTCGGCATCCCCACCGCCGCTCCACCCCTGCCCGGCGCCCTCCGGCAGCTCCCGGCAGTCCGCCGCGCTCCGCAGCCGGACCCCCGCCGCGTCTTCCGCGCACTCGATCTCGACCGTCACCTGCCGTACGGCCCACTCCGCCAGGCTCCGCGCCGTGTCGGCACCGATCAGCACCCGCCGCGGACCGCCCTCGAACCCGTCCGGCCGCAGCACCCGCACCGCCAGCCGATAGCGGTCGGTCGCCACCCAGCGCACCTCGCCGTCGACGAGTTCCAGCAGCACACCGCCCAGGACCGGAAGCTCCTCCCGGGCCGCCCCGGTCGCGGCGGCGGGCACCACCTGCCGTACCGCACTGGCGAGTTCGGCGCCGCCCACCCGCGCCCGCGCCCAGCTCCCGCGGTCGTCCGCGACGCCGGACGACCGCAGGAGCCCCTCCACCACCGCCCGCGCCTCGTCCGCCGTCCGCCGTGTCTGCGCCAAGTGGGCCCGCAGTACGCCATGCGCCGCGTCCTCGGGACCGTCCAGCACCACCGCGGCATCCACCAGCGGCAGCCCCGCCGCCCGCAGTTGCCGCAGCTTCACCGCCCGCGCCGCCTGCCCCGCCGCGTAGCGCCGGTACCCCGTCACGGCATCCACCCGCGCCGGCCGCAGCAGCCCGCAGTCGTCGTAGAACCGCAGGGCGCTCGGCGCGAGGCCCACCCGGCGCGCGAAGACGCCGATGGTCAACAGCTGTTCGGTGTCGTCCATGGACGCGATTGTGGGGCTTCCACCAGCCTGAAGGTCAACGCCGGCGGGCAGCCCGCGCCGTCACAGGGGCCCTGGTGCGGCGCCGCCTCAGGCGGTCAGCGCCGTGGCGCTCCGGAACGTCCGCCGGTAGGCCAGCGGCGCCACCCCCACCGCGCTGTGCAGATGCTGGCGCAGCGAGGTCCCGGTGCCGAAGCCCGCGTGATGGGCGACGAGGTCGATCGACCAGTCCGTGGTCTCCAGCAGATGCCGGGCGCGCTCGATGCGCTGGCCGGCGAGCCACTGACCAGGGCTCATACCGACCTCGTCGCGGAACCGCCGGGTGAGGGTGCGCACGCTGACCCGGGCGTGCCCGGCGAGGTCGGTCAGGGTGAGCGGCTCGCCGAGACGCTCCAGGGCCCAGGCGCGGGTGGCGGCGGTACCGCCCGCCGAGGGCTCCGGCACGGGCTGCCGGATGAACTGGGCCTGTCCGCCGTCCCGCCACGGCGGCACCACACACAACCGGGCCACCTCATTGGCGACGGCGCTGCCGTGGTCCCGGCGCACGATGTGCACACACAGATCCACCCCCGCGGCCGCACCGGCCGAGGTGAGGACATCGCCGTCGTCGACGAACAGCACATTGGGGTCGACCCGGACAGTCGTGAAGAGGCGTTGCAGCTGGCTGGCCTCGCACCAGTGCGTGGTGGCCGGGCGGTGATCGAGCAGCCCGGCCGCGGCCAGCACGAAGGCACCGGTGCAGATGGCCACCATCCGGGTGCCGGGCCGGACATGCTCCAGCGCCGCCCGCACGTCATCGGACAGTTGGCCGTCCTCCCGGAGCGTGCCCGGCGAGTGGGCCGGCGGGATGACGAGAGTGTCGACGTGCGCGAGGGCGGAGGCGTCCGCGGTGACCGTGATGTCGTAGTCGGCATCGGTGCGCACCGGGCGCCCGTCCGGGCTACAGGTGACGACGGAGTAGAACGGCTCGCCCGCGGCGTCCCGTGCGGCGCCGAAGATCCGCGCGGGAATCCCCAGCTCGAAGGGGACGACACCATTCAGGGCGAGCACTCCGACGCGATGCATGACCCGATTCTTTCAAACGTTGGCCATTTGGACACCGCCGGTCTCGCGGCCACCGCGGAAAGCTGACGGGACCTCGGGAAACGCGGCTGCAAGGCGGCGCGTGCACCCGATCCCCCGCCATGGGCACAGACGAAGGAGAGACCATGTCCGAGACCGCGACCCCGCAGATGCGGGCCGTCAGCCAGGACACCGCCGGAGGCCCTGAGGTCCTCAAGGTGATCACGACCGCCCGGCCGGCGCCCGGCCCCACCGAGATCCTGGTCCGGGTGCACGCCGCGGGCGTCAACCCGGCCGACTGGAAGACGCGGAACGACGGCCGGTTCCTCAACGGCAGCGAGCCGCCGTTCATCCTGGGCTTCGATGTCTCCGGTGTGGTCGAGGCCGTCGGCCGCGGGGTGACCCTCTTCGAGCCGGGCGACCAGGTCTTCGGCATGCCGCACTTCCCGCACCCCGCCGGGGCCTACGCCGAGTACGTCACCGCCCCGGCGCGCCAGTTCGCCCACCTCCCCGAGGGCCTGGACCACGTCCGGGGCGCCGCCCTCCCGCTGGCGGCACTGACCGCCTGGCAGGCCCTGGTCGACACCGCGCACGTGCAGCCCGGCGCACGGGTGCTGATCCACGCGGCGGCGGGCGGCGTCGGTCATCTCGCGGTGCAGATCGCCAAGTCCCGCGGCGCGTATGTGATCGGCACCGCCCGGCGTGCCAAGCACGACTTCCTGCGCGGTCTGGGCGCCGATGAGCTCATCGACTACACGGAACAGGACTTCGAGACCGCCGTACGCGACGTCGACGTCGTGCTCGACACCATCGGCGGCGACTACGGCGCCCGTTCACTGCGCACCCTGCGTCCCGGCGGCTCGCTGGTCTCGATCCTGCCGCTGGACGACGCCTTCCCCGCCGAGCGGGCGCGCGAGGCAGGGGTACGCGCCGTGTTTGTCCTCGTCGAGCCCGACCGGTCCGGCCTGCAAGCCGTCGCCGGCCTGGTGGACTCCGGAGAACTGAAGGTCACCATCGACACGGTCCTGCCGCTCGAGGAGGTCGCGAAGGCCCACGCCCTGGGCGAGACCGGCCGCACCACCGGCAAGATCGTCCTGACGGTCGCGCCCTGACGACGGTCACCGGGACCCGGCCTGCCGCCGGGTGGCGTCGAGGGCGCCGAGCAGGGACAGCGCCTCGGCGCTGGGGCTGCCGGGTTCGGCGTGGTAGATGACGAGTTGCTGGCCGGGTGCGTCGCAGACATCGAAGGCTTGGTAGGTGAGGGTGAGCGGCCCGACATCGGGGTGGTTGAACAGCTTGGCGTCCCGGGTCTTGCCGCGCACGGAATGGGCCTGCCACAGATCCGCGAAGGCGGCGCTCTGCTCGGTCAGGGTGGCGACGAGCGCGTTCAGCCGGGGATCGTCCGGAGCGAAACCGGCCGCCTGCCGGAGGTTGGCCACGGTCGCCTGCGCGGTCCGGTCCCAGCGGGTGTAGAAGTCCCCGGCGGCCGGGTCGAGAAAGGTCATCCGGGCGAGGTTGTCCGCGGGGTCGAAGGGTGAGTACAGGGCGTCGGCCAGGGCGTTGGCCGCCAGGATGTCCAGGGCGCCGTTGACGACGAAGGCCGGAGTGTGCGGATAGCCGTCCATGAGCTGGCGCAGCGCCGGGCCGACCACGTTCCGCTGCCGCGCCGGACGGTCGTTCGGGGCGATACCGGCCAGCCGGTGGAGGTGGGCCCGGGCATCGGTGTCGAGGTGGAGGGCACGGCTGAGGGCGTCAAGGACCTGCGGCGAGGGGTGGCGTTCACGGCCCTGTTCGAGGCGGGTGTAGTAGTCGACGTTCACTCCGGCCAGCACCGCGACCTCCTCACGGCGCAGCCCGGCGACTCTGCGGACGCCGTAGCTCGCCATACCGACGTCCTCGGGCCGCAGGCCGGCGCGCCGGGCGCGCAGGAAGTCTCCCAGCGTGTTGTCGGACATGCCCCCAGGTTAGGGAGGCGAGCGGTGCGCTGCCTGGGTGTGTGGCACCCAGGCAGCAGGCTTCCTGGTCGGCGGCTCCGCGGGGAGGCCCGTGTAGTCGGTTACCGGCTGTCCCTGCCACCATCAGCCCATGACCGAGTACTCCTGGCCCGACCACGGCCCCGGGGCCGCCGACCGGGTGCGGGCGGCATGGGACCGTACGGTCGCCGCTCTGCCGGTCGGAATTCCCGTCACAGGTGAGGTCACCGGCCGCCGGCCCTTCGGCGTCTTCCTCCGCATCGACGGCCACCCCGACGCGATCGGCCTGGCCGAGGTCGTCCGTATGCCCAGGTGCGGGACCCTCCCGCTCGTGGGCGAGCGGGTGTCCGGCGAGGTCATCTGGCATGCCGGGCACCAGCACCAGGTCAAGATCGAGCTCACCGAGTGGGCCGAACATGATGCCTGGCTGCCCCGCTTCGCCGATGACGAAGTCCTGTGCAAGGGCTGCCGCCTGTGACGCGGCGCCGCCCTCACCGCACCAGCCGCCGCTCCTTCGCGACCGCCACGGCGCCCGCGCGGGTGTCCACACCGAGCTTGTCGTAGATGCGGCGCAGGTGGGTCTTGACCGTGGCCTCGCTGATGTAGAGGGCGCGGGCGATGTCGCGGTTGCCGATGCCGCGGGCGAGTTGGGCCAGGATGTCGCGTTCGCGGTCGGTGAGGGTGGGCCGGGGCCGGCGCAGGTTGGCCATGACGCGGCCGGCGACCGGCGCGGACAGGGCGGTACGTCCCTCGGCGGCGGCGTGGATCGCGGCGAAGAGCTCATCGGGGCGCTCGGCCTTGAGCAGGTAGCCGGTGGCGCCCGCCTCGATGGCACGGGTGATGTCGGCGTCGGTGTCGTAGGTGGTGAGGACCAGGACGTGGAGGGCGGCTCCGGGGGCGGAGGTGAGGCGGCGGGTGGTCTCCACACCGTCGATGCCCTCGCCCAGTTGCAGATCCATCAGCACCACGTCCGGGGCGAGTTTCGCGGCCAGCGCGAGCGCCTCCTCGCCGGTCCCGGCCTCACCGACGACCTCGATGTCCGGGGCGCTGTCGAGCAGAGCGAGCAGCCCGGCCCGTACGACGGCGTGGTCGTCGCAGACCAGGATGCGCACGGGAGCGCGGTCGGGGGTCATCGGGGCGCCTCCAGGGGGACGGCGGCGGACAGGACGGTGCCCTCGCCGGGTGTGGACTCGACGGTCAGGGTGCCACCGAGCGCGCGCAGCCGGGCTCGTATGGCGGGCAGCCCGTGCCCGCGTCCGCTGTCGGGGACGTCGGGCAGCGCGGCGGGATCGAAGCCATGGCCGTCGTCGGAGACGTCCAGGACGACCTCGTCGTCGAGGAGGGTGAGGGTGAGGGTGGCACTGTCGGCGGCGGCGTGCTCGCGGACGTTGGCCAGGGCGCCCTGCGCGATGCGCAGCAGGGCGGACTGGACGCGGTCGGGCAGCCGGGGGAGCCGGCCGTCGTCGTCGACATGGACGCGTACGGTGAGGTCCTCCCCGGACTCCCGCGCGGCCAGGGCGCGCAGCGCCTCGTCGAGGCCGCCGCCGCGGGCGAGGTCGGTGGGGGCCAGGTCGTGCACGAAGCGCCGGGCCTCGGCGAGGTTGTGCTCGGCGACGGACGCGGCGGTGCGTACATGGACCCGGGCCTTGTCCGGTTCCGTGTCCCACACCCGGTCCGCCGCCTGGAGCAGCATCCGCTGGCTGGACAAGCCCTGGGCGAGCGTGTCGTGGATCTCCATGGAGAGCCGATGGCGTTCGGCGAGGGTGCCCTCGCGGCGTTCGGAGGCGGCGAGTTCGCGGCGGGTGCGGATCAGATCGTCGATCAGGACGCGCTGGCGGGCGGTGTGCCGTTCCATCTGGAGGAAGACGGCGGTGGCCAGGGCGGCGACGGCGGGCGGCGCGAGCACCAGGTTCGGGTCGAAGCGCCCGGCGAGCTGTAGTTGCGCGGCGACGACGAGCGCGGTCAGGACCGCCACGAGAACCAGGGCCGCGCGCGGCGGCAGCGTGCGCAGGCCGGTGTAGAAGAGGGGCACCGCGCACCAGGCGAAGCTGGGCGCGAGCACGACCAGCACCATCCACACCGCGACGACCAGCGCCAGCCAGGCCGAGCGCCGCCTGGTGGGGCGCGGACCCGCCTCGCCCAACCCGGGCCCCAGCAGATGCAGGACGGCGAGTACGACGCACAGCGCGATGATCCACGGGGTGCGCGGCTCGCCGGGATGGCGCAGCAGGAATCGGGCGAGCGCTCCACCGAGCAGCAGGAAGAACGCCGCGTGCATCACGGCGCCGAGCCACCGGGTGTCCACGGCGCTCGGTTCGTACGGCCGGTGCCGCATCCGGAACCCGCCTCCCCTCACGCTTGCTTCACTGTGCCCCGGCGACCCGCCGAGCGGCGCCGAACTGGGCAAACACCTCCATTGTCACTGTGCGCGGGGCCGGGCCGGTCAACCGATCGGACGACCCCGGTGTCATCCGTTCCGCAGCGCCGGGGCAGCCGGAACTCCGACGGTACGGGCCCGGTTCCGGGCCGAGGGTGGAGTGGACGAAGCAGGGGCGGCAACCGGGCCGCCCGCCCACCAGAGGAGCCGACGGACCCATGAAGGCCATGAACCCCGCGCACAAGAAGTTCTCCCGCCGCGCCCGCGTCGCCACCGGCGGTGCCGTGCTCGCCGCCGTCGCCCTTTCGGGCTTCGGTGCGGTGTCCGCGAACGCCTCCGCCCCCGCCACGACGTCCGCCGCTGCCGCCGCCGTCACGGACCAGGCCACCACCACCTCCACCCATCTGACGATCGACGCCGCCACCAAGGCCGCGCAGGCCGCGCTGCACGCCGCCGAAAAGGAGGACCAGCGGGTCACGGTCGCCGTCGTCGACCGCAACGGCAACACGATCGTCACCCTGCGCGGCGACGGCGCCGGCCCGCAGTCCTACGAGTCCGCCGAGCGCAAGGCGTTCACCTCGGCAGCCTGGAACGCCCCCACCTCCCAGCTGGTCGAGCGTCTCCAGCAGACCCCGAACCTGAAGGACATCCCCGGCACTCTGTTCCTGGCGGGCGGTGTCCCCGTGACCGCCGGGAAGGGACCGATCGCCGGCATCGGCGTCGCGGGCGCTCCGTCCGGGGCACTGGACGAGAAGTTCGCACAGGCGGGCGCGGACGCGGTGGCCGGCTAGGGGCTTCCGCCGCCCGCCGGCGCACCGGCGGGCGGGGCCTCGACCGGGCTCCTGTCGTGGCCCCGTCCGGCTCCGGAATCACGGCTCGCCGGCAGCCTCACCCAGAAGGTCGGGCGACTTCCCAGGCCGCCTCGACCATCGGAAAGATCTCGTCCAGCGCGGCGTCCGGGTCGGCCGCCTCACGGGCCAGCGCATAGACGTCGATCACGAACCTCGCGATCGTCCGGCAGGCCGTTTCGCTCTGTGACAGGCCGGGATCGGCGACCAGGGCCGTGGCCAGCGACTCCGCGTGGCGCAGCCGCATCGACTCCTCGTACTCCCGCAGGGCACGTGACGCGTCGATCATGCGGTAGATCGGTGCGGCGCCGTCCCCCGTGCAGTGCCGGACCATGGCCTGGATCTCGCGGCGCAGCGCGGGGATGAGTGGCTCGTGCGGCCCCCGGCCGGTGACTGCCCGCGTGAGGCGCTGTTTGAAGTTCTCGTCCTGCTCGAACACCAGGGCCTCTTTCGAGGCGAAGTGGGAGAAGAGCGTGGTGACGGCCACGTCGGCCTCGGCGGCCACGTCACGGATGCCCACCGCGTCGTACCCGCGCTCAAGGAAGAGCCGCAGGGCGGTGTCGGCGATCTTCTGGCGGGTGGCGGCCTTTTTGCGTTCACGGCGCCCGGCCGTCGGCACGGTCATGCCGCTGACACTACCAAATACAAAGGAATAACAGCTCCTAAACCGTAACCGTTAGTGTTACGGTCTGCCGCATGAAGAGAGTGAGCTTCGCCGAGTTCGGCGGTCCCGACGTCCTCCGCCTCGAAGACGCCGAGGAGCCCCATGCGGGCCCCGGCCAGATACGCGTCGCCGTGCGGGCGGCGGGCGTGAATCCGGTCGACTGGCGGATCCGTGAAGGCCAGTTACAGAAGGTCCGCCCGGTCGAGTTGCCTGCCGGAGTCGGGCAGGACGCTGCCGGGGTGGTGGACCAGGTCGGCGAGCACGTCGAAGGGGTCGAGGTCGGTGACCGCGTGTTCGGGCGGGGCTCAAGTACGTATGCCGAGTTCGCCGTCCTCGCGGCCTGGGCCCGTATGCCCGAGAGCCTGACCTTCGAAGAGGCGGCCGGGTACCCCTCCGTCGTGGAGACCGCGCTGCGCATCATCGGTCAGGCCGGTGTGCGGTCCGGGCAGACGCTGCTGGTCAGCGGCGCGTCCGGGGGAGTGGGATTAGCGGTCCTCCAGATCACCCGCGAGCGCGGCATCACGGTGATCGGCACGGCCGGAGCCGCGAACCAGGAGTATCTGCGGAGCCTGGGCGCCCTCGCCACGACGTACGGCGAGGGCTGGGTCGAGCGGGTGCGGCGGCTCGGAGAGGTCGACGCGGCGCTCGATCTGGCCGGGTCAGGCGTGATCCGCGAGCTCGTCGAGCTGACCGGGGATCCGCGGCGGGTGGTCTCCATCGCCGACCTGGGTGCGCCGGAGCTCGGTGCCCGGTACTCCGGCGTGACCGGGAACGTTCCGCAAGCCCTCGCCGAGGCCGTCCGCCTCATCACGCGGGGAAAGCTCCACATACCGGTCGAGAAGGCGTACCCGCTCGCCGAGGCCCCGGCGGCACACATCGACAGCCGGGCCGGTCACACGCGCGGGCGTCGGGTCATCGTCGTCTGAGCCGTTCCCTGCCCGGTCGCACGGCCCGGCGAGCTGCCTTCCTTCCCGCGATCCCGCCGGGCCCGACCGGCAGGTGTGCGACACGCAAGGAGCCCCCATGCACACTCCTGTCACGATCATCGGCGCCGGACTCGGCGGCCTCGTCCTGGCGGCGCCGCCGTCGTCACGAACCTGCTGGTCGGCGCGGACGGCGCATGGTCACGAGTCCGACCGCTGCTCTCCGACGCCATACCCGCATACGTCGGCCGGTCCTTCGTCGAGACCTGCCTGCACGCCGCCGACCCCCGGCACCCGGCCGCCGCGAAAGCGGTCGGCGGCGGGACACTCGTCGCGCTCGACCCGGACGGGAACGGGAAGTGGCTGGTGGCTCACCGGGAGAAGAGCGGGGTCCTCCGCACCTACATCACACTGGCCAAGCCGCAGGACTGGTTCGCCACCATCGATTTCACCGATGCCGCCGCAGCCGCCGAGCGGATCACGGAGGAGTACGACGGCTGGGCACCGGAACTCACCGCCCTGATCACCGCCGGCCCGACCGCGCCGGTCCTGCGCCCCCTCCACGCCCTGCCGGTCGGGCACCGCTGGGACCGGGTGCCGGGCGTGACCCTGCTCGGCGACGCCGCCCACCTCTCCACCCCCAACGGTGCAGGCGCCAACCTGGCCATGCAGGACGGCGCCGAACTCGGAAAGGCCCTCGCCGCACACCTCAACGACATCGAGACCGCCCTCACCTCATACGAACAAGCGCTGTTCCCCCGCAGCGCCGCGGCCGCCGCCGAAGTCGCCCACCACCCCACGCCCCAGGACGTGATCAATTTCTTCACCGACCGGGACCACGCGGGAATCTGACGGTCCCGCGGAGGCGAGCGACGGCGAGCTCTCCTGCTGAACGACTTACCACGCGTACGGAGGTTGTCCGTGTTTGCTGTGCAATACCACTGCTACGGCGGTTCCGAAGTCCTCTGCATGGAGGAGGCCGAAGAGCCGCACGCCGGGCCCGGTCAGGTCCGCATCGCGGTGCGCGCCACCGGCGTCACCCCGGTTGACTGGTACCTGCGTTCAGGGATGCTGCGGGACATCGCCACCCTGGACTTCCCCCACATCCCCGGCATGGATGCCGCCGGAACAGTCGACGAGGTGGGAGAGGGGGTGACCGGCACCGCCGTGGGAGACAAGGTCTTCGGCCTCGTCCCCGTCGTGGATCGGGGAGGCGCCGTGGCCCAGTACGCCGTCCTTGAGGCATGGGCGCCCAAGCCTCGGTCGTGGTCCTTCGAGGAAGCAGGTGGCGCCGCGGGCAACATCGACACAGCCATGCGTGTACTGGAGGCCCTGGAAGCCGCCGAGGGCATGACCTTGCTGATCGAGGGTGCCGCCGGAGGCGTCGGCACCCTCACCGCGCAACTCGCCCAGGCGCGCGGCCTCGATGTGATCGGCACCGCGAGCGAAGGCAACCACGGCTTCCTCGACCGGCTCGGCGTCATTCCCGTCACCTACGGGGCGGGGCTGGCCGATCGCCTCGCCCCACTGGCTCCGCACGGGGTCGACGTGGTTCTGGACGCGGCCGGTAAGGGCTCTCTCGGCGAACTGGTGGCCATCGCCGGCGGCCCGCACCGCGTGGTGACCATCGCGGACTTCGACGCCGACCGACACGGAGTGCGGTTCGCCCGCTCCCCAGCAGGAGAGTCGCCGGGCTGGGCAGGACTGCCCCTGGCGGCCGATCTCGCCGACCGCGGACGCCTCACCGTCCCGCTGCACGCCGTGTTCCCGTTGAAGGAGACCGCCACAGCTCACGACACCAGCGCCACCGGCCACGCGCGCGGCAAGATCGTCATCACCGTGCCCTGACAGCCGTGGGCCTGGCCGCGCTCGCCGCCGCTCAGGTCTGCGCCATGTCCACGAACCGGGAGTAGTGGCCCTGGAACGCCACCGTGATCGTGGCCGTGGGGCCGTTACGGTGCTTGGCCACGATCAGGTCTGCCTCGCCGGCGCGCGGGGACTCCTTCTCGTAGGCGTCCTCGCGGTGCAGCAGGATGACCATGTCCGCGTCCTGCTCGATCGATCCGGACTCACGGAGGTCGGAGACCATCGGCTTCTTGTCCGTGCGCTGCTCGGGGCCACGGTTCAGCTGGGAGAGCGCGATGACCGGGAGCTCCAGCTCCTTCGCCAGCAGCTTGAGGTTTCGGGACATGTCCGAGACCTCCTGCTGACGGCTCTCGGCGCGCTTCGAGCCGCCGGACTGCATCAGCTGGAGATAGTCGATGACGACCAGCTTGAGATCATTGCGCTGCTTGAGCCGGCGGCACTTCGCGCGGATCTCCATCATCGACAGGTTCGGCGAATCGTCGATGTACAACGGCGCGGCCGAGACATCCGGCATCCGGCGCGCCAGCCGCGTCCAGTCCTCGTCCGTCATGCTGCCGGAGCGCATGTGATGCAGGGCGACCCGCGCCTCGGCGGACAGCAGACGCATCGCGATCTCGTTGCGCCCCATTTCCAGCGAGAAGATCACGCTCGGCAGATTGCTCTTGATCGAGCAGGCCCGCGCGAAGTCCAGCGCGAGGGTCGACTTACCCATGGCGGGACGGGCCGCGATCACGATCATCTGGCCCGGGTGCAGGCCGTTGGTCAGGGAATCCAGGTCGGTGAAGCCCGTCGGCACACCCGTCATCTGGCCCTGGCGGGAGCCGATCGCCTCGATCTCGTCGAGGGCGCCTTCCATGATGTCGCCGAGCGGAAGGTAATCCTCGCTGGTCCGCTGCTCGGTGACGGCGTAGATCTCCGCCTGGGCGCTGTTGACGATCTCGTCGACATCGCCGTCCGCGGCGTATCCCATCTGCGTGATCCGGGTGCCGGCCTCGACCAGGCGGCGCAGCACGGCACGCTCATGGACGATCTCGGCGTAATACTCGGCGTTCGCGGCGGTGGGTACGGACTGGACGAGGGTGTGCAGATACGAGGCGCCGCCGACCCGCGCGATCTCGCCGCGCTTGGTGAGCTCCGCGGCGATGGTGATCGGGTCGGCCGGCTCGCCCTTGGCGTACAGGTCGAGGATCGCCTGATAGACGAGCTCATGGGCGGGGCGGTAGAAATCCTCGCCCTTGAGGACCTCGACGACGTCCGCGATGGCGTCCTTGGACAGCAGCATGCCGCCGAGCACGGACTGCTCGGCGTCCAGATCCTGCGGAGGGACCCGCTCGAAGCCGCCGTTCCAGGAGCCGCCGCCTTCGTCGTCGCGGTCCTGCCGGTCGCCGCGGCCGCGGCCCTTGCCCTCGCCCCGCCGGGAGCGGGCGGCCGGCAGCAGGTCGCTGGGACCGGAGTCCGCCCAGGGGTCTTCCATGGGCTCGGGAATGCTCACCCCGGCACCTCCTCCCGTCCGCGACGCGGACCTTGCTGTGCTGTTCTTTCTTACGGCACAGCTCTGACAATCGAGTCGCCCGACTCCGGTTACGGCGCGTCGAGTTCGGACGATTTCTCAGGCCGGAACAGGCGGCGGGTGCCGGACCACGGTAGGCCCGTGGGCACCGTCCGCCAATCTGGTTATCCACAGGCCATGTGGATGACTGCCCTTCAGCTGTGGAGAAGTCCCCGGATCCTGTGCACGGCCCGGGGGAAACTTCTGTGGACAAGCACACAATCACCCCACCCCCAACCCTCTGACCTGCGCTTTTCTCATCCATAGGCTGTGGGGGAGAAAAACTTCTGCCAGCGGTTCAAGATCGCGACAAACGGCGCAGGGGAGACGACTCCACACAGCGGAAAGTAAGGACTGCACAGGGTTTGCATCTCTTACCTGTGGAAGATTAGATTGCGCGCATGACCCAGGCTCCCGCGACACCACGCCGCACCGGCCGCCGCCATGACCGCGAGATCATCGCCCTCGCGCTGCCCGCCTTCGGCTCCCTGGTCGCGGAACCTCTCTTCGTCATGGTCGACAGCGCCGTCATCGGCCACCTCGGCACCCCCCAGCTCGCCGGCCTCGGCGTCGCCGCCGCCCTGCTGACCACCGCCGTCTCCGTCTTCGTCTTCCTCGCCTACGCCACCACCGCCGCGGTCGCCCGCCGGGTCGGCGCCGGCGACCTGCCCGCCGCCATCCGCCAGGGCATGGACGGCATCTGGCTCGCCCTGCTGCTCGGCGCCGCCGTCATCGCGGCGGTGCTGCCCACCGCACCCTGGCTCGTCGAGGTCTTCGGTGCGTCCGGCACCGCCGCCCCGTACGCCACGACCTACCTCCGCATCAGCGCGCTCGGCATCCCCGCGATGCTCGTGGTGCTCGCCGCCACCGGCGTGCTCCGCGGCCTCCAGGACACCCGGACCCCGCTCTACGTCGCCGTCGGCGGCTTCTCCACCAACGCCGCGCTCAACATCGGCCTGGTCTACGGCGCCGGCCTCGGCATCGCCGGCTCCGCCTGGGGCACGGTCCTCGCCCAGTGCGGCATGGCCCTCGCCTACCTCGTCGTGGTCGTCCGCGGCGCGCGACGGCACGGGGCCACCCTGCGCCCCGACGCCGCGGGCATCCGTGCCTCGGCCCAGGCCGGCGTGCCGCTGCTGGTCCGTACGCTCTCGCTGCGCGCGGTGCTGATGATCGCCACGGCCGTCGCCGCCCGGCTCGGCGACGCGGAGATCGCCGCCCACCAGATCGTGCTCACGCTGTGGTCCCTGCTGGCCTTCGCGCTGGACGCGATCGCCATCGCCGGGCAGGCCATCATAGGCCGCTACCTCGGCGCGGGGGACCGCGACGGCGCCCGGGCCGCCTGCCGCCGCATGGTCGAGTGGGGCATCGCCGCGGGCCTGGTCCTCGGTGTGCTGGTCGCGCTCGCCCGCCCGCTGTTCATCCCGCTGTTCACCTCCGACCCTGCCGTGCAGGGCCCGCTGCTCAGCACGCTCCTGGTGGTGGCCGTGACCCAGCCGGTCTCCGGCATCGTCTTCATCCTCGACGGTGTGCTGATGGGGGCGGGGGACGGGCCCTATCTCGCCTGGGCCATGGTCGTGACGCTGGCCCTGTTCGCGCCGGTGGCGCTGGCCGTCCCACTGCTCGGCGGCGGACTGGTCGCCCTGTGGTGGGCGATGGCCCTGATGATGACCGTCCGGATGCTGACCCTGTGGCTCCGCACCCGTTCCGGCCGGTGGATTGTGACCGGAGCCTCTCGTTGAAGCATCTCCCGTAACACGCAGCGCGTGCCGATAATGACCCTGTGCGCTCGCTTGCCAGGAATTCCCTGCTGCCCCTGACGTTCGTCGTCATGGTGGCTGCTGCTGTGGTGGGGTACGCCACGGAGGAAGCCGATACGAACAACGGCAGCGGCGGCGGTGGCCGCAGCAGCTTCGGCAAATCCGGCGAGGCGGGCCAGGACCCCCAGGACCAGGATCCCGCCGCGACGGCCCCGGCCGGTGACGGCAATGCGTACACCCCGCGCCGGACCGAGCAGAACGCCCGGGTCGGTGCGGTCTTCGAGAAGGACGACACCGGTGACCACTTCTGCACCGCGAGCGTGGTGCAGAGTCCGGGCCGGAACATGCTCATCACCGCGGCGCACTGCGCCTTCGACAGCGATGGCAAGACGCCGGTGGACGACCTGGTCTTTGCCCCCGACTACCGCGACGGTGATGAGCCCACCGGCCTGTGGAAGGTCAAAAAGGTGGTCCTCGACGACCGCTGGGCCAAATCCAACGACGAAGATCTCGATGTCGCCTTCCTCCTCCTCGACAAGAAGAAGGACAAGCAGATCCAGGACGTCCTGGGCGGAAACACCCTCGGGATCGACCGTGGCTTCCACAACGAGGTCAAGATCACCGGCTACCCCACCAGCCGCGACACCCCGATCTCCTGCCAGAACCGCACCACGAAGTACAGCAACACCCAGCTGCGCATCCGGTGCACCGACTTCGAGGGCGGCACGAGCGGCAGCCCCTGGCTCGCCGATTACGACCCGAGGAGCCACACCGGCACGGTCATCGGCGTCCTGGGCGGCCATGAAGGCGGCGGCGACGAGGACGATGTCTCCTACGCCGCCTACTTCGACGACGACATCGCCGCGCTCTACAAGCGCGCCCAGGACGCGGACTGACCCGTCCGCCCGCGCTCCGCACACAGCGAAGGGCCGCACCCCGGTGACGGGATGCGGCCCTTCGGCCGGTTACTGCGATTACGCGGCGATGACCTCGACGCCGAGCTTCGCAACGACCTCGGCGTGCAGACGCACGGAGATCTGGTGCGCGCCCAGGCTCTTGATCGGCGAACCGAGCTCGACCCGGCGCTTGTCGACGTCCGGACCACCGGCAGCCTTGATCGCCGAGGCGATGTCGGCCGGGGTGACGGAGCCGAACAGGCGGCCCGCGTCGCCGGCACGGACGGCCAGCTTCACGTTGACGCCCTCGAGGCGGCCCTTGATCTCGTTGGCCTGCTCGATCGTGGCGATCTCGCGGATCTTGCGACCGCGACGGATCTGCTCGACGTCCTTCTCGCCACCCTTGGTCCAGCGGATCGCGAAACCACGCGGGACCAGGTAGTTACGGGCGTACCCGTCCTTGACGTCAACGACGTCGCCGGCGGTGCCGAGGCCGGAGACCTCGTGGGTGAGGATGATCTTCATGATTCGGTCACCCTTCCCTTATCGCGCGGTGGACGTGTAGGGCAGCAGCGCCATCTCACGGCTGTTCTTCACGGCCGTGGCGACGTCACGCTGGTGCTGAGTGCAGTTGCCGGTGACCCGGCGGGCACGGATCTTGCCGCGGTCGGAGATGAACTTCCGCAGCAGGTTCGTGTCCTTGTAGTCGACGTAGGAGATCTTCTCCTTGCAGAACACGCAAACCTTCTTCTTAGGCTTGCGAGCAGGCGGCTTCGCCATTATCTCTCTCCAATGAGTTCAAGAAGTTTGTGCTGACGCCCTCAAGGCCGTCGGCCGTCGCACGGCGCGGTTTCACGTGAAACCGCGCGCGATCGGGCCGCGTACGGGCCTAGAAAGGCGGCTCGTCCGAGTAGCCGCCGCCGGAGCTGCCGCCCCAGCCACCGCCGCCGCCACCCTGCTGGCCACCGCCGGCCGGGCCGCCGGTCGCCCACGGGTCGTCGGCAGGAGCTCCGCCGCCCTGCTGACCGCCGCCGGGGCCGCCGCCCCAGCCGCCGCCACCCTGGCCGCCGCCCTGCTGACCGCCGCCGCCGAAGCCGCCGCCCTGGCCACCACGACCGCTGGTCTTGGTGATCTTGGCAGTGGCGTTCTTGAGGCTCGCGCCCACTTCCTCGACGTCGAGCTCGTAGACCGTGCGCTTCACGCCCTCGCGGTCCTCGTACGACCGCTGCTTGAGGCGGCCCTGGACGACCACGCGGGTACCCCGCGTAAGGGACTCGGCGACGTTTTCCGCCGCCTGACGCCACACCGAGCAGGTCAGGAACAGGCTCTCGCCGTCCTTCCACTCATTGGTCTGACGGTCGAAGGTGCGGGGAGTGGACGCGACGCGGAACTTCGCGACCGCCGCACCGGACGGGGTGAAGCGCAGCTCGGGGTCGTCGACAAGATTGCCGACAACCGTGATGACGGTCTCGCCTGCCATTAGGGGAACCTCTCGGCGGGTGTGCTGCTGGCTGCTGGTGTTGCTGCTACTCGAACCCGGTTACCGCTGGACGCTGACGCGTTCAGTGGGTCTCGGGACGGAGGACCTTGGTCCGGAGGACCGACTCGTTCAGGTTCATCTGACGGTCGAGCTCCTTGACGACCGCAGGCTCGGCCTGGAGGTCGATGACCGAGTAGATGCCCTCGGGCTTCTTCTTGATCTCGTAAGAGAGACGACGACGGCCCCAGGTGTCGACCTTCTCGACCTTTCCGTTGCCCTCACGGACGACGGAGAGGAAGTTCTCGATCAGCGGGGAGACAGCGCGCTCCTCGAGATCGGGGTCGAGGATGACCATCACCTCGTAGTGACGCATGTAGAACCCACCTCCTTTGGACTCAGCGGCCACGGTCGTTCCGTGGCAGGAGGGTCGTATGCGTTCCGCACCCGGTCCGTCCGGTGCTCCGGACAGACATAGGCGCAGACCGTACAGAGTACCTGCCTGATGCCTTCCGGTTGAAATCCGTCCGCTCCACCCCGCAATCTGGAACACAACGGGTGTGAGCGGCGTTACAGTGCGCCGCCCTGTCATCGGAGGTGCCGCATGGCACAGGCACGGACCCAGCGCAATCTGCTGTCGCTTCTCAACAGCGACGGCAAGGACCATCCCGTCGAGAACACCTTCGCGATCGTGACCGTGGTGCTCGGCGCGATCGCCATCTTCACCACGCTCTCTCCCAGCCTGCACCTGGTCAGTTCCTGGGTCGGTCTGATCGGCATCGGCACCGGCCTGTGGGGCCAGTTCATCTCGTCGACCACCGGCGAACGTTTCCTGTTGATCATCGGCCTCGGAGCAGCGGCCGTCGGCTTCTACCTCGGCCTGGCACACGGCGGCCTCTTCGGCGGTCTCGTGGGCTAGCCGATGCGGCATACGGGGCCCGAGCCCGTATGGCCCAGACGGGGCGCTCCACGGTCACAGTAGGCTTCGGCGCGAGAGCCGGAGCCCCGACCATGGGGACACACCTGCCCGAGGAGCGCCCCGCATGAGCCTGACCCTGAGGACCATCAGTCGAGAGCAGCATCTGGCATATATCCAGAGCCTGCCCGCGGCGAGCCACATGCAGGTTCCTGCCTGGGCAGACGTGAAGGCGGAATGGCGCGCGGAGAGCCTCGGCTGGTTCGACCCGAGCGGCGAGATGGTCGGCGCCGGCCTGGTCCTCTACCGCCAGGTGCCCAAGGTCAAGCGCTACCTCGCGTACCTGCCCGAGGGCCCGGTCATCAACTGGTACGCGCCGAATCTGGAGGACTGGCTCCAGCCGATGCTCGCGCATCTCAAGCAGCAGGGCGCCTTCACCGTGAAGATGGGCCCGCCGGTCATCATCCGCCGCTGGGACGCCCCGGCGATCAAGGCCGGCATCCAGAACCCGGACGTCAAGCGGCTGCGGGACGTCGAGGCGACCCATATCGAGCCGCGCGCCTTCGAGGTGGCCGACAAGCTGCGCCGCATGGGCTGGCAGCAGGGCGAGGACGGCGGCGCCGGCTTCGCCGACGTACAGCCCCGCTATGTCTTCCAGGTGCCGCTGGCCGACCGTTCACTGGAAGAGGTCCACAAGAACTTCAACCAGCTGTGGCGCCGCAACATCAAGAAGGCCGAGAAGGCCGGTGTCGAGGTGGTCCAGGGCGGCTACGACGACCTCGCCGAGTGGCAGCGTCTCTACGAGATCACCGCGGTGCGTGACCAGTTCCGGCCGCGTCCGCTGGGCTACTTCCAGCGCATGTGGACGGCGCTCAACACCGAGGACCCCGGCCGCATGCGGCTGTACTTCGCCCGTCATGACGGCGTGAACCTGTCGGCCGCGACGATGCTCGTCGTCGGCGGACACGTCTGGTACTCCTACGGCGCCTCGGACAACATCGGCCGTGAGGTCCGGCCCTCCAACGCGATGCAGTGGAAGATGCTTCAGGACTCCTACGCGCTCGGCGCCTCGGTCTACGACCTCCGCGGCATCAGCGACTCGCTCGACGAGAACGACCACCTCTTCGGCCTGATCCAGTTCAAGGTCGGCACGGGTGGGCAGGCAGCGGAGTACCTCGGTGAGTGGGACTTCCCGCTCAACAAGCTTCTCCACAAGGCGTTCGACCTCTACATGGCGCGCCGCTGACGCTCCACCGCACCGTTCGTCCCCCTGAGACACCCCCCACGAGAAAGGTTCCGGGCCCGGCCATGGCGCTCACTCTCTACGTCGACACCGCGCGCTGGCGGGCGCATCAGCAGAGCGTTCTCCAGCAGTTCCCCGGGTTGGTCCCGGTCTGCAAAGGCAACGGCTACGGCTTCGGCCATGAGCGCCTCGCCGACGAGGCGACCCGCCTCGGTGCCGACATCCTCGCGGTCGGAACGACCTACGAAGCGGCCCGCATCAAGGACTTCTTCAGCGGCGATCTGCTCGTCCTGACCCCGTTCCGCCACGGTGAGGAGCCGGTGCCGCTGCCCGACCGGGCGATCCGCTCGGTGTCGTCGGTCGAGGGTGTGGGCGGCCTGGTCGGGGCCCGGGTCGTCATCGAGGTCATGAGCAGCATGAAGCGCCATGGCGTCAAGCCGGAGGACCTGCCGAAGCTGGCCACGGCCATCGAGGACGTCCGGCTCGAAGGCTTCGCGATCCACCTGCCGCTGGACCGCACCGACGGGTCGGACGCGGTCGAAGAGGTCATCGGCTGGATGGACCAGCTCCGCGCCGCCCGCCTCCCGCTGCACACCATGTTCGTCAGCCACCTCAAGGCCGATGAACTCGCCCGTCTCCAGCAGCAGTTCCCCCAGACGCGCTTTCGCGCGCGGATCGGTACCCGGCTGTGGCTCGGCGACCACGAGGCCACCGAGTACCGCGGTGCGGTGCTCGATGTCACCCGGGTCGCCAAGGGCGAGCGCTTCGGCTACCGCCAGCAGAAGGCGGCCTCCGACGGCTACCTGGTCGTGGTGGCGGGCGGTACCTCGCACGGTGTCGGGCTGGAGTCGCCCAAGGCGCTGCACGGTGTGATGCCGCGTGCCAAGGGCGTGGCCCGGGCCGGGCTGGCGACCGTGAACCGCAATCTCGCGCCCTATGTGTGGGCCGGGAAGCAGCGCTGGTTCGCGGAGCCCCCGCACATGCAGGTGTCGATCCTGTTCGTGCCGGGGGATGCCCCGCAGCCGCAGGTCGGCGAGGAGCTGGTGGCCCATCTGCGGCACACCACCACACAGTTCGACCGCCTCGTGGACCGCTGAGCCGGCCGCGCCACGACGCAGACACACCAAGGGCCCGGTGCCGCAGACCTTTTCTGCGGCACCGGGCCCGGTGCGTGGTCGGCGGGGGCCGCTCAGTCCCGTACGGCGCCCCAGCGCACCTGTGGCGTCGCCTGGAACTGCACCGCGTGCCGGGGCGGGTGGTAGGCCCGTCCGAGCACGAATACATCGGGGCTGCGGTCCAGGACACCGCCCGAGGGATCGTCGTCCCCGTCCCTGCGGACCACATCGCGCTCCGGCATCAGGATGTCCCGTACGACCAGTGCGCACAGGTAGAGAGTGCCCAAGAGGTGCAGGGCGATGGCCAGTTGGTAGCCCTCCGTCGGCAGCCCCTGGTGCTTGTCGCCGCTTCCGGTGTAGGCGAGGTAGGACCAGATCCCGAGGAAGTACGTGACCTCGCAGGCCTGCCAGATCAGGAAGTCCCGCCAGCGCGGCCGGGCCAGCGCGGCGAGCGGGGTCAGCCACAGGACGTACTGCGGCGAGTAGACCTTGTTGGTGAGGATGAACAGCGCGACGACGAGGAACGCGAGCTGCGCGAAGCGCGGCCGGCGCGGTGCGTAGAGAGCCAGCAGGCCGATGGCGGCACACCCCACGATCATCAGCAGCGTGGCGTAGGTATTGGCGTTCTCCAGGGGGTTCCCGGTGCGCTGCGAGATCAGCAGCCAGATCGAACCGAAGTCGATGGGCCGTTCCTGGCTGAAGGTGTAGAACTTCGCCCAGCCCTCCCGGATGTGGAAGCCCCCGGCATCATGCGTGATCATCACCGGCAGGTTCACCACCAGCCAGGACACGACGGCACCGACCAGCGCCTTCCGGAACGCACGCCAGGCGCCCGCGCGCCAGCACAGCACCAGCAGCGGGCCCAGCAGCAGCACCGGGTACAGCTTCGCCGCGGTGGCCAGCCCGATGAGGATGCCGGCCGCCAGCGGGCGGCTGCGTGACCACATCAGCATCCCGGCGGCCGTCAGGGCGATCGCCAGGAGATCCCAGTTGATGGTGGCGGTGAGGGCGGCGGCGGGCGCCAGGGCGACCAGGAGGCCGTCCCAGGGGCGCCGGCGGTGGGTGCGGGCCACGCACACCGCGACGACCGCGGCGCAGATCATCAGCATGCCGGCGTTGACCAGCCAGTAGATCTGTTCGCGGTGCTGGATTCCGCCACCGTGCGGCGTCATCCAGGAGGCGACCTCCATGAAGACACCGGTGAGCACCGGGTACTCGAGATACTCCATATCGCCGGGCAGCCGGTCGAAATACGGGATCAGGCCATCGGCGAAGCCCCGCCCCGCATAGAGATGGGGGATGTCGGAGTAGCAGGCGTGCGTGTACTGGCTCGTGGCGCCGAAGAACCAGCCGCCGTTGTAACAGGGCAGCTTCTGCACCATGCCGAGCGCGAACATGCCGATGGCGACGAGCGCGATGATCCGCACCGGCGTCAGCCAGTGCCTCCCGAGCAGTGCGTGTCGGCCGATCGGCCCCCCGATCAGCTCGCTGCCGGCCGCCGCCACCTCATCCTGCTTCGTCGGCCGTACCGGATCATCCCGTCGCACGCTCGTCATGGCCCCATCCTGCCGTACGGCCGTGGCCAGAAAACGGCGAAGCCCCCGCCCGGTCCATCCGGGCGAGGGCTTCGTTGCTTCACGTTTCACGTGAAACCTTCAGCGTGTTTCACGTGAAACGGTCAGCCGGTCGGGCCTCCGAGCCAGCCTCCGCTGTCCGTCGGCTCCGTCGGATCAGGCGTCGGGCTCGTGCCACCGGGGCCGCCACCGGAGCCACCCGAGCCATTTCCGTTACTGCCGCCGTTGCCGGCCCCACCGTTGTTCCGGCAGTTCAGATCCCAGGGGGAACAGCTGTCGGTCGGGGTCGGGCTCGGAGACTTCGTCGGGGGAGCGGACTCGCTGGGAGACTCCGACGGCGAGCTCGACGGCGTGTCCGACGGCGTGGGAGTCGGCGTCGGCGTCGGCACGCCTTCCTGGTCCAGCCGCTGCCCGATGGGCGTGGCCGGCGGGAAGGACTCCGGGGTGACGCCCTTCATCGCCTGGAGCATGTACTCGGTCCAGACCTCGGTGGGCAGCGCACCACCGTGGATCGAGTCAAAGCCGCCGACACCGTTCATGGACAGCTGGCGCGGATTCCCGGCGTCCTCACGGAACATCGTGATGGCCGTCGACAGCTGCTTGGTGTAGCCCACGAACCAGGCCGACTTGTTCTCGTCGGTGGTACCGGTCTTGCCGGCGGCCGGCATGCCCAGCCGCTTGGCTTCCGTCGCCGTGCCGTTGTCGATGACGTTTTCCAGCACCTTGGTCACGTTGTTGGCGATATTGGCGTCCATCGCCGTTTCGCTCCGGGGCTTGTCGAAGCCGTCGAGGTCCTCGCCCTTGTACGTCACCTTCGTCACCGAATAGGGCTCCACCTTCGTCCCGGACTGGGCGAACGTGGCATACGCATCGGCCATACGGATCGCGCTCGGTGTGGAGGTGCCCAGCGCGAAGGAGGGGTTCAGGTTCTTGTCGAAGCTGGCCTCCGAGATACCGGCGGCCTCCGCCATGTCCCGGACCTTGCTCATCCCGACATCCATACCGAGCTGCACGAACGGAGTGTTGACGGACTGCTCCATCGCCTTGGTCAGCGGGATATAGCCCCAGGGATGGTTGCTCTCGTTCTCCTGGAAGAAGAACGAGCCGTCCCTCCTCTTGACGTACCCCCCCTCGGCGTCCTTCACCTTGAGGTGGTCGTCGCCGTTGTACCGGCTGTCCTGCCTGACCGGCACCCCGTTGCTCTTGACCGTCCCGTACTTCATCGCCGCCGCGAGCACGAACGGCTTCCAGGTCGAGCCCACGGGCACACCGAAGGTGTCCGCGTTGTTGCTGAAGTGCCCCTTGTCGTAGCCCTCACCGCCGTACAGGGCGACGATCTTGCCGTCTCCGGGCACCACCGAGGCACCGCCGAACTGCACGAATTTGTCCTTGGCGCGCTTATCGGGGTTGATGTACCGCTTGTTGACCTTCCTGACCGCAGCCTCGAGATCGTTGGTCTTCTTCGAGCTGAAGGTCGTGCGGATCGTGTAACCACCCTTGTCGAACTGGGCTTCACTGAGACCCGAGTGCTTCAGGACGTACTTCTTCGCGGTGTCCATCATGTAGCCGATCTGACCGCTCTTGCCGGCGACCGGCCTCGGCAGCTTCGGCTTGGGGAAGTGCCCCCGGTACTTCTCCCGCTCCGCCTTGGACATGAGGTGGTTCTCGACCTCCCGGTCGAGAATCCAGGACCACCGCGCCTTGGCGCGCTTGGTGTTCGCCGCCTTCGTGGCCCCAGGGCTGGTACCACCCGCCGGGTCGTACAAATCCGCGCCCTTGAGCACGGTGGCCAGGAAGGCGCTCTGGTTCGCGTTCAGCTTGCCGGCGTCCACTCCGTAGTACGCCTGAGCCGCTGCCTGGATCCCGTACGCCCCGCGGCCGTAGTAGCTGGTGTTCAGATACCCCTGAAGGATCTGGTCCTTGCTCTTCGACCAGCCGACCTTGATCGCGATGAACAGCTCCTTGAACTTACGGTCAAGGGTCTGCTCCTGGCTCAGCATCGCGTTCTTCACGTACTGCTGAGTAATGGTCGATCCGCCCTGGGTCTCGCCGCCCTTGGCCATGTTGACCACCGCACGCGCGATGCCCATCGGGTCCACACCCGAGTCCGTCCGGAACGACGCGTTCTCCGCGGCGATCGCCGCCTTCTGCATCTCGAGCGGAATCTCGTTGATCGTGACGTTCTGCCGGTTCGTCTCACCGTCACGCGCCATGACCTTGCCGTCAGACCAGAGGTAGACGTTGTTCTGCGACTTGGCGGCGTCGCTCTCGCTGGGCACGTTCACCAAGGCCAGTGCGACGCCGGAGGCACCCACGATCAACCCTATGAATCCCACGCACAGGGTCGTGACCTGCTTCCACGACGGCACGAAGCGCCGCCAGCCCACGCGGTTGGCACGCGGGTAATCGATGAAACGCTTCTTGGCAGGCTTCCCGCCGCCGCGGCCGCGGCCGCGGCCGCCCTCGGGGCCACCACCGCCACCGCCTCGACGGCCACCGCCACCATGGCCCCCGGCGCCATCACCGGAGGCCATCGCGGCATCGGACGACCGCCGGCGGCCGCCGCGCTGGGCGGCTCTCCGGGCGTCGGCGCGCCCACCCTGCCGCGGCTCATAGCCGGACGACTCGGAGTGAGAGGCAGGGCCGGCAGCGGAGCCACGGGACGGGGCGGCACGGCGCCCTGGTGGCTGCTGTGCGGCGCGTCGGGCCGCGGCACGACCGCCACTCTGCGGCTGTGGCGGTTTGCGACGGTGCTCGCTCATGGAACGAATACTCCTCGGGCAGGCGCGCTTTCTCGTCGCCTGAAGGCGGCAGTTGTCTTCAGGTCCCCCCGATGCACGACCCGCTCCTGAGGCGCGAGCCGCACTACACCGAGGACGAGGACGCCAGATATCGGCCCACGGTTCCCGGCAGTCTGCATGCCGCACAGACTACGCACGGCCAAAACCTGCCCAGTGTTGAAATTCACTCCAAATCAGTCACGTTGATGAGAACGATTCGGTGATGTGATGCCGTTCACCGTGCCCCCTCTTGTTCCGCCCAGGTGGCCGTTCTATCGTCTGGATGTATCGAGTCGATACATCAGCACGACATAAAGAACGCACCGGACCAAGGAGGCGGAGGATGAGCAGACGTTCCGGCATCCTCGAGTTCGCCGTCCTCGGCCTGCTCCGCGAGTCCCCGATGCACGGCTATGAGCTGCGAAAACGGCTCAACACCTCGCTCGGGGTCTTCCGTGCGTTCAGCTATGGCACCCTCTACCCCTGCCTCAAGGCGCTGGTCGCGAGCGGCTGGCTGATCGAGGAGACGGACGGCGCCCCGGAGGGCGTACCCACCGCGGCTCTGACCGGGCGGCGGGCCAAAATCGTCTACCGATTGACCGCAGCGGGCAAAGAACACTTCGAGGAACTGCTCGCCCACTCCGGCCCGGATGCGTGGGAGGACGAGCACTTCGGTGTCCGCTTCGCGTTTTTCGGCCAGACCTCGCGGGACGTACGGATGCGCGTGCTGGAAGGCCGCCGCAGCCGGCTGGAGGAGCGTCTTGAGAGGATGCGTACCTCCCTGGCCCGGTCCCGCGAGCGCATGGACGACTACACCCTCGAACTTCAGCGCCACGGTATGGAATCCGTGGAGCGCGAAGTCCGTTGGCTGAACGAGCTCATCGAGAGTGAGCGCGCCGGGCGTGATCAGCGCCCCACGGGTTCCGCAGCGCAGGACAAGAAGAACCAGTCAGGAGATACGGGCGGCCTGCCCCGGCACCGGGGTGGATCCCGGCCGGATCCGTCCGATGACACCACCACATGAGGCTCTGCTGTGCAGGTCCTCATCGAGAACACAGGGAGCAACCGGAATGGGTTCGGTTCGCGTAGCCATCGTCGGCGTGGGCAACTGCGCCGCCTCGCTGGTACAGGGCGTCGAGTACTACAAGGACGCCGACCCGAAGAGCCGCGTGCCCGGCCTCATGCACGTGCAGTTCGGCGACTACCACGTGCGTGACATCGAGTTCGTGGCTGCCTTCGACGTCGACGCCAAGAAGGTCGGGCTCGACCTCGCGGATGCCATCGGCGCCAGCGAGAACAACACCATCAAGATCTGCGACGTGCCGAACGCCGGCGTGCAGGTCCAGCGCGGTCACACCCTCGACGGCCTGGGCAAGTACTACCGCCAGACGATCGAGGAGTCCCCCGAGGCCCCGGTCGACATCGTCCAGGTCCTCAAGGACACGCAGGCCGATGTGCTGGTCTGCTACCTCCCGGTGGGCTCCGAGGACGCCGCGAAGTACTACGCCCAGTGCGCCATCGACGCCAAGGTCGGCTTCGTCAACGCCCTCCCGGTCTTCATCGCCGGCACCAAGGAGTGGGCGGACAAGTTCACCGAGGCCGGTGTCCCGATCGTCGGTGACGACATCAAGTCGCAGGTCGGCGCCACGATCACGCACCGCGTGATGGCCAAGCTCTTCGAGGACCGGGGCGTCATCCTGGACCGCACGATGCAGCTGAACGTCGGCGGCAACATGGACTTCAAGAACATGCTCGAGCGCGAGCGCCTGGAGTCCAAGAAGATCTCCAAGACCCAGGCCGTCACCTCCCAGATCCGGGACCGGGAGATGGGCGAGGACAACGTCCACATCGGCCCCTCGGACTTCGTGGCCTGGCTGGACGACCGCAAGTGGGCCTACGTCCGCCTCGAGGGCCGCGCCTTCGGTGACGTCCCGCTGAACCTGGAGTACAAGCTCGAGGTCTGGGACTCCCCGAACTCCGCGGGTGTCATCATCGACGCCCTGCGCGCCGCGAAGATCGCCAAGGACCGCGGCGTCGGTGGCCCGGTGCTCTCCGCGTCCTCGTACTTCATGAAGTCGCCGCCGGTGCAGTACTTCGATGACGAGGCACGGGAGAACGTCGAGAAGTTCATCAACGGCGACGTCGAGCGCTGAGCCGCCCGACGCACGCTCCCTCCGCAGGCCCCCGGGCATTCCGCCCGGGGGCCTGCGGGCTGTGTGAGGCTGTGCCTCATGCATGCTGTGCGCGTCCTTCGCGTATTACTCCGGCTACGCGACTTCCGTTCGCTCCTTGCCGCACGGCTCCTGTCCCAGGCGGCCGACGGAGTGTTCCAGGTCGCGCTCGCCACCTACGTCGTCTTCTCGCCCGAGAAGCAGACGTCGCCCTCGGCCATCGCCTCCGCCATGGCGATCCTGCTGCTCCCCTACTCCCTCCTCGGGCCGTTCACCGGCGTGCTGCTCGACCGCTGGCGGCGCCGGCAGGTCCTGCTGTACGGCAATCTGCTGCGCACCCTGCTGGCGATGGCCACCGCGACACTGATCGCGTCCCAGGCCCCCGACTGGCTCTTCTATGCCTCGGCCCTCTCCGTGACCGCCGTGAACCGCTTCGTCCTGGCCGGGCTCTCGGCCGCGCTCCCGCGGGTGGTCGACGGCGAACAGCAGCTGGTCATGGCCAACTCCCTGACGCCCACGGCCGGCACGCTCGCCGCGACGGCGGGCGGGGGGCTCGCCTTCGCCGTCCGGCTGGCCGGCTCGGATGTGGACGCCTTCGTCGTGCTGCTCGCCGCGGCCCTCTACTTCTGTTCGGCCCTGACCGCGCTGCGGATGGGCCCACAGCTGCTCGGCCCCGACGCCGCACGCCTCCAACCCCACCTGCGGGAAGCCCTGTTGAGCACCGCGCGCGGGCTGTGGGAAGGGCTGCGCCATCTCGCCGAGCGGCGCACCCCGGCCCGCGCACTGATCGCGATGGCCCTGATGCGTTTCTGCTACGGGGCGCTGACGGTGATGGTGCTGATGCTGTGCCGGTACTCCTGGGCCGAGACCGAGTCCGAGGGCCTGGCGCTGCTCGGAATCACCCTCGGCGTCTCGGGGGCGGGCTTCTTCTCAGCCGCGATCGTCACGCCCTGGGCCGTCGAGCGGCTCACCGCGTTCGGCTGGATCGCCGGCTGTGCGGCACTGGGCGCGGTACTGCTGCCGGCTCTCGGGCTGTTCTTCACGCCGGGTCCGATGCTGGCCGCCGCGTTCGTCCTCGGTCTGAGCACCCAGGGAACCAAGATCTCCACGGACACGATCGTCCAGTCGACGGTCGATGACGCCTTCCGCGGGCGGTCCTTCGCCATTTACGACGTGCTCTTCAACGTCGCGTTCGTCGGTGCCGCCGCGGTCGCGGCCCTCATGCTGCCGCCGGACGGCCGGTCCGCCGCCCTGCTCGGCATGGTGACGGTGCTCTACGCGCTGATCGCCGTGGCCACGGTCCGCTCGGGGCGCGGTTAGGCGGCCGTCCCTCGCCGCTCATCCCCTGGGCCCTGCAACGGGGCGCGGCACGGACCCGGTACCTTACGGGCTTCCAGCACGAGTCTGTACACATCAATAACGGGGGAATCCCATGACCACGCCGCCTCAGGGCCCGAATCCGTACGGCCAGGCGCCGTACGGGCAACAGCCATACGGACAGCAGCCGTACGGCCAGAGCCCCTATCCGCAGGCACCGCAAGCACCGCAGGCCCCCTATGGCCAGCCCCAGGGCTACGCCTACCCCCCGCAGCCGCAGGCTCCGTACGGACAGCAGCCGCCGCCGGGCTACCCCATGGCGCCCCAGCCGCAGCAGCCCCACATGCAGGGCGGAGCTCCGGTGCCGCCGCCGCAGCCTGCCAAACGCCGGTCCCCCAAGGCGATCCTGCGGGCCATCGGCCTCGTCATCGCGGTGATCGCCTTCGCGTTCTTCTGGATCAACAGCATGGACGACGCGGAGAGCGCTGAGGCCGGCGACTGCGTGCAGAAGTCCAGCAGTTCACTCGACGACGGCCTCAAGGTGGTGGACTGCGGCAGCTCGGAAGCTCAGTACAAGGTGAGCACCGTGCACAACGACACCACGGACCCGTCGGTGTGCTCCGAGGGAGAGTCGGCCTACGTCAAGAGCGTGCACCGTCGCAGGAGCGGCGACACCCGCATGGTGCTCTGCCTGACCTCGGTGAAGTAGCGCACGCCGGACGCACCGGAAGACGAAGGAGCGGTGTTTCACGTGAAACACCGCTCCTCGTTTCACGTGAAACACCGCCCGTTTCACGCTCAGCTCTGAGCGGCCCACCACTCCTTCAGCGCAGCGACCGCCGCTTCCCGCTCCATGGGCCCGTGCTCCAGCCGCAGCTCCAGCATCTGCTTGTACGCCTTGCCGACCTCGGGACCCGGGCCGATGCCCAGAATCTGCATGATCTCGTTGCCGTCCAGGTCCGGGCGGATCGCTTCCAGCTCTTCCTGCTCCTGTAGCAGCGCGATGCGCTCCTCAAGCCCGTCATAGGCACGCGACAGGGCACCGGCCTTGCGCTTGTTGCGGGTCGTGCAGTCCGAGCGCGTCAGCTTGTGCAGCCGCTCCAGCTGCGGACCGGCGTCCCGCACATAGCGACGGACCGCGGAGTCCGTCCACTCTCCGGTCCCGTAGCCGTGGAAGCGCAGATGCAGCTCCACCAGCTGTGAGACGTCCTTCACCAGGTCGTTGGAGTACTTCAGAGCGGTCATCCGCTTCTTGGTCATCTTCGCGCCCACCACTTCGTGGTGATGGAAGGAGACCCGGCCGTCCTTCTCGAAGCGCCGCGTCCGGGGCTTGCCGATGTCGTGGAGGAGTGCCGCCAGCCGCAGCACGAGATCGGGCCCGTTCTCTTCCAGGTCGATCGCCTGCTCCAGCACCGTCAGCGAGTGCTCGTAGACGTCCTTGTGGCGGTGATGCTCGTCACTTTCCAGCCGCAGCGCGGGCAGCTCGGGCAGGACATGGCCGGCCAGGCCCGAATCGACGAGCAGCCGCAGCCCCTCGCGCGGACGCGGCGCCAGGAGCAGCTTGTTCAGCTCGTCCCGCACGCGCTCCGCGGAGACGATCTCGATACGGTCCGACATCGCCTTCATCGCGGCGAAGACCGCAGGGTCCACCTCGAAGTCCAGCTGAGCGGCGAAGCGCGCTGCGCGCATCATCCGCAGCGGATCATCGGAGAACGACTCCTCCGGCGTCCCCGGCGTCCGCAGCACCTGCGCCGCCAGGTCCTCGAGACCGTCGTGCGGGTCGACGAACTCCTTCTGCGGCAGCAGCACCGCCATGGCGTTCACCGTGAAGTCCCGGCGCACCAGATCCTGCTCGATGGAGTCGCCGTACGACACCTCGGGCTTGCGGGAGGTGCGGTCATACGCCTCGGACCGGTAGGTCGTGACCTCGATGTCGAAGGAGTCTTTCTTGCAGCCGACCGTGCCGAAGGCGATGCCGACCTCCCAGACCGCGTCCGCCCACGGCCGGACGATCTTCAGAACGTCCTCGGGGCGGGCATCGGTGGTGAAGTCCAGGTCGTTGCCGAGCCGCCCCAGCAGCGCATCCCGGACCGAGCCGCCGACCAGGGCAAGTGTGAACCCGGCCTCCTGGAATCGACGGGCCAGGTCATCCGCGACGGGGGACACCCGCAGCAGCTCGCTCACGGCGCGGCGCTGGACATGGTTCAGCGCGTTCGTCGACTGCGCGGTCCGCTCGGCGATCGGGGCGGGGAGGTCATTGTTGGCGTTCGGCACAACAAAACAGGGTACGTGGCCGCGCAGCACGAGGCGCCACGTAATAAAGGGGTCAGGCCGGACACCCGGGTCTCCGCGCCCCGATCATGTGGAGCAGTCCCTGGCACTCCGGCGCGGCGGGCCTCGTTACCATTCGTGGACGCACATTCCGACGACCACTGACGACGACGAGGGACGGACGAGCGCGTGGCCGAGGCGGCAGGGTTCCAGGGGACTGAACGGCCGCGTGGTCGATGGCTGCGAAGGACCGTGACACTGCTCACTGGGGTGCTCCTGCTCGTGGGACTGCTCCAGGTTCCGCACAGCCCCACCGCCCAGGCGGCCCCGACGGGCTCCCGCACGGTCGACGTCACCATCGACTCGATGTCCCCGTCAGCTCCCTCCAAGAGCGACTCGGTCACCGTCTCCGGGACGCTGACCAACGACGGCCGGAGCACGATCACCGACGCGCGCATCGGCATGCACCGCGGGGACGCGCTCGGCGGCCGCAGCTCCATCGACGATGTGTCCCGTCGCACCGGCTATCTGCCCGGCGCGGACGGCGCGGAGATCAAGAACAGCGCGAAGAAGATCGGCAAGCTGGAGCCCGGGGTCAGCCGGCCCTTCACGCTCAGCGTGCCGGTCAAGGATCTCCATCTCGATGAGAACGGTGTGTACCAGCTCGGTGTCTCCGTGTCAGGACACACGCAGGCCTCGGCCTACAGCCAGGTCCTCGGTTTCGACCGGACGCTGCTGCCCTGGCAGGAAGCCGATGCCGAGAAGAAGACGCAGCTCACGTACATGTGGCCGCTGATCTCCTCCACCCACCTCACCGCCGAGACCGACGCCGACGCCCAGCAGACGCCGGTCTTCCGCAACGACGACCTCGCCGCCGAGCTCGCACCGGGCGGCCGGCTACAGCAGATGGTCGCGCTCAGCAAGAACCTGCCGGTGACCTTCGTCATCGATCCCGATCTGCTCGCGACCGTCGACGCGATGACCAAGTCCTACCGGGTCAACGGCCCGGACGGGCCCATGGGCAAGAACCAGGCGGTCGCCAAGCAGTGGCTGCACGAGCTCGAAGAAGCGGCCAAGAGCCATGAGGTCGTCGCGCTGCCCTTCGCCGACCCCGACCTCGCCTCGCTCGCCCACCACGGCAAGCACGTGCCCAGTGCGCTCAGCCACCTCGGCCCGGCCACCGACCTCGCCGAGAAGACCGTGGACACCATCCTCGATGTGAAGCCGCGGACGGACTTCGCCTGGCCCGTCGACGGTGCGATCGACTCCTCCGTCGTGGACGTCGCGACCTCGGCCGGTGCGCACAATGTGATCACCCGCAGCGACAGCCTGCGGGAGGCCGGGGGGCTGTCCTACACCCCGACGGCGGCCCGCCCCATCGGCGGCGGCAACACCGCGGTCGTCGCGGACGCGCAGCTCTCGCGGGCCTTCGAAGGCGATATGTCGAAGGCCGGAAACTCCGCCCACGCGGTCCAGGACTTCCTCGCCCAGACCCAGATGATCAGCCTGGAGGACCCCGGCCGGCAGCGCAGCGTCGTCGTCGCACCGCAGCGCATGCCCTCGGTCAGCCAGGCCCACGCCATGGCCACCGCGCTGCGGACGCTGGACGACTCCGGGAGCTGGAGCCAGCCGCTGAGCCTCGGCAGGGCGGCCAAGGCCAAGCCCGACCGCTCAGCCACCCGCCGGGTGCCGAGCGGCGCCGCCTACCCGTCCTCGCTGCGCCGGCAGGAGCTCCCCACCTCTGCCTTCCGTCAGATCCGGGGCACTCAGTCCGCACTGGACGACTACCAGGTGATCCTGGCCCAGCCGCAGCGCGTGGTGACCCCGTTCGGCAGCGCCATAATGCGGGAGATGTCGACGGAGTGGCGCGGCGATGCCGCCGGTGCCGCGGGGTTCCGGCGCTCCGTACGCAGCTACCTCGACGGGCTGACCAAGAAGGTGCACCTGATCCAGAAGTCGGGGGCGACGCTCTCCGGGCGCAGCGCCACGATTCCGGTGACGGTCCAGAACAACCTGGTCCAGGGCGTCAAGGACATGACGCTGAAGCTGAGCTCGTCCCAGCCAAACCGGCTGGACGTGGGCAAGGCGCAGCAGATCACGGTGGACGGCGGCCACAGCCAGTCGTTCAAGTTCGCCACCACGGCGAACGCCAACGGCCGGGCCTGGGTGACCGCCCAGCTCTACACCGCGGACGGAAAGCCCTACGGTGACCGCATGACGTTCCAGGTGAACGTCACGGAGATCACCGCCACGGTGATGCTCGTCATCGCCGGCGGTGTGCTGCTGCTCGTCCTCGCCGGTGTGCGGATCTACCTCCAGCGCAAGCGGGCGGCCGCCCAGCGCGCCGAGGGCGGGTCCGACGGCGAGGGTCCCGATGGCGACACAGGTACGGACGGCGACAACGGCGGCACGGACGGCGACGAGCCCGAGCAGCCGAGTGACCCCAGCCCGGACACCGGATCGGAAAGCTCCGACCCGTCCGGCTCAGGTGAGAAAGTGGACCGTTGATAGTTGGCGGGGCCGGATGGCCGGCGACGGATGAGGTGGGGCAGCGATGAATGCGCCGTATGACGGTGACCGGGGCCGGGGCGCCAGTGGCGACCCCACGGGCCCGGTCCCTCCGACGCCCCCGTTGCCCGCGGACCAGGACCCCTACGTCCAGGACGCCTACCGCAACGATCCGTACCGCGCCCAGGACCCGACCGCTCAGGATCCGGTGGCCGAGGCGCGCTACGACCGCGCGGCGCACCCACCACCGTCTCCGGGGCAGCCCACGCCCCCGCTCTACCAGCAGCCTCCCGCGGGCCGTCACACGCCCGACCCGCAGCTGTGGGCCCCGTCCCCGCCGCCCGGGCAGCAGGGGCCGGCCGCCGACCTCCCGTACGGCGAGGCCGACAAGACGACACAGCCCCTGGGCCTTGAGGGCCTCAGGACCCAGGCCGCCGGCGAGCGTCCGGAGCCCGATGCCTTCGCGCATCTCTACCGGGACCAGCAGCACTACGAGCCCCAGCAGCCCGCTCCGGTGCCTCCGGGCCCCGCGACGGCCGGTGCGGCGCCCGGCCCGGAGGCCGTCCCCCAGCAGCCCGCGCCGACGCCGGAGCCCGCCCCCGTGGCCGCGGCCGGCAAGCCCTCCGGTGGCCGGACCGGCGGTCTGTTGAAGTCCAGCGCGGTGATGGCCGCCGGCACGATGGTGTCGCGTCTCACGGGCTTCGTCCGCTCGGCGCTGATCGTCGCGGCGCTCGGCGGTGCGGTGCTCGGTGACTCCTGGCAGGTCGCCTACCAACTTCCGACGATGATCTTCATCCTGACCATCGGCGGCGGTCTGAACTCCGTCTTCGTCCCGCAGCTGGTGCGCGCGATGAAGGAGGACGACGACGGCGGCGAGGCCTATGCCAACCGGCTGCTGACGCTGGTCATGGTGATCCTCGGCGTGCTCACGGTGCTGGCGGTCTTCGCCGCGCCCCTGCTGGTGAAGCTGGTCTCCTTCGACATCTCGCGCGACCCGGCGGCCAACGAGGTCGCGGTCGCCTTCACCCGTTACTGCGTGCCCACGATCTTCTTCATGGGTCTGCACGTCGTGATGGGCCAGATCCTCAACGCCCGCGGCCGCTTCGGCGCGATGATGTGGACCCCGGTCCTCAACAACATCGTCATGATCGCCACCTTCGGCCTGTTCATCTGGGTCTACGGCTCGGCGGAGACCTCGCACATCGGCGTCACCACGATCCCCGACGAGGGCATCCGGCTCCTGGGCATCGGCACCCTCCTCGGGCTCGTCGTCCAGTCGCTGGCGATGATCCCGTACCTGCGCGACGCCGACTTCAAGCTCCGGCTCCGCTTCGACTGGCGCGGCCACGGCCTGGGCAAGGCCGCCAAGCTCGCCAAGTGGACAGTGCTGTTCGTGCTCGCCAACCAGGCGGGCGTCCTCGTCGTCACCCAGCTCTCCACCTGGGCCGGCAACACCGCCAACGACCAGGGCCATCCGGGCACCGGCTTCATCTCGTACGCCAGCGCCCAGCTGATCTGGAACATGCCGCAGGCGATCATCACCGTCTCCGTGATGGCGGCGCTGCTGCCGCGGCTTGCCCGGTCCGCACACGACGGTGACACCGGAGCTGTCCGCGACGACATCTCGCAGGGCCTGCGCACCTCCGCCGTCGCCATCGTCCCGATCTCCTTCGGCTTCCTCTCCCTCGGCATCCCGCTGTGCACGCTGGTCTACGGCTCGTCCGGCGCCGGCGTCCCTATGGGCTACATGCTGATGGCCTTCGGTGTAGGCCTGATCCCGTTCTCGGTGCAGTACGTCGTCCTGCGCGCCTTCTACGCGTACGAGGACACCCGCACCCCCTTCTACAACACGGTGATCGTGGCCGCCGTCAACGCCGCCGCCTCCGGCCTCTGCTTCCTGGTCCTGCCCGCCCGCTGGGCCGTGGTCGGCATGGCGGCCTCCTACGGCTTGGCGTACATCATCGGCGTCGGTGTGGCCTGGCGCCGCCTGAGCAAGCGGATGGACGGCGACCTCGACACCGCCCATGTCGTGCGGACCTATGCACGGCTGGCCGGCGCCAGCATCCCGGCCACGATCATCTCGGGGGCCGTGGTGTACGGGATCATGCAGACACTCGGCAGCGGATTCCTCGGGTCGATCACCGCTCTGATCGCCGGTATCGGCGCACTTCTGGGTGTGTTCTACGTCGCTGCACGCAAAATGCGCATCCAGGAACTGAACGCCCTGGTCGGCATGGTCCGGTCGAAGCTTGGACGTTAGTTGAGCACAACCATCGACTGCCACCGTGTGTCGTGCATAGTGGCGGACTGTGGGCACAATTGTCTTGGCTCATTGAGCCTGCAACGGATGGGGAGGCAGGAACGACGGTGGCGGAACGGAGCACGGCTGCCGTCGACGTGGCTGACACGAGCGGTGAGGAACCGCTGACCGCCAAGGCGGGTAAGGCCACGGACGACGGTGCTAAGGCCGAGAAGGTATCCGGCAGGGAACAGGACGCCGCAGGCACCGACGAGGAGCGTGCCGAGGCGATCGAACCCCAGCCACCGGAGCTGCACAGCGGCCACAAGCTTGCCAGACGCTACCGCCTCGAAGAGTGCGTCACCCGTCTGGACGGATTCAGCAGCTGGCGTGCGGTCGACGAGAAGCTGCGCCGCGCCGTCGGCGTGCATATCCTGCCCGCCGACCATCCCAGAGCCCGGCCGGTGCTGTCCGCGGCCCGCTCATCGGCGCTGCTCGGCGACCCCCGGTTCGTCCAGGTCCTGGACGCCGTCGAGGAGAACGACGTCGTCTACGTCGTCCACGAGTGGCTGCCGGACGCCACCGAGCTCACCACGGTGCTCGCCAACGGCCCGCTGGAGCCGCACGACGCCTACCAGCTCGTCAGCCAGGTCTCCCAGGCCATGGCCGCCGCGCACCGCGAGGGCCTCGCCCATCTGCGGATCACCCCGGGCTCGGTGCTGCGTACGGAGTCCGGGCAGTACCGCATCCGTGGCCTGGCCGTCATGGCGGCGCTGCGCGGCATCACCTGTGAGTCCCCGCAGCGCGCGGACACCGAGGCGATCGGTGCGCTGCTGTACGCCGCGCTGACCCAGCGCTGGCCGTACGAGAACGACGCCCATGGCCTCACCGGCCTTCCCAAGGGCGTCGGACTGATCGCGCCCGACCAGGTGCGAGCCGGCGTTCATCGCGGGCTGTCCGAGCTGGCCATGCGCGCACTGATCAACGATGGCTCGACGGCCTCCCGCCAGGAGCCGCCGTGCACCACCCCGGAGGAGCTGGCCAAGGCCGTCGCGGCCATGCCCCGTATCCGGCCCCCGGAGACCGCGTTCTCCACACCTCCGCCGTACCAGCGCACGGGCTACCAGCAGGGCAGCTACCGGCAGTCGGCGGCACACACCGCACAGGCGAGCCGGGTGACGCAGCCGGTCGCCACTCCGCCGCCCCCGCTACAGAGCCGCACCGGGCGAGCCCTGAAGTGGTCCGTCTCCGCGCTGCTCATCGCGGCACTGGGGCTGGGCAGCTGGCAGCTGGCGGACACCCTGCTGAAGCGGGAGAAGGAGCAGGACTCCCCGGGGAACTCACAGTCGTCCGGCGGCCCGAAGAAGCACACCGGAAAGCCTCTCTCGATCAAGGGCGCCACAGAGTTCTCACCTCTGGCCGAGCCTTTCTCGGAGGATGACGCTCACAACGTCACGGACGGCGATCCGGGTACTGCCTGGGTGACCGGACGGTTCAAGGGCTGGCCCAACTTCGGGAACCTGCCGCCGCGTGCAGATGGCAGCGGAATCATCGTTGACCTCGGGAGCGCCAAGGACATCTCCGGGATACAGGTCACCATGTATCGGCCAGGCCAGACCGTAGAAGTCCGCGCAGCAGCACCCTCCGCAGCGGATCCGGCGGCGCTCGGTGATTTCTCGCAGAGCCTCTCCAAGCCGGAAATGGCCGGCGACAAGCTGGATGTGAAGCTCGACCGGTCGGTGAAGTCTCGCTATGTCCTGGTCCACATCACGAAACTTTCCTCTGATGGAGAGTCGGACTGGTTCCGCGGCGGCATTTCAGAAATCAAAGTCTTCAGCTGACTCGCCGGCATGAACTAAGGCACCGGAAACCCGTAGAAATACGAGATTGCGAACGCCCCGCCAACCTTCAGGTCGGCGGGGCGACATCGTGTGGCAGACGGGCCTGATCCTGTCCCCACCATGACGTCATCCCCCAAAAAAGCCTGGCGCGTGGCTAAAATGATCATGCTCACTCGCTCAACCGACGCACCGACCGACGTTCGCCCGACAGGGCATCAGGGGGAGATTTTGTTGAAGCACACCGGGTGGCGCCGGGCCGCAACGGCATCTGTGGCCACTTTGTTCCTCGTCGGCGGTATCGCCACCGCCACCCCTGCGTCCGCTGCGGGCGGCAATTACAGCTGCCGCAACTGGAAGCAGACGGTCGCCACGTGGAGCGCGAGCTGCACCGTCAAGAGCGGTCAGGCTCGGGCCGTTACCGACTGTAGCAATGGAAAGACGATTTACGGGGCATGGACCGGCCGCGGAACGTGGAGGTTCGGCGGCAACTGCGGCAAGTACTTCATCGTCGCCCAGGACACCCAGGGGCGCAGCTAGCCCCGAAGTCACGATGGCCTGCTGACGAATCAGCAGGCCATCGTGCCTCTTTCGGGCAACTCCCCTGAGAAGCAAAAGCAGCCACGCATCTTTTGGCGTTCTCGGGCAAGAAGGTCACTCGTCGACGAGTCGAAGCTCCCTAGTGGTTCTCCACACACCTGCCTACGATGAACAGTGTCGCTTGTTGCTGCACGTCAGGAGTCGGTTACGTCAGGTAGCAGCAGGTTGGCGATCTTTACGCCGAAGTCTTACAGGGGGCAAGATTTCCAGGAGTCGGCGCTAGGTGAGGGGGTATGGGTGGGTCAGCTAGAGGACTCTAGTGATCAAGACCTCATCGCTCGCCATGTCGCTGGTGATCCCGAGGCCTTCGGGGAGATAGTCCGGCGCCATCGCGACCGGCTCTGGGCAGTCGCACTGCGCACCCTCGGTGATCGCGAAGAGGCCGCCGACGCCGTGCAGGACGCCTTGGTCTCCGCCTATCGCGCGGCCCATGCCTTCCGCGGTCAGTCCGCCGTGACGACGTGGCTGCACCGCATCACGGTCAATGCCTGTCTGGACCGAGCCCGCAAGGCCGCCTCCCGGCGCACCTCGCCCGTCGCCGAGACCGAGCGGCTGGAGCAGATGCTGGAGCCCGAGGAATCCGCCGCGGCACCCGCCGAACGTCAGGATCTGTACCGGGAGCTGCTCAGCGCCCTGCGCACCCTTCCCGAGGAACAGCGGGCCGCGCTCGTCCTCGTCGATATGCAGGGCTACCCCGTCGCGGAGGCCGCGTCGATCCTCGATATCCCGACCGGAACGGTGAAAAGCCGCTGTGCACGAGGCCGGGCTCGGCTCCTGCCCTTGGTCACCCATCTGCGCGCTGACAACGGGGATAGCAAACCCGTGAGCGGGGGAAGGAACCGGGCGCAGGGGACATCCGTCCCACCGACGGCAGGGCCGAAGGACACAGGTGCCGTGAAGGGCGGAGGTGGGCGAGCGTGACGTCGACGACCGGCACGGGTGAGCACCCCACAGGTGAGCACCCGGAAGTCTCCGAGATCTCCGAGCTCACGGACGGGCTGCTTTCTCCCTCGCGCACCGCGGAGCTGCGCGACCATCTCGCTACGTGTCCCCTGTGCGACGACGTCTATGCGTCCCTGGAAGAAATCCGGTCACTGCTCGGCACGCTCCCCGGCCCGCTGCGGATGCCGGCCGATGTCGCCGGTCGCATCGATGCCGCCCTCGCCGCCGAGGCACTGCTGGACGCCACTACCCCGGTCGCCACGGCTCAAGTTTCACGTGAAACCGCCACCGTCCCTGTCGTGGTTTCACGTGAAACCGACGAAGAGGCGCCCCGCCGAGGGACACCGGCCGCCCGGCCCTCCGGGCGCCCTCGGGGCTCCTCGGGACCGGGGCGGCAGACGCCTGGCGGCCGCGCGTCCCGAGCGCGACGCTGGCCACGGATTCTGCTCGGTACTGCGGCGGCCGCGGCGGTGTTCAGCTTCGGCGGCCTCCTCATTCAGAACGCCGCCCTCGACGGCACTCAGGCGAGCCAACAGGACCGAGCCACCGCCACCCCCGAGAAGAAGAGTGGCGATGCGGGCACCCTCACCGCGGCGAGTCTCGAATCACATGTGGACGAACTGCTGACGTCGAAGGGCTCGCCCAAGTCCCCCGGCATCGGGACCCGGAGCTCCCCCGACACCCCGATGCGCGGCAGCACCGACACCATCCCGTCCTGCGTCCGCCATGGCATCGCCCGTCCGGAGACTCCGCTGGCGACCAGCCACACGCGCTACCAGGGCAAGGACGCCTACCTCGTGGTGCTGCCGGATCCGACCGATCCCCAGCGCGTCTCCGCGTATGTCATCGCTTCCTCTTGCGTCTCTGCCACGCCACCGGCTCCCGGAAAGGTTCTGCTGTCGCACTCGTTCCAGCGAGACTGAGCGACGAGAAGTGCGCTGTGACACTCCGGGAATGCTCGCCCCGTAGGATCCGTTGGGTGGGGTGAGAGAACCGAGAGCCCCAGCAAGCAGTCGGCAGAGACAAGGAAGACACCCGTGAGCGACGTCCGCAACGTGATCATCATCGGCTCCGGGCCCGCGGGCTACACCGCAGCGCTCTACACCGCCCGCGCGTCCCTGAAGCCGCTGGTCTTCGAAGGTGCCGTCACCGCCGGAGGCGCCCTGATGAACACCACCGACGTGGAGAACTTCCCCGGTTTCCGCGACGGCATCATGGGGCCGGACCTCATGGACAACATGCGTGCCCAGGCGGAGCGCTTCGGCGCCGAGCTGGTGCCGGACGACATTGTCGCGGTCGATCTCTCCGACGAGATCAAGACCGTCACCGACACTGCCGGCAATGTGCACCGGGCGAAGACCGTGATCGTCAGCACCGGCTCCCAGCACCGTAAGCTCGGCCTGCCCCGTGAGGACGAGCTGTCCGGTCGCGGCGTCTCGTGGTGCGCCACCTGCGACGGGTTCTTCTTCAAGGACCAGGACATCGCCGTCATCGGCGGCGGCGACACCGCGATGGAGGAAGCCACCTTCCTCTCCCGCTTCGCCAAGTCGGTCACCGTCGTCCACCGCCGTGACACCCTGCGGGCCAGCAAGGCGATGCAGGAGCGTGCGTTCGCCGACCCGAAGATCAAGTTCGTGTGGGACAGCGAGGTCGCCGAGATCCACGGTGAGAGCAAGCTCTCGGCTCTGACCCTGCGCAACCTCAAGACCGGCGAGACCTCCGAGCTCCCCGTCACCGGCCTCTTCATCGCGATTGGCCACGACCCGCGGACCGAGCTGTTCAAGGGCCAGCTGAACCTCGACGACGACGGCTACCTCAAGGTCGACGCCCCCAGCACGCGCACCAACCTGAGCGGCGTCTTCGCCGCGGGCGATGTTGTCGACCACACCTACCGTCAGGCGATCACCGCGGCCGGCACGGGCTGTTCCGCCGCCCTCGACGCCGAGCGGTTCCTGGCTGCGCTGTCGGACGGCGAGTCCGCGCCCGAGCCGGACAAGACCCCCGCCGCCTGACCCGCGCACCCAGCTTTCCCACCACCCACCCAGTAAGGAGAATCCCATGGCCGGCGCCACGGTGACCGTCACGGATGCCAACTTCGAAGAGGTCGTCCTCAAGAGCGACAAGCCCGTTCTCGTGGACTTCTGGGCCACCTGGTGCGGCCCGTGCCGCCAGATCGCCCCGTCCCTGGAGGCCATTGCCGCCGAGCACGACGGGATCGTCATCGCCAAGCTGAACACCGACGAGAACCCGGCCACCACCGCCAAGTACGGCGTCATGTCGATCCCGACCATGAACGTGTACCAGGGCGGCGAGGTCGTGAAGACCATCGTCGGTGCCAAGCCGAAGGCCGCGATCGAGCGCGACCTGGCGGACTTCCTCGGCTGAGTCGCGCCGCCACGTTTCACGGGAAACGGGCCCGTCCCCCGCGAGGGGGCGGGCCCGTTCTCTGTTTCACGGGAAACGTCGGCTCGGCTCTACAGCGGTCGCAGCGCGGGTTCCTTCTGGACGGCTCCCAGCAAGCGGTCGAGTGCCAGCTCCACATCTTCCTTCCACGAGATCGTGGTACGCAGCTCAAGCCGCAGTCGGGGAAAGCGGGGGTGCGGACGCACGGTCTTGAAGCCCACCGCGAGCAGATGGTCGGCGGGCAGCACACAGGCCGGCTCACTCCAGCGGGCATCTCCGAAAGCCTCGATGGCTTTGAAGCCGCGCTGGAGGAGGTCCTTGGCGACCGTCTGGACCATCACCCGCCCCAGCCCCTGGCCTTGGTAGCCGGGAGTCAGCCAGGCCGTCAGCAGCTGCACCGCATCCGGTGAGACCGGGCTGGTGGGGAAGGCCGTGGAGCGCGGCACATAAGCCGGCGGGGCGTACATCACGAACCCGACCGGCACCTCATCGACATAGACCACCCGCCCACAGGACCCCCACTCGAGCAGTACTGCCGAGATCCAGGCTTCCTTCTCGAGCTCAGGACGACCCGCTTTTACCGCGGCCTCGCCGCTGACGGGGTCGAGCTCCCAGAAGACACAGGAGCGGCAGCGCTTGGGGAGGTCCGGAAGGTTGTCCAGCGTGAGCGGTACGAGCCGACGGCCCATGAACCCAGGTCCTCGCTTTCCTCGCCTGCCACACCTCGCAGCGCCGTCAGCGCCACCTGCTCTCTGAGCAGACCACCAACGAACCCTCCGACGGCTGCGAGACCGAAGCCCGCTGCCAGCAGTCCGGTGCGGCTCACCGATCGCATGGCCCTCTCCTCGGTGTGAGTCTCCACATGGATGCGTGCCATACCCGAACGCATCGTATCCACCCTTTACGGGCGCGGGTACCGCAAGAGTGCAAAGGGCGGGCACGTGTTCCGGTATGGGCTCCGGAACACGGCCCGCCCGGGAGCCGAGAGCGTCAGCTCACTCCTCTTCGTCGCTCTCCTCGGCCAGCGACTGGCCCAGGACGCGCCCCTCACCCGGGGCGAGGGTGCCAAGGATGCGCTCCAGATCGTCTATCGAGGCAAACTCAACGACGATCTTTCCCTTCTTCTGTCCCAGGTCGACCTTCACCCGGGTCTCGAAGCGGTCGGACAGCCGGGAAGCGAGACCCGTGAGCGCGGGGGACACCCGGGTACCGGCACGCGGCCCCTTGGCCTTGCTCCCGCTCTGGGGGGGCGACCCCATGAGCGTCACGATCTCCTCGACGGAACGGACCGAGAGTCCCTCCGCGACGATGCGGCGTGCCAGGTGGTCCTGCTCCTCCGAGTCCTCCACGGAGAGCAGGGCACGGGCATGCCCTGCCGAGAGCACACCCGCGGCAAGCCGCTTCTGCACGGACGGCGAGAGCTTCAGCAGCCGCAGCGTGTTGGAGACCTGCGGGCGCGAACGCCCGATCCGGTCGGCCAGCTCGTCATGCGTGCACTGGAAGTCCTTCAGCAACTGGTCATAGGCGGCTGCCTCTTCCAGCGGGTTGAGCTGAGCCCGGTGGAGGTTCTCCAGAAGCGCATCGAGCAGCAGCTTCTCATCGTCCGTGGCCCGGACGATCGCGGGAATCTTCTCCAGTCCGGCCTCACGGCATGCCCGCCAGCGGCGCTCACCCATGATGAGCTCGTACCGCCCCGGCCCCGTCTGACGGACCACCACCGGCTGAAGCAGGCCCACCTCCTTGATGGAGGTGACCAGCTCGGCCAGAGCATCCTCGTCGAAGACCTCACGCGGCTGCCGCGGATTCGGCTTGATCGCATCCAGTGGCACCTCAGCGAAATGCGCGCCGGCCACTTCCGAGATACCCCCCGCGTCCGCCGCGGCCGGTGCTTCCGTTTCACGTGAAACACCGTGCGCCGGCAGCGACGCCACCTTGGCGGCCGCCACCCCGCGCTCCGGGGTCAGGACCGGTACGGACGACGGTGACGTCGCTCCCTGTCCTGCGGGTCCGGCATGATCCGTGCTCTGCGGTGCCGCGGGGATCAGCGCACCGAGCCCACGGCCCAGGCCTCTACGTCGTTCACTCACTGAGTCCCCTCCGAGATGCTGTGCTGTGATTCATAGTTGACGCTGAGGCCCTGGCCCCCGGTCTGCGGGGCCCCACGCAAGGCGATCTCCCGGGCCGCTTCGAGGTAGGACAGCGAGCCGCTGGATCCCGGGTCATAGGTGAGCACCGTCTGCCCATAGCTGGGTGCCTCGGAGATGCGCACCGAGCGGGGGATGCTCGTACGGAGCACCTCATGGCCGAAGTGGCTGCGCACCTCATCGGCAACCTGGGACGCCAGCCGGGTGCGCCCGTCGTACATGGTGAGCAGAATCGTCGAGACATGGAGCTTGGGGTTGAGATGGCCCCGCACCAGATCGACGTTCCGCAGCAGCTGACCCAGCCCCTCCAGTGCGTAGTACTCGCACTGAATCGGGATCAGCACCTCGGCACCGGCGACCAGAGCGTTGACCGTCAGCAGGCCGAGAGAGGGCGGGCAGTCGATGAAGATGTAGTCCAGTGGCTGTTCGTATGCCTTGATGGCGCGGTCCAGCCGGCTCTCCCGCGCCACCAGCGAGACCAGCTCGATCTCCGCACCGGCCAGATCGATCGTGGCGGGCGCACAGAACAGGCCCTCCACATCCGCGACCGGCTGCACCACATCGGAGAGCGGCTTGCTGTCCACCAGCACGTCATAGATGGAGGGCACTTCGGAATGATGGTCGATCCCCAGTGCCGTGGAGGCATTGCCCTGGGGGTCGAGGTCGATCACCAGGACCCGGGCACCGTGCAGGGCCAGTGAGGCCGCCAGGTTCACCGTGGTCGTGGTCTTACCGACCCCGCCCTTCTGGTTGGCAACCACCATGACCCGAGTCTGTTCAGGCCGGGGCAGCCCCTCACCCGCGCGGCCAAGTGCCTCCACCGCAAGCTGAGCTGCACGACCGATCGGGGTGTCGTCCATCGGGGGCGGCGTTTCACGTGAAACGTCGTCCCCGAACGACTCGCTACGGGGACCGGGGACCGGATCGGTCATCGGTCCCGCGATGTTGGCGTCGGACCGCAAGGATTCACTCTCCTCGACATCAGGCTCGCAATGTTCAGAGCCTGCCATGCTTTCGGTGTCGTGAACCAGTGAGGTCCGTTCTCCTGTGGACGAATCCACTTCTGTGGATACTCCACTGACCCTTGTGGATCTACGGTCGCGCGGCGCGGCGGCCGCACGACCACGGTCGATGATCCCTTGCAGCAGAGAACGACGTTTCACGTGAAACACGATGCCAGCGTCGCGCCTGAATGAGCCGCGACACTCCGTCTTGTGTCGTTTTGATGGCATTTACGGCATTCCCCCGCCCTGCTTCCGCGGAACGGAATGCCCTCATGCCACTGCCGGCTTCTCGAACGCCGGCAGCAGAGCATCAGCGCCGGCGTCCCCTCGACGCACGGCTCACGCGCGCCGCCTTCGCGCGCTTGGCCGCAAAGCGCACACCGCCAGGGCTCTCGCCCACCTCTACCCGCACCACGGTCGACGGCGGATCCACCACGCCCTCGCCCACATGCACCACCGAGGTCTCCACCACGCCGAGCTTGCTCAGCGCGGCCCGAGCCGCCTTGAGCTCCTCCTCGGCGGTATCGCCCTTGAGCGCCAGCATCTCGCCGTAGGGACGGAGCAGCGGCACGCCCCAGCCGGCCAGCCGGTCGAGCGGGGCAACGGCACGCGCCGTGACCACATGCACCTGAGGGAGCTTGCCCATCACCTCTTCGGCCCGCCCGCGCACGACCGTGACGTGGTCCAGCCCGAGCAGCTCTACGACCTCCTGGAGGAAGTTCGTACGCCGAAGCAGCGGCTCCAGCAGCGTGATCTTCAGATCCGGGCGCACCAGAGCCAGCGGGATACCGGGCAGCCCGGCACCCGAGCCCACGTCGCAGACCGAGACGCCCTCGGGCACCACCTCGGAGAGCACCGCGCAGTTCAACAGATGCCGCTCCCAAAGTCGCGGCACCTCGCGCGGGCCGATGAGCCCGCGCCTCACCCCGGCGTCGGCGAGCAGTTCGCCGTACCGCACGGCTTCCGCATAGCGCTCACCGAAAACCTCCTCCGCCGCCTTCGGCGCAGGAGGGAGCTCCGCTGCTGCCTCCGTCACGGGAACCGCCCTTCCTCTGGACTGCTACTTCTGCCGGGAACCCGGGTTACGCCCCGGGATAACACAGAACGCTGACAACTTTTGGCCCCGCCTGCGAGCAGACGGGGCCAAAGAAAAACGGGAGCGCTGAGCGGTCAGGCCGGGAGGACGACCACTCGACGCTGCGGCTCCTCGCCCTCGGACTCGCTCCGGAGCCCGGCCGCCGCCACGGCGTCATGGACGACCTTGCGCTCGAAGGGCGTCATCGGGTCGAGCTTCACCGGCTGCCCGGTGCCCTTGGCCTCCTCCGCCGCCTTCGCGCCGAGCTCCGAGAGCTCCTCACGCTTACGCGCCCGGAAGCCGCCGATGTCCAGCATCAGACGGCTGCGGTCACCGGTTTCACGGTGAACGGCCAGCCGGGTCAGCTCCTGAAGAGCCTCCAGCACCTCACCGTCGCGGCCCACCAGCTTCTGGAGATCACGGCTGGTGGAGTCGCTGATGATCGACACCGCGGCGCGGTCGGCCTCGACATCCATGTCGATGTCACCGTCGAGGTCGGCGATGTCCAGCAGACCCTCGAGGTAGTCGGCCGCGATCTCGCCTTCCTGCTCCAGGCGGGTCAGGGTGTCGGTGCCCTTGGTGGCAGGGGTCGTGTCCGTCACGAAAGGACTCCTTCTTACTTCTTGGTCGGGTGCTTGGGGCGCTGCTGGCCCTTGCGCTGTCCGGACTTGGCCGTGCGGGACCCGGAGTCGCCGCCCTTGCCCTTGCCTTCCTGCGCGTCCTTCTTCTCCAGCGACGGCTTCTTCGCCGCACCCTGACCGGAGCCCGAGCCGCCCGACGCCGATCCGGCACGCGTACGGCTCTGCGCACCGCCGGCCGGAGCGCCGCCGGTCTGCCGCTTGCTCTTCGTCTGACGCTTGGGCTGCTGCCGGTTGTGGCGCGCTTCCTCGGCGGCCTGCTTCGCAGCGACCTCGGCCGGGTCCTCGACGATCTTGCCCGCGGCCCGCAGCCGCTCCTGGCGCTCCTCGAAGGCCTTGCTGCCCGGGGTCGGGTTACGACGGATGACGAACATCTGCTGGCCCATGGTCCACACGTTGGTGGTCAGCCAGTAGACGAGAACACCGACGGGGAAGTTGATGCCGAAGACGGCGAACATGATGGGGAAGACGTACATCAGCATCTTCTGCTGCTGCATGAACGGCGTCTTCACCGTGAGGTCGACGTTCTTGGTCATCAGCTGGCGCTGCGTGTAGAACTGCGACGCCGACATCAGGACGATCATGACGATCGTGACCACGCGGACGTCGACCACAGAAGCACCCAGGCTCTGGATCTTCTCCGCGCTGTCCATGAACTTCGCCGCCAGCGGCGCACCGAAGATGTGGGCCTTCTGCGCGCTCTCCAGAAGCGGCTGGTCGATGACACCGACCACCTTGTTCTGGGCGATGTGGTTCAGGACCTGGTACAGCGAGATGAAGAACGGCGACTGGGCCAGAATCGGGAGACAGCTCGAGAGCGGGTTGGTGCCCGTCTCCTTGTAGAGCTTCATCATCTCTTCGGACTGGCGCTGCTTGTCGCTCTTGTAGCGCTCCTGGATCGCCTTCATCTTCGGCTGAAGCGCCTGCATGTTCCGCGTCGACTTGATCTGCTTCACAAAGAGCGGGATCAGGCAGATACGGATCAGCACCACCAGCGAGACGATGGACAGACCCCACGCCGCGCCACTGTCCTTGTCAAAGATGAGGCTGTAGAACGAGTGGAACTGGACGATGATCCAGGAAACAGCGATATAGAGGGGACTGAGGATCGTGTCCACGAATCAGGCTCCTTGGACGTTGGGCTGAGTCTCGGGCTGGGCGACAGGCTCAGGGACGGTGGGCCCGCCCAGGCGGCTCCTCAGCCGCTGATGCCAAACCGGACGCTTCCGGGGAGGGACGTGGTCGACGCCCCCGAGCGACCACGGATTGCACCGCAGGATGCGCCAGGCTGTCAGCGCAGTCCCTTTCACCGCGCCGTGCCGGTCGATGGCCGTATAGCCATAGTGCGAGCACGACGGGTAGTACTTGCAGACCGGTCCCAGCAGGGGGCTGATGGTCCACTGATAGATCTTGATCAAAAGCAGCAGCGGGTACTTCACTGTGCACTCCCTCCCGGGTCCCGTCCGGAGCTCCGGGGGCCCGCGGGGCAGCTGCTGTCGGTCGCAGCCCCCGGGGGATTGCAGCCTCTCGGCGCCCCTCCCAGCAGCCGCTCGAAGGCGGCGTCCAGGTCTCGGGCCAGCTGATCGTGATCCGCGTCACCCGCACCGGGCAGGGCCCGTACGACAACCAGGCTACCGGCGGGCAGCCGGTCCAGCCGATCGCGCACGAGATGACGGAGTCTGCGCTTGACCTTGCTGCGCACGACAGCGATGCCCACTGCCTTGCTCACGACGAAACCCGCACGTGCCGGGGGAACACTTTCCCCCGACCCGTGCGGGTCCGTTGCACCGCTGCGAAGATGAACGACAAGGAGCGGGCGCCCGGCCCTGCGTCCCCGGCGTACCGCGGTCGCAAAGTCCTCGCGCCGCCTCAGCCGATACTCGGTAGGCAGCACGTCATGGACCTAGGTTGCTGCTCAGGCCGACAGGCGGGCGCGACCCTTGCCACGGCGGGACGCGAGGATCGCGCGGCCGGCACGGGTCCGCATGCGCAGACGGAAACCGTGGGTCTTCGCGCGACGGCGGTTGTTCGGCTGGAAGGTGCGCTTGCTCACTCGGGGGCTCCAGGAATGCTTGTTGTCTCAGGAGAGACAGATGTGGGGCGTCGACTGGCTGTCACCGTGCGCCCACGAGTAGCTCGCAACGCCTAAGTGCACCGCTACACGATCACTTCGAGCGTGATCTTTGCCCATCGGAGGCAGGCGGCAGCAGCCATCGACAACTCGACCTGGTCACGGTACGCGCGGCTACGCCATCCGGTCAAACCGGCTCCTCGGCATCGCCTGCCGACCCCTTGTCAGGACACACTATGCACAGGCTGTGGACAACAACTTGAATCCCCAGGCCCGCCCTGACTACCGTGGCTGAACTTCGATTCCTTCCCGCCCGTCCTGAGAATCACACATTCGTGGGACTGTGAGAGAGCGTGCCCTGTGGCTGATGTACCTGCCGATCTTGCCGCAGTGTGGCCCCGCGTGCTCGACCATCTCCTTCGTGCGGAGGTCGACGGCCTCAAGCCCAAGGACGAGACCTGGCTCAAGCGCACCCAGCCGCTGGCACTGGTCGCCGATACGGCATTGCTCGCCGTCCCCAATGAATTCGCCAAGGGTGTGCTCGAAGGCCGGCTCGCGCCGCTGATCGGGGAGGCCCTCAGCCATGAGTGCGGCCGCCCGATCCGGATCGCGATCACCGTGGACGACTCCTCCGAGGAGCCCCCGGCGCAATCCACGCCGCCGGCGCCCCAGCACCAGCCGTCCCAGCAGCACCCCCCGCACCACCAGCAGACGCATCAGTCACAGCAGCAACACGATGCGTACGACGGCTACGAGACCCGGCACGAGTCCCGGCACGACAGCCGGCAGGGTTACGGACACCAGGGCGACGACCTGCCCGGCGTCCGGCCCGCCTACCCCGACTACCAGCAGCCCCGGCACGAGCCCGGCGGCTGGCCGCAGATGGGCGGCGGCCACGGTCCGCGCGACGACTACGGCTGGCAGCAGCAGCTCGGCGGCTTCCCCGAGCGTGACCCGTACGCCTCCCCGTCGTCCCATGTCGCGCAGCATCAGCAGCGGCAGAACGACTACCGTCCGCAGGCGCCCGACCGCAACGGGCCGCCGCAGCACTCCGACGGTCCGCGCTCCCCTTACGACCAGCCGCGCCGTGACCTCTCCGAGCACCAGCCCGGCGGGCACACCGGCCGCGCGGGCGCCCCCGGCTCCGGCCCCGGCGCCATGCTTCCCGCGCCCAGCGGTGCGCCCAGCCCGCTCGCCGCGCAGCCCGCGCCGGCGACCGGCCCCGGTGAGCCGACCGCGCGGCTGAACCCGAAGTACCTCTTCGACACCTTCGTCATCGGTGCCTCGAACCGCTTCGCGCACGCCGCCGCGGTGGCCGTCGCCGAGGCGCCGGCCAAGGCGTACAACCCGCTGTTCATCTACGGGGAATCGGGGCTGGGCAAGACCCACCTGCTGCATGCGATCGGGCACTACGCGCGGAGCCTGTATCCGGGCACCCGGGTGCGGTATGTGAGCTCGGAGGAGTTCACCAACGAGTTCATCAACTCCATCCGCGACGGCAAGGCGGACGCGTTCCGCAAGCGCTACCGCGACATGGACATCCTGCTGGTCGACGACATCCAGTTCCTGGCGAGCAAGGAGTCGACGCAGGAGGAGTTCTTCCACACCTTCAATACGTTGCACAACGCGAACAAGCAGATCGTGCTCTCCAGTGACCGGCCGCCCAAGCAGCTGGTCACCCTGGAGGACCGGCTGCGCAACCGCTTCGAGTGGGGTCTGATCACCGACGTCCAGCCGCCCGAGCTGGAGACCCGGATCGCGATTCTGCGGAAGAAGGCGGTGCAGGAGCAGCTGAACGCGCCGCCGGAGGTGCTGGAGTTCATCGCGTCCCGGATCTCGCGGAACATCCGTGAGCTGGAAGGCGCGCTGATCCGGGTCACGGCGTTCGCCTCGCTCAACCGGCAGCCGGTGGACCTGGGGCTGACCGAGATCGTGTTGAAGGACCTGATCCCCGGCGGCGAGGACGCCGCGCCGGAGATCACCGCGACCGCGATCATGGCCTCGACCGCGGACTACTTCGGGCTGACCATCGACGACCTGTGCGGCTCCTCGCGCAGCCGGGTCCTGGTGACCGCCCGCCAGATCGCCATGTATCTGTGCCGCGAGCTGACCGACCTCTCGCTGCCGAAGATCGGGGCGCAGTTCGGCGGCCGGGACCATACGACCGTGATGCACGCCGACCGCAAGATCCGCGCGCTGATGGCCGAGCGACGGTCGATCTACAACCAGGTCACCGAGCTGACCAACCGCATCAAGAACGGCTGAGGCCGGCCCACAGGACGCCCAGGGCGCTCCGGGATCCGCTCCCGGAGCGCCCTTCGCCGTACGGGGACCGCGGCCCGGCGAGCGGCCGGCCGCACCGTTCTTTCGACTGCTCCCCGCTCCCTTCCGCTTCTCTCAGCGGCGTCCTACGCGCTCCTGCCGCGCGCGTCCGACCGCGTAACGCACGTCTCCCGGACCCGCTTTGAGCCCGCCAACCCCCCACTCCGATACGCCCAGCCCTCGTCCCAAACCTGTGGAGCACGCCGACTGTGTTCGATTCCGCGGCGGGACACGGCTTCTCTCCACAGATTGGGCAAGAATCTTCCGTCCACATCCTGGGGAGGGGAAAGTTATCCCTGTGGGATCCACAGGCCGGTGTACTGACGGGGCATCGGGGGAGGTCAGCCGCATGTGGATTTGTGGCCAACCTTCCTCCACAGGTTGTGGACAGCGGATTCGTCCACAGGGCAGCCGGCGTCTTGTCCACCGCCCGCCCACAGGCAAGCCGCTGTTGTCCCCAGCAATCCCCAGCTTCTCCACACCGCTGTCCACTGTTCGGCAACACGACACCCGCTCTCACCGGGCCGAGTGAAAGCCGTCACACCAAGGTGGTCGGTTGGGCTGTGGGGAACGTGGGTAAAGCTGGGGACGGCACTGGGGAGAAGTACCTGTCTCCTGTGCATCGGGTGTGCAGAACTTCCGACGGTCCACAGAACCGCCCGCTTATCCACGGCCGCCACCCACAGGGGCGGTGGACAAAAAATCCGCGTTGACCTGCGCAAAAGCGGTTGTCCACGGTTTCCACAGCCCCTACTACTACGACCACGGATATCTACCGGGGAACTCGTTCGGAAACGGGGCCTGTGCACAAGTTGGCCGCCGGGTGTCCGCCCTCGGCCGAGTCGACTTGACCCCGAGCCGCACCGACTGTCGGTGGCGTGCGTCAGACTGGTCTCCGGCAACCCAGCCGACGACGAAGGCCAGCAGGGCGAAAAGCCAGCAACAGCAGGAGGCGGTTTCCGGTGAAGATCCGGGTGGAGCGCGATGTACTCGCGGAGGCAGTGGCCTGGGCGGCCAAGAGCCTCCCGGCCCGTCCGCCGGTGCCCGTCCTCGCGGGCCTGCTGCTGAAGACGGAGGACGGCACGCTGAGCCTCTCCGGCTTCGACTACGAGGTCTCCGCACGGGTCTCGGTGGACGCGGAGGTGGAAGAGGAGGGCACGGTCCTCGTCTCCGGCCGGCTGCTCGCCGACATCTGCCGTGCGCTCCCCAACCGCCCGGTGGAGATTTCCACCGACGGTGTACGGGTCACCGTCGTCTGCGGCTCCTCGCGGTTCACCCTCCACACCCTTCCTGTGGAGGAGTACCCGTCCCTGCCGACCATGCCCACCGCCACCGGCACCGTCCCCGGTGAGGTCTTCGCCGCGGCCGCCGCCCAGGTCGCCATCGCCGCCGGCCGTGACGACACCCTCCCGGTGCTCACCGGCGTACGCATCGAGATCGAGGGCGACACGGTCACCCTGGCCTCCACCGACCGCTACCGCTTCGCCGTGCGCGAGTTCCTGTGGAAGCCGGAGAGCCCCGACGCCTCCGCGGTCGCGCTGGTCCCCGCGAAGACGCTGCTGGACACCGCCAAGTCGCTGAGCAGCGGCGACACCGTCACGATCGCGCTGTCCGGCTCTGGCCAGGGCGAGGGCCTGATCGGTTTCGAGGGTGCCGGGCGCCGGACGACGACCCGTCTGCTGGAAGGCGACCTGCCGAAGTACCGCACGCTCTTCCCGACCGAGTTCAATTCGGTCGCCGTGATCGAGACCGCCCCGTTCGTCGAGGCCGTCAAGCGTGTGGCCCTGGTGGCCGAGCGGAACACCCCGGTTCGGCTGAGCTTCGAGCAGGGCGTGCTGATCCTGGAGGCCGGCTCCAGCGACGATGCACAGGCTGTGGAGAGGGTCGACGCCGATCTGGACGGTGACGACATCTCGATCGCCTTCAACCCCGGCTTCCTCCTGGAGGGCCTGTCGGCCATCGACTCCCCCGTGGCGCAGCTGTCCTTCACGACCTCGACCAAGCCCGCGCTGCTGAGCGGCCGGCCGGCCAAGGACGCCGAGGCGGACGACGCGTACAAGTACCTGATCATGCCGGTGCGGCTGTCGGGCTGACGGCCGGAGCGCGGGTCACGCGGGTGGCGGCATGCCGTCGCCCGCTGTCCCGTGGCCGCCGGATAGCGGCCCAGGCCACGGGCCTGCGGCGACCGGCTGACGGGCCCCTGATGAGCGGCTGAGCCCACAGGTGTGCGCGGACCTGCGGGCGTAGGCTCGGTCCCGGGTACACCAGCAACGTCTACGTGCAAAGAGGGTCTCTGATGGAGCTCGGTCTCGTCGGTCTCGGCAAGATGGGCGGCAATATGCGTGAGCGCATTCGCCGCGCCGGCCACACCGTCATCGGATACGACCGCAACCCGGACCTGGCGGATGTCAACAGCCTCCAGGGGCTTGTGGAGAAGCTCAAGGGTCCGCGGGTGGTCTGGGTCATGGTGCCGGCCGGTGCCGCCACCCAGTCCACGATCGACGAGCTGGCCGAGCTGCTCTCGCCGGGCGACATCGTCGTGGACGGCGGCAACTCCCGCTGGACCGACGACGAGAAGCACGCCGAGGAGCTGAAGGCCAAGGGCATCGGCTTCGTCGACTGCGGTGTCTCCGGCGGCGTCTGGGGCCTGGAGAACGGCTATGCGCTGATGTACGGCGGCGACAAGGACGATGTCGCCAAGGTGCAGCCGGTCTTCGACGCGCTCAAGCCCGAGGGCGACTTCGGTGCGGTGCACGCCGGCAAGGTCGGCGCCGGCCACTTCGCGAAGATGGTCCACAACGGCATCGAGTACGCGATGATGCAGGCCTTCGCCGAGGGCTGGGAGCTGCTGGAGAAGGTCGACTCCGTCACGGACGTCCGCGAGATCTTCCGCTCCTGGCAGGAGGGCACGGTCATCCGTTCCTGGCTGCTCGATCTGGCCGTCAACGCGCTCGACGACGACGAGCATCTGGAGAAGCTGCGCGGCTTCGCCGCCGACTCCGGTGAGGGCCGCTGGACGGTCGAGGCCGCCATCGACAACGCCGTGCCGCTGCCCGCGATCACGGCCTCGCTCTTCGCGCGGTTCGCGTCCCGTCAGGACGACTCCCCGCAGATGAAGATGATCGCCGCGCTGCGCAACCAGTTCGGTGGGCACGCGGTCGAGAGCAAGAAGTAGCGGACACCGCTCATACCGCAGCAACCAGAAGCAGCAGGCAGCAACCGTAGTAAGCAGCCGGGGGAGGTCGGCGCCCAGCCATGCACGTATCGCATCTGTCCCTCGCCGACTTCCGCTCGTACGCCCGGGTAGAGGTGCCGCTCGATCCGGGCGTCACGGCTTTCGTGGGCCCCAACGGGCAGGGCAAGACCAATCTGGTCGAGGCGGTCGGCTATCTCGCCACGCTCGGCAGTCACCGGGTCTCCTCGGATGCCCCGCTGGTGCGGATGGGCGCCGAACGGGCCATCGTCCGGGCCGCGGTCGTCCAGGGCGAGCGGCAGCAGCTGATCGAGCTGGAGCTCAACCCGGGCAAGGCGAACCGCGCCAGGATCAACAGGTCCTCGCAGGTCAGGCCGCGGGACGTACTGGGCATCGTCCGGACGGTGCTGTTCGCGCCGGAGGACCTGGCGCTGGTCAAGGGCGATCCGGGGGAGCGCCGGCGGTTCCTGGACGAGCTGATCACCGCGCGCTCGCCGCGGATGGCCGGGGTGCGCTCGGACTACGACCGGGTCCTCAAGCAGCGCAACACCCTGTTGAAAACGGCCGCGTTGGCGCGGCGGCACGGCGGCCGGCAGATGGATCTGTCCACCCTCGACGTGTGGGACCAGCATCTGGCCCGCGCGGGTGCCGAGCTGCTGGCGCAACGGCTCGACCTGATCGCCGCGCTGCGGCCGCTCGCGGACAAGGCCTATGACCAGCTGGCGCCGGGCGGCGGCCCGCTGGCGCTGGAGTACCGCGGTTCGGCGGGCGAGGCGATGGCCGACGCCACCACCCGCGAGGACCTGTACGGCGTGCTGCTGGCGGCGCTGGGCGAGGCCCGTAAGGGAGAGATCGAGCGCGGGGTGACGCTGGTCGGCCCGCACCGCGACGATCTGGTGCTCAAGCTGGGGCAGCTCCCGGCGAAGGGCTACGCCAGCCACGGCGAGTCCTGGTCGTACGCGCTGGCGCTGCGGCTGGCCTCGTACGACCTGCTGCGGGCGGAGGGCAATGAGCCGGTGCTCGTCCTGGACGATGTCTTCGCCGAGCTGGACGCGCGCCGTCGTGAGCGGCTGGCGGAGCTGGTGGCCCCGGGCGAGCAGGTGCTGGTGACGGCGGCGGTGGACGACGATGTGCCGGGCGTCCTGGCCGGTGCGCGCTACGCGGTGTCCGGCGGCGCCGTGGAGAAGGTGACCCCGTGAGCGAGGAGCAGCCCGAGCGGCCCAAGGCCCCGGAGCTGTCCGGGGTGGATCTGGCCCGTCAGGCACTGGTGGCCGCGAAGGAGCAGGCGCGGGCGCGGGGCGCGGCCGCGCAGCAGAAGAAGCAGGCCAGGCGCGGCGGCCTGCGCTCCGGGGCGCGCGCGGACGGCCGCGATCCGCTGCCGCTCGGTGCGGCGATCAACCGGCTGATCACGGAGCGCGGCTGGGAGACCCCGGCCGCGGTCGGCGGGGTGATGGGGCGCTGGCCGCAGCTGGTCGGGCCCGAGGTGGCGCAGCACTGCGAGCCGCAGAAGTACGACGAGGACGCCCGGGTGCTGACGGTGCAGTGCGATTCGACGGCCTGGGCGACGCAGCTGCGGCTGCTGGCCCCGACGCTGGTGGCCCGCCTCAACGAGGACCTGGGCCACGGCACCGTAAAGGTGATCAAGGTGCTGGGCCCCGGTGGTCCGGCGCGGCGCTACGGATCGTTGCGCGCACCGGGCAGCAAGGGCCCCGGCGACACCTACGGCTGAGCCCCCGGCCCCCTGGATGACCTGCGCAGGACGCCTGTATACGGGTGAGGCGGATGAGACTCCGCTCACGGTAGCCGCCGGTTGACAGTCCGAAGCGCTGAGTGCCCGTGTGAGCGTCCTGAGGCCCCGTCTCGGATATGGGGAGTCGGCGGACGCCAGTTCAGGGCGGCACATGACGACTCAGGTGCCTGCAAACCCCCATGAGTGTCGGCGCCACCGGTACACTGGTAGCAATCCCGCCCACTCGCGGAACATGTCGAACGACGCAGCCGCTCCCGCCTGTCCTTCTGGGGTGACCCGCACAGGCGCGGAAGGGCTTGTGCTGTGCCAGAAAGGGCGCTTCGTGGCCGACTCCGGCGACCTCAACGAGAACAACACGGCTTCTACTGAAGAGGGGGTTCCTGTCGGCCCGACGGGCGACTCCGCGGTGGAGAAGTCGTACGACGCCAGCGCGATCACCGTCCTCGAAGGCCTGGACGCGGTCCGTAAGCGTCCCGGCATGTACATCGGCTCCACCGGTGAGCGCGGTCTGCACCACCTCGTACAAGAGGTCGTCGACAACTCCGTCGACGAGGCGCTGGCCGGCCACGCCGACACCATCGACGTGACGATCCTGGCCGACGGCGGCGTGCGCGTCGTCGACAACGGCCGCGGTATCCCCGTCGGCATCGTGCCGTCCGAGAACAAGCCGGCCGTCGAGGTCGTGCTGACCGTGCTGCACGCCGGCGGCAAGTTCGGCGGCGGCGGGTACGCGGTCTCCGGTGGTCTGCACGGCGTGGGTGTGTCCGTCGTGAACGCCCTGTCGCAGCGGGTCGAGGTCGAGATCCGCACGGACGGCTTCCGCTGGACCCAGGAGTACAAGCAGGGCGTGCCGACCGCCCCGCTGGCCAAGCACGAGGCCACCGAGGAGTCCGGCACCTCGGTCACCTTCTGGGCCGACGGCGAGATCTTCGAGACCACCACGTACAGCTTCGAGACGCTGTCGCGGCGCTTCCAGGAGATGGCGTTCCTCAACAAGGGACTGACCATCTCGCTCAAGGACGAGCGCGCCGACCACGTGGACGAGGACGGCAAGCCGCTCTCGGTGCGGTACCACTACGAGGGCGGCATCGTCGACTTCGTGAAGTACCTCAACTCCCGCAAGGGCGAGCTGGTGCACCCGACGGTGGTCTCGGTGGAGGCCGAGGACAAGGAGCGCAGCCTCTCCGTCGACCTCGCGATGCAGTGGAACACCCAGTACAGCGAGGGTGTCTACAGCTTCGCGAACATCATCCACACCCATGAGGGCGGTACCCACGAAGAGGGCTTCCGCGCCGCGCTGACCGGCCTGATCAACCGCTATGCGCGCGACAAGAAGCTGCTGCGCGAGAAGGATGACAACCTCACGGGTGAGGACATCCGCGAGGGTCTGACGGCGATCATCTCGGTCAAGCTCGCCGAGCCGCAGTTCGAGGGCCAGACCAAGACCAAGCTGGGCAACACCGAGGTCAAGACCTTCGTCCAGAAGGTGGTCCACGAGCACCTCAACGACTGGCTGGACCGCAACCCCAACGAGGCCGCGGACATCATCCGCAAGGGCATCCAGGCGGCCACCGCGCGGGTGGCGGCCCGTAAGGCACGCGATCTGACCCGTCGCAAGGGTCTGCTGGAGACCGCGTCGCTGCCCGGCAAGCTGAGCGACTGCCAGTCCAACGACCCCACCAAGTGCGAGATCTTCATCGTCGAGGGTGACTCCGCCGGCGGCTCGGCCAAGTCCGGCCGCAACCCGGAGTACCAGGCGATCCTCCCGATCCGGGGCAAGATCCTCAACGTCGAGAAGGCCCGGGTCGACAAGATCCTCCAGAACAACGAGGTCCAGGCACTGATCTCGGCGTTCGGCACGGGTGTGCACGAGGACTTCGACATCGAGAAGCTCCGGTACCACAAGATCATCTTGATGGCGGACGCCGACGTCGACGGTCAGCACATCAACACCCTGCTGCTCACCTTCCTCTTCCGCTTCATGCGGCCGCTGGTCGAGGCCGGGCACGTCTACCTCTCCCGCCCGCCGCTGTACAAGATCAAGTGGGGTCGGGACGACTTCGAGTACGCCTACTCCGACCCGGAGCGGGACGCGCTGATCGAGCTCGGCAAGCAGAACGGCAAGCGGATCCGCGAGGACTCGATCCAGCGGTTCAAGGGTCTCGGTGAGATGAACGCCGAGGAGCTGCGCATCACGACCATGGACACCGACCACCGGGTCCTCGGTCAGGTCTCGCTGGACGACGCGGCCCGCGCGGACGACCTGTTCTCCGTGCTGATGGGCGAGGACGTCGAGGCACGCCGCTCGTTCATCCAGCGCAACGCCAAGGACGTCCGCTTCCTCGACATCTGAGCCCTGTCGGCCCGTACAACAGCCGCAGCTCGAAAGGACTTTGAACCACCATGGCCGACGAGAACCCCCCTGTGACCCCGGACGGCGTGACCGCCGAGGGCGCGCCCGCCGCCATCGAAGGCGTCGGGATGCGCGTCGAGCCCGTCGGGCTCGAAACGGAGATGCAGCGCTCCTACCTCGACTACGCGATGTCCGTCATCGTCTCGCGCGCGCTGCCGGACGTCCGGGACGGCCTCAAGCCCGTCCACCGCCGCGTCCTGTACGCGATGTACGACGGCGGCTACCGCCCGGAGAAGGGCTTCTACAAGTGCGCCCGCGTCGTCGGCGACGTCATGGGTACGTACCACCCGCACGGCGACTCCTCGATCTACGACGCCCTGGTGCGTCTGGCGCAGCCCTGGTCGATGCGGATGCCGCTGGTCGACTCCAACGGCAACTTCGGCTCTCCGGGCAACGACCCGGCCGCGGCCATGCGGTACACCGAGTGCAAGATGAAGTCGCTGTCCATGGAGATGCTCCGGGACATCGACGAGGAGACCGTCGACTTCCAGGACAACTACGACGGCCGTAACCAGGAGCCGACGGTCCTCCCGGCGCGCTTCCCGAACCTGCTGATCAACGGCTCGGCCGGTATCGCGGTCGGTATGGCGACGAATATCCCGCCGCACAACCTGCGCGAGGTCGCGGCCGGTGCCCAGTGGGCGCTGGAGCACCCCGAGGCCTCCAGCGAGGAGCTGCTGGACGCGCTGATCGAGCGCATCAAGGGCCCCGACTTCCCCACCGGCGCACTGGTCGTGGGCCGTAAGGGCATCGAGGAGGCCTACCGCACGGGCCGTGGTTCGATCACGATGCGCGCGGTGGTGGCGGTCGAGGAGATCCAGAACCGCCAGTGCCTGGTGGTCACCGAGCTGCCCTACCAGGTCAACCCGGACAACCTCGCGCAGAAGATCGCCGACCTGGTCAAGGACGGCAAGGTCGGCGGGATCGCGGACGTCCGCGACGAGACCTCCTCCCGTACGGGCCAGCGTCTGGTCATCGTCCTCAAGCGGGACGCGGTCGCCAAGGTCGTCCTCAACAACCTCTACAAGCACACCGATCTCCAGACCAACTTCGGCGCGAACATGCTCGCGCTGGTCGACGGGGTGCCGCGCACGCTCTCGCTGGACGCCTTCATCCGTAACTGGGTGACGCACCAGGTCGAGGTCATCGTCCGCCGGACGAAGTTCCGCCTGCGCAAGGCCGAGGAGCGGGCGCACATCCTGCGCGGTCTGCTCAAGGCGCTGGACGCCATCGACGAGGTCATCGCGCTGATCCGGCGCAGTGAGACGGTCGACGTCGCGCGCGAGGGCCTGATGGGCCTGCTGGAGATCGACGAGATCCAGGCGAACGCGATCCTGGAGATGCAGCTGCGCCGGCTGGCCGCCCTGGAGCGCCAGAAGATCACCGCCGAGCACGACGAGCTCCAGCGCAAGATCAACGAGTACAACGCGATCCTGGCCTCCCCGGAGCGGCAGCGCCAGATCATCAGCGAGGAACTCGCCGCGATCGTCGAGAAGTTCGGCGACGACCGGCGCTCCAAGCTGGTGCCCTTCGAGGGCGACATGTCCATCGAGGACCTGATCGCCGAGGAGGACATCGTCGTCACGATCACCCGTGGCGGCTATGTGAAGCGGACGAAGACCGACGACTACCGCTCGCAGAAGCGCGGCGGCAAGGGCGTCCGGGGCACCAAGCTCAAGGAAGACGACATCGTCGACCACTTCTTCGTCTCGACCACCCACCACTGGCTGCTGTTCTTCACGAACAAGGGCCGGGTCTACCGCGCCAAGGCCTACGAACTCCCCGACGCGGGACGGGACGCGCGGGGTCAGCATGTGGCCAACCTCCTCGCCTTCCAGCCGGACGAGCAGATCGCGCAGATCCTGGCGATCCGCGACTACGAGGCCATGCCGTATCTGGTGCTCGCCACCAAGGCCGGCCTGGTGAAGAAGACGCCGCTCAAGGACTACGACTCCCCGCGGTCCGGCGGTGTCATCGCGATCAACCTGCGCGAGCAGGAGGACGGCACGGACGACGAGCTGATCGGCGCCGAGCTGGTGTCGGAGACCGACGATCTGCTGCTGATCAGCAAGAAGGCCCAGTCGATCCGCTTCACGGCGACCGACGAGGCGCTGCGCCCGATGGGCCGGGCCACCTCCGGTGTGAAGGGCATGAGCTTCCGCGAGGGCGATGAGCTGCTCTCCATGAACGTGGTCCGCGCCAACACCTTCGTGTTCACCGCCACGGACGGCGGCTACGCCAAGCGCACCGCGGTCGACGAGTACCGCGTCCAGGGCCGCGGCGGTCTGGGCATCAAGGCCGCCAAGATCGTGGAGGACCGGGGTTCGCTGGTCGGCGCGCTGGTCGTCGAGGAGACGGATGAGATCCTCGCGGTGACGCTCGGGGGTGGCGTGATCCGTACGCGGGTCAACGAGGTGCGCGAAACGGGCCGTGACACCATGGGCGTCCAACTGATCAACCTGGGCAAGCGTGATGCCGTCGTAGGTATCGCATGGAACGCCGAGGCCAGCCGGGAAGCCGAAGAGGTCGACGGGGGCGACGAGCCCGACGAGACCGCGGCGGACGGGGCCGTGCCCGCGGAGACCGAGGGCGAGCAGCCCGCGGAGTAACACGAGGAGTAGATCGTGAGTGGAGCCACGGGCGCTGCGGCGGGTGGATCGGGAGCCGGAAAGGGCTCCTCGTCCGGACCCGCGACCGTGACGGAGGACAGCGCCCGTGGCTCCGCTGATTCCGACACCGGCCCCCGGGACGAGGGCTCACATCAAGGGGAAGCCGTGACCGATACCCGCCAGCCGCAGCCACAGCCCCAGGGAGAGTCCGGGAGCGGCGCACAACAGCCGTATCAGCCGCCTCAGGCGTATCCCACCGAGGGTGGCCAGAGTGACGGGCAGGCGGTGCGCCGGCCCCGTACGGGCGCCACCACGGCCCCGCGGACCCGCAAGGCCCGGCTGCGGGTGGCCCGCGCCGACCCGTGGTCGGTGATGAAGGTCAGCTTCCTGCTCTCGATCGCCCTGGGCATCTGCACGGTCGTGGCCGTCGCGGTGCTGTGGATGGTCATGAACGCGATGGGCGTCTTCTCCACGGTCGGCGCGACGATCAGCGAGGCCACCGGCTCCAGTGACGGCGGCGGCTTCGATCTCCAGTCGTTCCTGTCGCTGCCGCGGGCGCTGCTGTTCACGTCGATCATCGCGGTGATCGACGTGGTGCTGGCGACGGCCCTGGCCACGCTCGGTGCCTTCATCTACAACCTGTCGGCCGGGTTCGTCGGAGGCGTGGAACTCACCCTCGCCGAGGACGAGTGAGTCCCTCGTGGGAGGGCGTTCGGGAGGCTCCCTGAACCGATTTTGGGAACGCCTCTGAAGTGCGCTAATCTTCTGGTGCAGCGAGCGCGCGGCTATAGCTCAGACGGTTAGAGCGCTTCCCTGATAAGGAAGAGGCCCCAGGTTCAAGTCCTGGTAGCCGCACTGCACAATCGGCCCGGCCGGGGAACTCCCCGGCCGGGCCGATTCGTTGTATGGAGGCGGAAGTTGGCTCGCGGTGCGTGCCTCGGAAGAGGTGTTGCCGACCACGGGCTAGGTAACCGATCGGTATCGGTCGGTGTGTATCATCGGCCGACATAGGTCCCCTACGTCAACGAAAGACGAGGTCGCGCGGTGAAGAAGCTTCTCCTGGTCGCACTGGCCGCCATCGGCGGGCTCCTCGTGTACCGCCAGATCCAGGCGGATCGCGCCGAGCAGGATCTGTGGACGGAGGCGACCGACTCCGTGCCCGCAGGTTCGGGTGTCTGAGACCCCTCCCACGCACAGCAGGTTCGTACGGACCCCGATTGCCTCCGGGCGGTCGGGGTTTCGTGCGCCCGGGGGCGGGCGGGAGCGCTGGGGCCGGGGTGGCGGCGGTTCCGGAGTGGCTGATTGTCGTTGCGGTGCCGTGACGGCGATCCTCTCGTGTTTGCTTTAGCACACCATTTGCTTGCAATGGCAAAGATTCCGACTGTGGCGTGAGATGGAGCTGACGTTTCACGTGGAACATCCGCTGGGGCGATTCCGGCTCCTCGGCGGACGAAAAACCGGGTGGCGGTGGAGGATGGTCCACAGGGCGTGTGGCGGCGGTCGCCGTCGGCGGTGTGGGCGTACTGCTGCCGGCCGGTCTCGCGGTCGCCTACGGGTGGGCGCGCCGGCGGCCGCGTGCCGACGGCGGGAATTCGGATCCGATGAGGGGTGGCTCGTGGTGACGGGGCGCACGACGTACAGGGGCATAGCCGTGCTGGCGGCGCTCGCCGCGGTGCCGATCCTGCCGGGGGCGGTGGGCGTGGCCTCCGCCGAGAACGTGCCCCGCTATCGCACGGGGGAGGGCGCCACGAAGGTCGCGGGCAGCCCCAAGTCCTCGGACGCACCGTCGCTCAAGCCCGGTCTGCACACCGACGCCATCAAGCGCGGCGAGCAGAAGTGGTACGCCGTCAATCTGGACGCCAGGACCAATGCGTACTTCTCGGCCGTCGCGGCGCCCACACCCGGCACCAAGGTCGCGGACTACGGCGACAAGCTGACCCTCAGCGTCCAGGACAGCAACGGCACGAGCTGCGGCTCGGAGGCGCGGCCGTCCTTCAACGGCGGCGGTATGGCGTACCCGATCGCCGACTACGTCACCCGTCGCGTCGGCGCCGACCGTACGGAGTGCCAGAAGGCCGGCCCGTACTACCTCGTGATCACCCGCGAGGGATCGGAGAACTCCGGCCCCGACACCTGGCCGCTGGAAATCAACTTCCTCAACGAGCCCCGGCTGGAGGGCAGTACCCCCGCCAAGCCCGGCCACGGCACCTGGAGCACCGAGACCCCGGCACCGCGTACGGACGCCACCAAGCGCAATGCCAGGGGCGGTACCGGCTTCAATGACGCGGGCTCGGTCGCCTCGGGGGTCTGGAAGGACCGGATCAGGCCGGGCGAGACGCGCTTCTACCGCGTCCCGGTGGACTGGGGACAGCGGCTCAACCTCAGCGCCGAGCTGCCGAATTCGACGTCGTCCCGGGCCTCCGCTTTCCTCGCCAGGGTGCTCGGGCTGGCCGTCTACAACCCGGCGCGCGGTGCGGTCGGCGACCCCAGCTTTGTCTCGTACACCGGGAAGCCGGCCGCCGCCAAGGAGTTCACCGCGCCGGTCGACTACGGCAACCGCTTCGACTCCACCGGGTCGGTCAACGCGATGCGGTTCGCGGGCTGGTACTACCTCGCGGTGAGCCTGCACCCCGATGCCGCGCAGTACTTCCCCAAGGGCGCGGAGCTCACCCTCCGGGTGGATGTCCGGGGCACCGCCAAGGACGGGCCCGGCTATGCCGGGCCGGCCGGCGTCTTCTCCGTCACGCCCGAGGACCGGGAGTCGGCGCAGAAGGGCCGGACCGCACAGGAGGCGGCGAAGAGCGGCACCTTGATGACGGTGGCCTACACCGGGATCGGCACGGGCGTGGTGCTGCTGCTGGGACTGGGCGCCTGGACGCTGGTGGCGCGGCGGTCCGCGGCCGGTGCAGCGGGTCCACGGCCCGGGCCCGGCACGGCGGGTGGGCCGGGTGGACCGGCTGCCGCGGGCGGAGCGGCTGCCGCGGGTGGGCCGGGCGGCCGCCCCTCGCTGTCGGGACAGTCCACGGACCCGACCCAACAGGCGCCCCAGGACCCCCGGTTCGGGCCGCCACAGGGCTGGTAGCGGGTTCCCGAGGGGCCGGGTGTACCTCGGCCCCACCGGCCGCGTGGCGGCCCGTCAGGCGGCGAGCAGCGCCCAGACGCCGACCGCGATGCACAGCAGCGCCACGATCAGCACCGGCACCGCGACCTTCGTGGGCGGGCCCGGCTTTCTGTACGGGGCGTGGTGTGCCGGGGACGGCACGGTGACGGCGGTGCCCGCCGGGGGCTGCCCGGGGACCGGCAGCGGGCCCGCCGTGTAGGGGCGGGTCGCGGACCGTTCCGGGTGTCCGGGGGCCGTCGGCTCGTACGCGGGCGCCGGGGGCGGGGGCGACGCCGGTGTCGGGAGCGGCTGCATGCCGGACGCGGCGGACGGCCCGGCCGGCGTGCCGTAGCCGGTGGGGGCACCGCCGTGGCCGGTGGACGTACTGCCGTGGCCGGTGACGGCGTCGCCGTGGCCCGTGTAGGTGCCGCTATGACCCGTAGGGGGGTTGCCGTGACCCGTGGGGGTGTTGCCGTGACCCGTCGGGGTGTTGCCGTGACCGGTGGGCGGGCTGCCGTGGCCCGTGTACGTGCTGCCCGGCATCGCCCTCGGCATCGGCGTGTGCGTGGGTGTCGGCGGGGTGCTCGGCTCCGGCGGGGCGAGCTGGAAGCTGCCGGTGTCCGACATGGAGACCTGCCCGGTGGCCCCGGTGCCCGTGGTGGCGCCGGCCGTCGCGGGTCCCGCCGGGCCGCGGGGACGCAACGGCCCGTCCGGCCCGAAGCCGGCCGGCAGCGGCCCTATGTGGTCGAAGACCTCGACGATCTCGTCCTCGATCGTCGCGTCCGGCAGCAGCTCGACGGCCGACAGAATCGCCTTCCGCGCCCCGGTGGCCGTCTTGAACCGGGCATCCGGATCCGGGTGCACCAGGGAGGCCAGCACCTGCCACAGCGGCTCCGGGACGCCCTCGGGCGCGTTCGGGATGCCGTGCTGGGTGAAGTACTGGCTCATCGCCTCGGCGTCCGGCTTGGTGCCGGTGATCAGATAGAGCGCGACCAGGCCGACCGCGAACAGGTCCGCGGGGAAGTCCGGTTCGGCGCCCAGCAGTTGCTCGGGAGCGAAGTAGCCGGGCGTGCCCACCACGTAGTTGGCCTCGGTGAGCCGTGGCTCGCCCTTGCGCATCGCGATGCCGAAGTCGGACAGCCGCAGATGCGGCCGCCCGGTGCCGGTGGCCTCCAGCAGCACGTTCGCAGGCTTGATGTCCCGGTGCACCACTCCCTCCGCGTGCACCGCGGTCAGCCCGGCCAGCAGCTGATCCAGGAGCGTGCACACGAACCGTGGCGGCAACGGGCCGTAATCCCCGATCAGATGGGCCAGCGAGCCGCCGTTCACCAGGTCCATGGTGAACAGCACCTTGTCGTCGTCCGCGGCCCAGCTCGCCGGGGCCAGCACATGCGGATGGTCGATCCGCAGTGCCTGTTCGCGGACGAAGCGCAGCAGGGTGTGGGCGTCGCTCTGTTGCAGCACCTTGGCGGCAACGTAGCGGCGGCGCCGGGCGTCCCAGGCGCGCCAGACCGCGCCCACCCCACCCCGCCCGATCGGGTCGATCAGCTCATACCGACCGGCGAAGACCTCACCCATTGCGCCCCGTCCGCTTTCCGAATTCGCGACGTCCCCTGTGGCTAGCTCTGGTGCGCCTCGTAGTGGGCGACCGCGTCCGCGGTGCGACCGGCACCGTAGACCCGGAGGAACTCTGCCAGTTCGGGGTGAGCCGGGGCGAGAGTGTTCGCCGCATCGATGATGTCCCCGGCGTCGGCGACCGACCGCAGCAGCGACTGGATCTCCCGCACCACGCGCCGCACGGTGGTCGCCCCCGTCGACGAGGTCTGCTGCGCCGTGTTGTTCAGCACCGAACCGCCCGCCGTCTTCTTGATCTCGTCCATACGGTCGGTGGCCTCGGCGGCGCTGACGCTGCCGTCGGCGACCTGTCCGGCCAGGTCTTGCAGCGCCTGCACCCGCTGCACCACGGCCGGGTTGCCTATCTTGGCGCGCTGTCCGCTCATCAGCTGGGACAGCATCGGGGCGGACAGGCCGAGCACAGCGGCCAGCCGGGCCTGGTTCAGACCGAGATCGTCGATGAGACGGCGGAACAGCGCACCCAGAGGCTCCCCGTACCAACTGCGCTGGAGCTCCCGGGCCCGCGCGGTGGCTTCCTGCTGTGCTGCGTCCATACCGTCTCCCCTGTCTCCCCGATCGCTTCGCTGCCGCGAATCTCGCGAAGCATCCTACGGAGAGCAACGGTGTGCGGCGATACCCGGTCGGGAAAGCGGTCGGACACCGGGTACCCTGGTCCGCGAAGGGGCCTTAGCTCAGTTGGTAGAGCGCTGTCTTTGCATGGCAGATGTCAGGGGTTCGACTCCCCTAGGCTCCACTCCTCAAAGCCTTCCCGATCGGCGAAATTGCTGGTCAGGAGGGCTTTTCTGTTTCTGACGGGGAGTTGGCCGCGCTCGGTGCCGGTGCCGTCCGCCGTACGCGACGGGGCCGGGCCGCCGCCCTCGCTGGGGTGACGGGCCCGGCCCGGTGAGGTGTTCCGGTGCTCCGGTGTCAGGCCGTGCCGCCGCGGCGTTCATCGGCCTCGGCCTGCTTGGCCTGGACGTCGGGGTCCAGCGCGGCGCCCTCGCTGCCGTCGACCGCGCTCAGCCGGCCGCGGTCGCTGACCTCCGTGGGAGCCGGCGGCTCGACCAGCCAGTCCGGGTTGGCCTGCTTGTCCCACCACTTCCAGGCGGCGATCGCGGCGCCGGCCAGGATGCCCAGCACCGTGAGGCGCTTGGCGGCCTTGCCGCACTTGGCCCGCCGGCTGTGCTTCTTCTGGAGCTTGGCGATCTCGGCAGCCGTCACCTGGCCGCGGAGCGCGGCGAGCGCGGCGGCACCGCGGGCGACCGCCTCCTCGCGAACCGGCTCGGCCGCGGCACGGGCGTGGGTCACCGCGTGCTCCAGCCGCGGTGCCGTGTAGTCGGCAGCCTGGCGGGCCGCCTTACGGGTGCGGCAGGCGGCCCGGGTCGCCGCGGCGTCCACCTTGGGCGGCAGCGTGCCTCGGGCGTGCTCGATACGCGGGTGCAGATGCGCGTCGTACTGCGCCCGTGCCTGATGAGCGGCCTCGGCCACCTTGGGAGCCGCTCGTGTGCGGGCCTCGTGAGCGAAGTGCACGGCGGCTTCCTTGGCCGTACCGGCATACGGAGCCACCACCTCCGCGGCGTGCCGCACGCTGTCCTTGGCCGTATCGGTCGCGGCGCGCACGCTTTTCTTGCGGGTCACGGGATCCTCCTCCTCGGTGGCGTGTCCGGGGCTTGGGGGTTGGTCCCCCGTGTCTTCTCTGTCGCCTGTCCACCCGTTTGAAGATCATGCCCGCTCACGCGTCGTACGGCATGTGCGAGCGGGCATCCGGGTCATTGCGGACCTACCGGAGTCTTGTTGACGACAATGCCACGATTTGCCGCTCCGGGCGCTGGAAATCCGCACGAAAACCGGCAAGAGGTGCGGGCCGGACGGCGCGCACAGGCGGCGCGGAGGCCTTCCGCGGGCCGGTTCGTGCGAGGATCGGGAACCGTCAGCGAAGACTTATGGAAGGTAGAACGTGGCTGAGCAGCTCTACGCCACCCTGAAGACGAACCAGGGCGACATCGAGATTCGGCTCCTGCCGAACCATGCACCGAAGACGGTCAAGAACTTCGTCGAGCTCGCCAAGGGTGAGCGCGAGTGGACCCACCCGGCGACCGGCAAGAAGTCCACGGACCGGCTCTACGACGGCACCGTCTTCCACCGGGTGATCAGCGGCTTCATGATCCAGGGCGGCGACCCGCTGGGCAACGGCACCGGCGGCCCCGGCTACGAGTTCGGGGACGAGTTCCACCCCGACCTGGCCTTCAACAAGCCCTACCTGCTGGCCATGGCCAACGCCGGCCCGGGCACCAACGGCTCGCAGTTCTTCATCACCGTCGGGGCCACCGCGTGGCTGACCGGCAAGCACACCATCTTCGGTGAGGTCAGCAACGAGGCGAGCAAGAAGGTCGTCGACGCCATCGCCGCCACCCAGACCAACCCGCGCACCGACCGTCCGCTCCAGGACGTCGTGATCGAGTCGGTGGCCGTCGAGACCCGCTGACCCGCGTCGCCCGCCCCGGACGGATCCGGGGAACCATTGCGCCCCGCCCGGTCGTACATCAGGCGGGGCGCGACGCTCGTCCACGGGGCGGAGGCCGGGCGGAGAGGCGAAGCGCTGACGCGCCCGGACGAGAAGAGGACGAGGGGACGGATGGACCAGGTGCCAGGCAGCCCGAAGGAGCCGCAGGACGCGCGGGATGACGATGGCCTGCCGGGCTGCCACCGTCACCCGGATCGCCCCACCGGCATCCGCTGCACCCGCTGTGACCGGCCCATATGCCCCGAGTGCATGGTCAGTGCCTCGGTCGGCTTCCAGTGCCCGGAGTGTGTGCGCAGCGGTGGCGGCACCGGTCACGCACCACAGGCCGCCGCGCCGCGCACGATCGCGGGCGGCACGGTCGCGGCCGATCCGCGGCTGATCACCAAGATCCTGCTGGGCCTCAACGCCGCCGTGTTCGTCGCCGTGCTGGCGACGGGCGGTGACCTGAGCCAGCTGGTCAGCCGGCTCGATCTGCTCGGGCTCGCCGCCGACCCGAGCCGGTATCAGCTCATCGGTGTCGCCGAGGGCGAGTGGTACCGCCTGCTGACCGCGATGTTCCTGCACCAGCAGATCGCGCACTTCGCGTTCAACATGCTCTCGCTGTGGTGGCTGGGGCCGCCGCTGGAGGCGGCGCTCGGCCGGCTGCGGTACATCGCGCTCTATCTGCTCGCCGGCCTGGGCGGCAGCGCCCTATCCTATCTCCTCGCCGCGCCGGGCCAGCCCTCGCTGGGCGCCTCCGGCGCGATCTTCGGGCTGCTCGGTGCGACGGCCGTGCTCCTGCGGCGGCTGAATTACGACATGAAGCCGGTGCTGATCCTGCTCGGCATCAACCTGGCCTTCACGTTCCTGTGGCCGAACATCGCCTGGCAGGCTCATGTCGGCGGCCTGGTGGTGGGCGCCGCGGTGGCGTTCGGGATGGTGCATGCGTCGCGCGAGCGCCGGACGCTGGTGCACGCCGCGACCTGCGCGGTGGCGTTCCTGGCGATCATCGCCGTGGTGTGGGTACGGACTCTCCAGCTGGTGGGCTGAGAGTCCGTACCGGCACGTTGTCCACAGTGCGTGGCCGATCTTGTGCAAGCTGTGCGGAACTTTCGTTCCGGTCCGCTCCGGGCTGCGTTTCCCCAGGAAGGAACGGGGGAGCCGGTGCCCTCCGGAGGGTGCCGCCGATCACACCGGCGTCAACCTCCGGAGGGTTATCCACAGATCTTCTGAAGTTTTCCCCGGCTGTGGATAACCGTGTGGATGGCCTTGGGCAGGGCTTGCGCTACTTCCACTGCGTGGATACGCCGAAGCCCACCGCGATGAAGCCGAAGCCACACACGATGTTCCAGTTACCCATGGCCGCGATCGGTAGATCGCCCTCGGAGACGTAGAACATCACGATCCACACCAGCCCGATGAGGAACATCGCCAGCATCAGCGGCGCCACCCAGCCACGGCCTGAGCTCATCTTCAGGTTGGTGGTCTTCGCCGGCGGCGGCGTGAAGTCGTCCTTCTTGCGGATCCGTGACTTCGGCACGAGGAACTCTCCTGTCGATGCGCTGCTCCCCCGCTCTCGTGGTCGCTCGAGCGGGCGGTGCCCCCATCCGCGGGGGAGGTACGAGGTGTACGCCAGGGCGCGGACGCGGTGGGGAGCGGATTCCTTTCCCGGGCGTCCGTTAGCGTAGTGCTTCCGTGGCGTCGTAAGGAGTAAGGGTACGTTGAGCAATTCCGCTGACTCCCCCGACCGCCCCACCCGGTCCCGCCTGCGGCCCGTGCGGCTCCTCACTCTGGTCGTGTTCGCGCTCGCCGGGCTGCTGTTCTGGCTGAGCTTCGACACCGCGCGGGGCACCAATCTGCGCTCGGACGACTCGATGCTGCGGCTGTCCGACCTCATCCAGGAACGCAGCCACAAAAACGGCGCCCAGGACGACCGTAACGCCACCCTGCGGGACGAGGTCGACGCGCTCGCGCAGCGCGACAACGGCAGCTCCCGGGCCGAGGAGGCCAAGCTCAAGGCGCTGGAGAAGAACGCCGGCACCAAGCCGGTGAAGGGGCAGGGTGTGACGGTCACGCTCACCGACGCCCCGCCCAACGCCACCGCCAAGATCCCCGGGGTGCCCGAGCCGCAGCCCAACGACCTGGTCATCCATCAGCAGGATCTCCAGGCCGTGGTGAACGCCCTGTGGCAGGGCGGCGCCAAGGGCATCAAGGTCATGGACCAGCGGCTGATCTCCACCAGCGCGGTGCGCTGCGTCGGCAACACCCTGATCCTCCAGGGCCGGGTCTACTCCCCGCCGTACAAGGTCACCGCCGTCGGCGACCGCGAGGCCCTCACCAACGCGCTGACCGCCGCCCCCGCCATCCAGAACTACCTCCAGTACGTGAACGCCTACGGGCTCGGCTGGAAAGTCGACCAGCACGAGGCGGTGACTCTTCCCGGCTACTCCGGCACAGTGGATCTCCACTACGCACAGCCTGTGAAGCCGTAGCCCGCACGCCGCGGGCGCCGGGGAGGGGCGGGGCCGGATGACGCTGCGGGGCCGGACAACGGTGCGGTGGATCGTGCGGACCCTCAGCGAGATCTGTGTCACCGCCGGCGCACTGATCGTGCTCTTCGTGGCCTACCTCCTCTTCTGGACCGGCGTACAGGCCGACAGCGCCATGGACGGCGAGATCGGCAGACTCCGGCAGCAGTGGTCCACGGGCCGGGCCACCGCCCCCGACCGCACACCGGCCCTCGACGGCGACTCCACTCCGCCCGAACGGCCCCGCCGCTACACCTCGGGCGCCTCCTTCGCCGTCATGTACATCCCGCGCCTGGGCGCCGACTGGACCAAGCCCGTCCTGGAAGGCACCGCGACCGACGTCCTCAAGCGCGGCCTCGGCCATTACGCCCGCACCGCCCGTCTCGGCGAGATCGGCAACTTCTCCGTCGCCGGTCATCGCCGCACCTATGGCGACCCCTTCAAGGACTTCCCACGGCTCCGCCCCGGCGACGCGGTGGTGCTGACCGACGGCACGACCTGGTTCACCTACCGCATCGACAACCGGCCCTACACAACGCTGCCCGGCGACATCGGGGTGATCGACCCCGTACCGCGGAAGTCCGGCTTCAACGGCCCCGGGCGCTATCTCACGCTGACCACCTGCGAGCCGGAATGGGGCCACAGCCACCGGCTGATCGCCTGGGCACACCTGGATTCCACCCAACCCGTGGCACAGGGAAGGCCATCAGCTTTGACCGGCTGACCCACCTGGGCCCGCCCTCGCCCCTTACTCTGGTGTCGCAATCGACATCGTCATCGGCATCGGCAAGGGGACAGCGACAGCATGTACGGCTGGATCTGGCGGCATCTGCCGGGCAACACATGGGTGAAAGCGCTGATTTCCCTGGTGCTCGTGCTGGCGGTCGTCTTCGTGCTTTTCCAGTACGTCTTTCCGTGGGCGGAGCCGCTGCTGCCCTTCAATGACGTCACTGTCGATGAAGGGATGGCCGCCCGATGACCACACGGATTCTCGTCGTCGACAACTACGACAGCTTCGTCTTCAACCTCGTCCAGTACCTCTACCAACTCGGCGCCGAATGCGAGGTGCTGCGCAACGACGAGGTCGCGACGCGGCACGCCCAGGACGGCTTTGACGGGGTGCTGCTGTCGCCCGGACCCGGCACGCCCGAGCAGGCCGGCGTCTGCGTCGACATGGTCCGGCACTGCGCGGACACCGGCGTCCCGGTCTTCGGCGTCTGCCTGGGCATGCAGTCGATGGCGGTCGCGTACGGCGGCGTGGTCGACCGCGCCCCCGAGTTGCTGCACGGCAAGACCTCGCTAGTTCACCACGAGGACGTCGGCGTCTTCTCCGGGCTGCCGTCCCCCTTCACCGCCACCCGCTACCACTCCCTCGCGGTCGAGCCGGACACCGTCCCCGACGAACTGATCGTCACGTCCTGGACGGAAGCCGAGGACGTCCCCGGCGGACGGATCGTCATGGGCCTGCGGCACCGCGAACTCCCGGTCGAGGGCGTCCAGTTCCACCCCGAGTCGGTACTGACGGAGTGGGGGCACCGGATGCTGGCCAACTGGCTCGTCGAATGCGGTGACAAGGGGGCGGTGGAGCGCTCGACGGGGCTGGCCCCGGTGGTCGGCAAGGCAGGCGGGTGACCGCCCTGCGCCCGGAACGTGAAGGGAGACCCTACGAGCCGAACGAGCCGGACCGGCAGCCCGATCCGTTCGAGGCGGCGGTGGAGCGGCTGGACGACCCGCTGACCGATCCGCTGCCGGGCCAGGCGCCCCCGGCACCCGCGCCCGGTCCGTACGGGCAGCCGGGCCGTGGCCGCCGACGGGGCAAACCCGCTCAGGAGGGCGGCAGGCAGGGCTCACCGTGGTTCCGCCCGCATCTGGAGCCCGAAGGGCCGTCCCAGCCCGATCCGCAGGCGTACGGCCCTCAGACGGCCGCCTACGGCCAGGCGTATGGCCCCGGCTACGTCCCCCGCCCCGCCACCGCCGAGTCGATATCCCGGCGCGAAGCCGCCCCGGAGGCACCGGCGTCACCCGCCCCCGCCCCGCGGGTGAGCCCGAATCCGGCCGTGAGCCCCGCTCCGGTTGGGGCCGCTGCCCCCGCGTCGCGGCAGGACGACGAGACCATGGCGCTGCGGCAGGCGGAGAAGCCTGACGGGGACGGCGTTTCACGTGAAACCGGCACGATGGTTTCACGTGAAACCGCGGCAGCGACCCCGGCGCCCGGGGGCCGCGCAGCCCGGCGCAAGGCCGCTCAGGAGGCCGCCAAGCGGGGCGGCAGACGTGGACGCCACACCGGCGCCGCCGCCGCTACAGCGGCCGCTGCCTCCGCTTCCGAACCGGCCTCCGCCCCCATGTCCCGGCTGGAGGCCCGGCAGGCCGCACGAGCCGCCAAGGACAGCCCCAGCCTGATCGCCAGCCGCGCGCTGGGCGAGGTGTTCATCACCCTCGGCGTGCTGATGCTGCTGTTCGTCACCTATCAGCTCTGGTGGACGAATGTGCTGGCCGAGCAGGAGGCGGGCGGCGCCGCCAACAACCTTCAGCACGAATGGGACAAGGGCGGCGGCGAGAAGAAGAACCTCGCGGACGGTGAGCGCTTCGGGATCATGTATATCCCCAAGCTGGATGTGAAGGCGCCGATAGCCGAGGGGATCGACAAGCACAAGGTGCTGGACCACGGCCTGATCGGTCACTACGACAAGAACAGCGGGATCAAGACCGCGATGCCCTGGGACAAGAAGGGCAACTTCGCGGTGGCGGCCCATCGCAACACGCACGGCGAGCCGTTTCGCTATGTCAACCGGCTCACCAAGGGCGACAAGATCATCGTCGAGACGAAGAGCTCGTACTACACCTACGAGATGGAGAGCATCCTCCCGCAGACGTCGCCGAGCAACACCAGCGTGATCGGCCCGGTGCCGCCCGGCTCAGGATTCACCGGGCCCGGCCGCTACATCACCCTGACGACCTGCACCCCGGAGTTCACCAGTACCTATCGGATGATCGTCTGGGGCAAGATGGTCGACGAGCGGCCGCGGAGCAAGGGCAAACCGGATGCGCTCGCCGGCTGAGCAAACATAAGAGGGGTGCTACGCGGTGACTGCCACCGGAAACGACGAGGCATGCGACCGGTCCGCGCCGCCACTCAAGCCGCGCCGGGTGCGCCGGGCCCTCGCCTCCATCGTCAGCGTCATCGGTGAGCTGCTGATCACGGTCGGGCTGATCCTGGGCCTGTTCGTCGCCTACTCGCTGTGGTGGACCAATGTCCTCGCCGACCGCGAAGCGCACAAGCAGGGTGACCAGGTGCGCCGGCACTGGGCGAGCAACGGGCCCAAGGGGCCGGGCGAGCTGGACACCAAGGACGGCATCGGCTTTCTGCACGTACCGGCGATGAACAACGGCGAGGTGCTGGTCGAGAAGGGCACCGACTCCGAGATCCTCAACGAGGGGGTGGCCGGCTATTACACGAAGCCGGTCAAGTCGGGGCTGCCCAAGGACAAGAAGGGCAACTTCACCCTCGCCGCGCACCGCGACGGCCACGGCGCGAAGTTCCACAACATCGACAAGCTCAAGGACGGCGACCCGATCGTCTTCGAGACCAAGGACACCTGGTACGTCTACAAGGTCTTCGCGACCCTGCCGGAGACCTCGAAGTACAACGTGGACGTCCTCGACGACATCCCGAAGGAATCCGGCAAGCGCAAGGCCGGCCGCTACATCACCCTCACGACCTGCACTCCGGTCTACACCTCGACCTACCGCTACGTCGTCTGGGGCGAACTGGAGCGGACCGAGAAGGTCGACGCGGAGCGCACGCCGCCGAAGGAACTCCGCTAGGCCGCGGAGACTGCGGAGACCGCGGAGCTGCAACAGAAAGCCCCGGCGCCCTGTGAAGGGCTGCCGGGGCTTCGTGTGTGCCGGGCCGAAGCGGCCGGGCTGCTAGCCGAACGGTCCGCCGATGAAGCCGCCGCCGTCATCGCCGCCGTTGCCGTTGCCGCCGCCGTTGCCGCCACCGATGGTGGTCAGGGTCACGGTGGTGGTCTTGGGGTCGGACGGTGTCGTCGGCTGCGGGTCCTGGGCGGCCACGCGGGCGTTGTCGTCCTGCGGGCTGTCTCCGGCGAACTGGATGTTGGTGAAGCCGGCCTGCTGGAGCGCCTTCTTCGCGTCCTTCACGGTCTGGCCGACGACACCCGGTACCGGCGTCTGGGCCCCCGCCTTGCCGACCGTGAGGGTCACGGTGGAGCCGAGCTTGGCCGGGGTGTTTCCCTCGGGGCTCTGGCTCTGCACCTTGCCGACCTGGGCCGGGTCGGTGACGTCCTGTTCGACCTTGGCGACCTTGAAACCCAGGGTTTCAAGCTGCTTCTTGGCCGCCTCGAAGTCTTGGCCCGTGACGGGCGGGACGTTCGCCTTCGGGGACTCCTGAGCAACGGTGAGGACGATCTCCGTGCTCTTGGCCGCCTCGCTTTGGGCCTTGGGATTCTGGCCGATCACGGTGCCCGGGGCCCGGTCGGATTCCTTCTTGACCGGCCGGACGTTCTTGAAGCCCTTGCGCTCGAGGCGGTCGACCGCCTTCTCGTACGAGTAGTCCTCCACGTCCGGAACGGTGACCTTGACGGCCCCGGTGCACAGCGTGACCTGGACCGCCTCGTCCTTCTTGACCTCGCCGCCGGGCTTCGGGGTCTGCTCGGTGACCTGGCCCCGCTTGACGTTGTCGCAGGCCTTGCGGCCGGCCTCCTCGACCTGGAAGCCGCCGTTGCGACCGGACGCCTTGGCGTCCTTGAAGGACTTGCCGACGAGGTTGGGCACCGATGACGTGCCGCCCCCATTGGTCTTGGTGAACATCGCCTTGCCGATGAAGATCGCACCGATCAGGACGAGGACGGCCGCGAGCACCAGCAGGATCGTCGAGGTGTTGCTCTTCTTCTGGCCGCCACCGCGGCGGCGGTCGCCGCGGTCGTCATAGCCGTAGCCCCCGTCGTCCGCGTTCATCGGCGGAAGCATGGAGGTCTGGCCGGCCGGGTCCTGCGGACGCAGCATGGTGGTCGGCTGGTCCTGGTCGTAGCCGGCCGCGCCCATCGCGGAGGCCGCCGCGACCGGCTGGCCGTCCAGCGCCGCCTCGATGTCGGCACGCATCTCGTCGGCCGACTGATAGCGGTAGTCCGGGTCCTTGACCAGCGCCTTCAGGACGATGGCGTCCATCTCCGGCGTGATCTCGGGGTCGAAGTTGCTCGGCTTCTGCGGCTCCTCGCGGACATGCTGATAGGCCACCGCGACCGGTGAGTCACCGACGAACGGTGGCCGTACCGTGAGCAGCTCGTACAGCAGACAGCCGGTGGAGTACAGGTCGGAGCGGGCGTCGACCTGCTCGCCCTTGGCCTGCTCCGGCGAGAGGTACTGGGCCGTGCCGATGACCGCCGCGGTCTGCGTCATCGTCATCCCGGCATCACCCATGGCCCGGGCGATACCGAAGTCCATGACCTTGACCTGGCCGGTGCGCGTCAGCATGACGTTGGCCGGCTTGATGTCGCGGTGGACGATGCCGGCCCGGTGGGAGTACTCCAGCGCCTGGAGGACACCGGTGGTCATCTCCAGCGAGCGCTCGGGCAGCAGCTTTCTTCCGGAGTGCAGCAGCTCACGGAGCGTGGAGCCGTCGACGTACTCCATGACGATGTACGGGATCGAGACACCGTCGACATAGTCCTCGCCGGTGTCGTAGACCGCGACGATCGACGGATGGTTCAGCGAGGCGGCCGACTGGGCCTCACGGCGGAACCGGGCCTGGAAGGACGGGTCACGGGCGAGGTCCACCCGCAGCGTCTTCACAGCCACGGTGCGGCCCAGGCGGGTGTCATGCGCGAGGTACACCTCGGCCATGCCACCGCGGCCGAGCACCGAGCCCAGCTCGTACCGGCCGCCGAGGCGACGCGGCTCTTCCATAAGCTTCTCCAGCCCTCTCCGTCAGTCCCGACCGCACCGGTGTGTGGTCCGGCGGTGTGCTGTCCGGGCATACCGTACCCGCCACGCCGGACCGGACCGGGCCGGAGCCGCAACCTGATACGTGACCGGTATTGGCATGATCCGCGTCACTTCTCGCCTTCGAGTACCGCCTGCATGACGCGCTTCGCGACCGGAGCTGCGAGCTTGCCGCCGGCGATGTCATCGCGGAGCGTGTCGGATCCCTCAATGACGACGGCCACCGCGACGGGGGTGCCCTTGTCTGTCTTCGCGTAGGAGATGAACCAGGCGTACGGATTGTCCTTGTTGTTCTCGCCGTGCTGTGCGGTACCGGTCTTACCGCCGACTGTGACGTTCGGGATCTGGGCGTTGGTTCCCGTACCCGACTTGACCACGGTCTCCATGATGCTCTGGACCTTCTGCGCGTTCTCCGGGCTGAGCGGCTGGCTCATCTCCTGCGGAGTGTGCTGCTGGACCACATTGAGGTTCGTCGCGACCAGCTTGTCGACCATGTACGGCTTCATCAGCTTGCCGCCGTTGGCGACCGCCGAGGCGACCATGGCCATCTGGAGCGGCGTGGCGCGGTTGGAGGCCTGGCCGATGCCCGCCATCGCGTTCTGCGGCCGGTTGTCCTTGGGGAAGATGCTCTCCGAGGCGCGGACCGGGGTGTAGATCTCCGGGTTGTTGAAGCCGAACTTCTGCGCCTCGTCCATCATCTTCTTGTTGCCGAGATCGGCGCTGATCTTGCCGAACACGGTGTTGCAGGACACCCGCAGCGCTTCCCGCAGGGTGGCGTTCTTGCAGGGGATGTTGCCCTCGTTCTTCAGCTCGATGCCCGAGGTGTCGGGGAGCGTGTAGGGCAGCGGCGACCGGGTGTTGGTGTCGACGTCGTCGTAGAGACCGTTCTCCAGGGCGGCCGAGGCCGTGACGACCTTGAAGGTGGAGCCGGGCGGGTAGGTCTGGCGCAGCGCCCGGTTGAGCATCGGCTCGTCGGGGTTGCTCTTCTTCTGGAGCCCGCTGTACGCCTCGGCGTCCTTGTTGCTCATCCCGGCGAAGGTGGACGGGTCGTAGGACGGGGTGCTGGCCAGGGCCAGGATCGCACCGGTCTCCGGGTTGATCGCGGCGACCGCGCCCTTCTGGTGGCCGAGGCCGTCGAAGGCGGCCTTCTGGGCCTTGGCGTCAAGGGTGGTCACCACGTTGCCGCCCTTCTGCTTGCCGCCGGTGAACATGTCGACCGTGCGGCTGAAGAAGAGCCTGTCGTCGGTGCCGGAGAGAAACTTGTCGTTGAGCTTCTCGAGCTGGTTGGCGTCGAAGGCCTGCGAGGCGTAGCCGGTGACCGGCGCCCACATCTTGCCGTTCTTGTACGTCCGCTTGTACTTGAAGTCGCCGCTGTCGGTGGTCGTGGAGCCGGTGATGGCCTTGCCGTCCACGATGATGTTGCCGCGCGGGGTGCTGTAGCGCTCGATGGCGACCCGGCGGTTGTGCGGGTCGTTCTTGAGCTCGTCACCCTGGACGAACTGCACCCAGTTGACGCGGACCAGCAGGGCGAGGACGAGCAGGCCGCAGAAGATCGCGACCCGGCGCAGAGGCTTGTTCACGGACGGACCACCTGGGTCATCTCGGCGTCGGTGGAGGGGGCGGGGGCCGGCGCCGGGCGGCGCGCGGTGTCGCTGATCCGCAGCAGGATGGCGACCAGTGCCCAGTTGGCGATCACGGACGAGCCACCCTGGGCGAGGAACGGCATCGTCATACCCGTCAGCGGGATCAGGCCCGTCACGCCGCCGGCGACGACGAAGACCTGAAGGGCGAAGGCACCGGACAGGCCGATCGCGAGCAGCTTGCCGAACGGGTCGCGGGCCGCCAGCGCCGTACGGATTCCGCGCTCGATGAGCAGGCCGTACAGCAGCAGGATGGCCATCAGTCCGGCGAGGCCGACCTCCTCGCCGACCGTGGCGAGGATGTAGTCACTCTTCGGCGCGATACCGAGGATCAGGCGGGAGTAGCCCTGGCCCAGTCCGGAGCCGAGGATGCCGCCGGAGCCGAAGGAGTACATGGCCTGGGCGGTCTCGGTGACACCGCCGTTGAGCAGCTCCAGCGGGTTGAGCCAGTTGTGGACACGCGTCTGGACGTGCGACTCGAAGGTCGCCACCGCGACCGCGCCGCCCGCGCTGAGCAGCAGACCGAACACGATCCAGCTGGTCCGCTCGGTCGCCACGTACAGCATCACGACGAACAGGCCGAAGAACAGCAGCGAGGTACCGAGGTCGGTCTCGAAGACCAGGATCATCAGGCTCAGCGCCCAGATGACGAGGATCGGGCCGAGGTCGCGGCCGCGGGGGAGGTAGAGCCCCATGAAGCGGCGGCTGGCCAGCGCCAGCGCGTCCCGCTTCACCATCAGGTAGCCGGCGAAGAAGATCGCGATGATGATCTTCGCGAACTCGCCGGGCTGGAGTGAGCCGAGACCCGGGATCGTGATCCAGATCTTCGCGCCGTTCACACCGGGGAAGAACATCGGCGCGACCAGCAGCACCAGCGCGACCACCATCGAGATGTAGGTGTAGCGCTGAAGGACGCGGTGGTCCTTGAGGAAGATCAGGATGCCCAGGAAGAGCGCGACGCCGAACGTCGACCACATCAGCTGGTTGGGGGCCATCGCCTTGCCCAGCGACGGCTCCTGGTCCAGCCGCCAGATGAAGATCAGGCCCAGGCCGTTGAGCAGGGTGGAGATGGGCAGCATCAGCGGGTCGGCGTACGGCGCCCACTTGCGGACGACGAGATGCGCGACGCCCGCCAGCAGGCCCAGCCCGAGGCCGTAGCCCAGCACACCGGCCGGCACCGTACCGTCCTTCGCCAGACCGACGTTGACGTATGCGAAGACCGGAATCAGCACCGCGAAGATGAGCATCGCGAGCTCGGTGTTGCGGCGGCTCGGGGCTCCGATGGTGCCGATGGTGGTGGTGTTGGTGGTGCTGCTGCTCATGAGATCTACGGCCCCCTACGCCCTCACTGCTGGGTGCTGCAATTCTTTTCCAGCTTCTGCTGCTCCTGGGAAGGGGCCTGGCTGGGAGTGGCTTCGGGAGACGGAGACGTGGTCGCCGCCAGCGTGCCGGCGGTGCCGGTGCCGCTGTTCTTGCCGGTGCTGCCGGGCTTGGAGCTCGGCGACTGCGACGGGGAACCGGGCTTGCTCGGCGTGCCCGTCTGGCCGTGGCCCGGGTGACGCGCCGCGTCCCGCTCGGCGGCCTCCCGCTGCTCCTTACTACGGCAGGCGTTGGCCTGCTTGCTCAGTTCGGTGACCTTTTCGCCCGCTTGCGTGCGATTGTCGACCGCGATCGTCTCCTTGACCTGATTCCGCTGATACGGCGGCAGGTACTTGAGTTCGATCTCGGGGTGGTCCTCGTCGACATCATTGAGCCTGATCCACGCGAGGTCCTGGCTGATGCCCCGGTAGAGCGCGATGTGGTCGTCCTTGGCACCGACGAAGTACTGGGTCTGCGTCCAGTTGTAGCCCGCGTAGCAGCCGCCGCCCACGACGGCCAGCGCCAGCGCGATGAACAGTGACCGCTTGAGCCACCGCCCGCGCCGCCGCGGCTTGACGAAGTCCTCGTCCATGAACGCGCCGAACGAGCCCTGTGGCGGGCCGCCGACCTCCGTGTCACCGCTGCCGGGCGGCCCGAAGGCACCACCGGGCGCACCCGGGTTGGGGCCGCCGTGCCGGCCGAGTTCGGCGGCCCGGGCGGCGGGAGTCTGCATCGTGCTCGGGTCGCTGAGCTGGTTCTGGTTCTCCGCGACGGCACCGACGATGACCGGGGTGTCGTTGAGCTGGCCGGCCAGCGTCTCGTTGCCGTCCACGTCCAGGACGTCGGCGACGATGCAGGTGATGTTGTCGGGTCCGCCGCCGCGCAGCGCGAGCTGGATCAGCTCCTGCACCGTCTCCTGCGGACCGTGGTAGCTGGCGAGGGTCTCCTCCAGCGTCTGGTGGCTGACCACCCCGGACAGCCCGTCCGAGCAGATCAGATACCGGTCGCCGGCCCGCACCTCACGGATCGACAGATCGGGCTCGACGTGATCGCCGCTGCCCAGCGCCCGCATCAGCAGCGACCGCTGCGGATGGGTGGTGGCTTCCTCTTCGGTGATCCGGCCCTCGTCGACCAGCCGCTGCACCCAGGTGTGGTCCTGGGTGATCTGGGTCAGGACGCCGTCGCGCAGCAGATACGCACGCGAGTCGCCGACATGGACGAGGCCGAGCCGCTGCCCGGTCCACAGCAGGGCGGTCAGGGTCGTGCCCATGCCCTCCAGCTGCGGGTCCTCCTCGACCATCTCCCGCAACTGGTCATTGGCGCGTGTGACGGCCGTGCCCAGGGAGGTGAGGAGGTCGGAGCCGGGGACGTCGTCGTCGAGCTGGACGAGGGTGGAGATCACCTCGGAGGAGGCGACCTCACCGGCGGCCTGGCCGCCCATGCCGTCGGCGATGGCGAGCAGCCGTGGCCCGGCGTAGCCGGAGTCCTCGTTGCCCTCGCGGATCATGCCCTTGTGCGATCCGGCGGCGAAGCGCAGTGACAGACTCATGCGCACCTCTCCCGTCGGCTCGGGGTACAGCCGGTCTCTTCGAGCCACACTGCCCACCCTCCGGTCGGGAGCACGCCCGGGTCCGCCGAGTGGACCGCCGCGGCTCGCTCGCTCCGCTCGCTCATTGTCGTACTACTTCCGCAGCTCGATGACGGTCTTGCCGATGCGGATCGGGGCTCCCAGCGGAATCGGTGTCGGGGTCGTCAATCGGGTCCGGTCCAGGTACGTGCCGTTGGTGGAACCGAGGTCCTCGACGATCCACTGGCCGTCACGGTCCGGGTAGATCCTGGCATGCCTGCTGGACGCGTAGTCGTCGTCCAGCACGATCGTGGAGTCGTGCGCTCGGCCCAGAGAGATGGTCTGGCCTTGGAGGGCGACGGTGGTGCCGGTCAGCGAGCCTTCGGAGACCACGAGCTTCGTGGGCGCTCCGCGGCGCTGCCGGTTGTTGTTGCCGCGGCCGCCTTCCTGGCGGCGCTGCTGCTGCGGCGGTGCGGCAGCCTGACGCTGCGCACGCGCTTCCTGACCGCCGCGACGGGCGGCACCGCGTTGTGTGACGCGCGTGCCGAACAGATCGCTGCGGATGACCTGAACGGCCACGATGACGAACAGCCACAGTACGGCGAGGAAACCCAACCGCATGACCGTGAGGGTCAGCTCTGACATGCTCCCCGCTTCACCCTTCGGCTTGCCGGTAAACGATGGTGGTACTGCCCACGACAATCCGCGAACCGTCGCGGAGATTAGCGCGAGTGGTGTGCTGCCCGTCTACCACGATGCCGTTCGTGGAACCCAGATCCTGGACCATGGGGGGCGTTCCGACCCGGATCTCACAGTGACGCCGGGAGACACCCGGGTCGTCGATCCGTACGTCAGCGTCGGTGCTGCGGCCCAGCACGAGCGTGGGGCGCGAGATCTGATGGCGGGTGCCGTTGATCTCGATCCAGCGCCTGGTTTGCGCGTGGGGCTGCGGTCCTGCACCGGGCGGTGCCGTACGAGGTACGGGCTGTGCGCCGCCGGGAGGCGGGGACGAAGGCATGGGGGGCGGGCTCACATGGCCGCCGCCGGGCTGGCCGCCGCGAGGCGCCGCGGCGGAGCGCCGGTCGGCCGCGGGGCCCGGCTGGTCCTGCGACGAGCTGGAGGCGAGCGTGCGGCTGCGCACGCGGTACAGGCCGGTGTCGAGATCGTCGGCCTTCTCCAGATGGACCTTGATCGAGCCCATGAAGGTGTACCGCTGCTGCTTGGCGTAGTCGCGGACCATGCTGGAGAGCTCGTCGCCGAGCTGCCCGCTGTAGGGGCTCAGCCGCTCGTAGTCGGGGGTGCTCAGCTCGACGATGAAGTCGTTGGGGACGACCGTGCGGTCGCGGTTCCAGATGGTGGCGTTGTTGTCGCACTCGCGCTGTAGCGCGCCGGCGATCTCAACGGGCTGCACCTCGGACTTGAACACCTTGGCGAAGGTGCCGTTGACGAGACCTTCGAGACGCTGCTCGAAACGCTTCAGTACTCCCACGGGGCACCTCCTTCCTCAGTCTTCGTCGGGGTCGTCCTGATCGAGTCGTCCTGATACTGCTTACTGATCGTATCCACGCGTCGGGAAATCGGCTGGTTCCCCTTTCCCGCCTAGAGGACGAGTGTCGCCCCTCACAGGGTTGCCCGGTGCTTGTCTGCTCCTTGCCCACTGCTCGTGCACTGCGATCGTAGATGTGCCCCGAAGACAGTGTCCCGCAACCGCCGACCACTCCGGCCGGGCGGGGGCCGGAGTCGGACATGACGCGGGACCGGCCCGGTCGGCCGGCCCCGAGACGGACCGGACGGCCCGCACCCTGATTGCGGCTACCGCGAGTGTGACCCCTAGGGGCAGCGCGCGGCCAATGCCCGGGGGGTGAGGCGGGGTGCCGCCCTGGTTGCCGCAGGGCGGGGACCGGGGGAAAGGCGTGTGAAGACACCCCTGACAGCGTGCTAATGTTCTGGATGTCGGCAGGCGCTCGCACAAGACCCGGACGGAACCGCCCGGATCACGTGAGAGAATCAACCGGCAGCACCCATGCGCGGGTGGCGGAATAGGCAGACGCGCTGGATTCAGGTTCCAGTGCCCGAAAGGGCGTGGGGGTTCAACTCCCCCCTCGCGCACAGATGAGACCCCTGGTCTCCGGAGAAATCCGGCGACCGGGGGTCTTTCGTTGTGTTCGTCACTTGTTGCCTATGTCACGGGTCTGGGCCGCCGGCGGCAGCCCTCGGCCGGTCCGTTGAGGGCTACGTCACATCCGCACCCTCCGCCGCCCTCACCGGGCCCGTTTCCGCCCGCGCCGTTGCCTCCGTCACCCGGCGATTTCGGTCACGACCGTACGGAAGGCGCGGACCCGCGCGTTTTCCCGGGCGGTGTGGTGGACCAGGCCCAGGACCGAGCCCGGCAGGCCGGTGACGGGGACGAAGGCGAGGTCGCGGCGGCCGTGGTAGTCGGCGGTGGGGCGGCACAGCAGCATGCCGCCGCGGCCGGCCGCGGCGAGGGTGAGGCCCTCCTGGAGCGTGCTGACGCCGGGCCCGGCGGGGATCGGGCGGCCCTGTGGGGTGGCGGCCGGGGCGTGGGCCGCGCGCCAGTAGGCGGGCGCCGGGCCCGCCGGGGAAATCAGCGGGGTGGTCGCGAGATCCTCGGCGCCGATGGTGGCGCGGGACGCCAGGGGGTGCCGTGCGGAGACGGCGAGGGTCTGCTGCTGGGCCGGGAAGACGGCGCCGAGGGTGAGATCGGGCTCGGCGACGGGCAGCAGCGTGACGGCCGCGTCGACCGCGCCGCTGCGCAGCGCGCCGAAGGGGTCGCTCAGCGGGATCTCGACGATCTCGGTGGCGCAGCCCGGGTGGCGGCGGTGGAAGACGTCGAGAGCCCGCATGATCCGGTCGTCGGCGGTGCCCTGGAAGCCGACCGTCAGCCGACCGTCGATACCGCGGGCGGCGCTGCGGGCGCGCTCCACGGTGGCGCGCAGCGCGTCGTAGGCGGGGCGCAGCGACGTACGGAACTCCTCGCCGAGCGGGGTCAGGCGGACCCGGCGGCTGGTGCGGTCCACGAGGCGGGCGCCGATCCGGGACTCCAGGGCGCGCAGCAGCTGGCTGACGCGGCTCTGCGAGACATACAGCCGCTCACCGGTGCGGCCGAAGTGCAGCTCCTCGGAGAGGACGAGGAAGCACTCCAGCTCGCGCAGTTCGAGGCCGGGGGCGGGCAGGCCGGTGATGGCGGCGGGCGGGCCGCTCATGGGTGCCTCCGGGGATCGGGCGGTGGTCTGCGCGGTGGATCGATGAGTCCTGCTCATAGAAGCGTGAGAGGTGGGCCGTTGTTCCCCTGTGAGGGCGGGCGTTGGCTGGGGTCATGACGAACATCGAGGGCGGGGCGAGGTCCCGTGGCGCCGAAGTGGCCGCGCGGGCAGGGGAGTCGGAGCTTGGGCGGGGCGGTGGGCTGCCGGCCGTCGGGGCGCTGGCGGCGGCGACGTTCACGGTGGTGACGTCGGAGATGCTGCCGGTGGGGCTGCTGACCCCGATCGGCCGGGAGTTGCGGATCTCGGCCGGTACGGCGGGCCTGACGCTGACGGTCACGGGCCTGGTGGCGGCGGTGTCGGCCCCGTTGCTGACGATGCTGGCGGGGCGGCGGGACCGGCGGGCGGTGCTGGTGGCCCTGATGGGCACGCTGGCGGCGGCCAATTTGCTGGCGGCGTATGCGCCGAATGTCGTGGTGCTGCTGGTGGCCCGGGTGCTGGTGGGGCTGGGGATGGGCGGGGTGTGGGCGATCGCGGCGGGGCTCGCGGTGCGGCTGGTGCCCGCGCGGAGCGTGGCGGCGGCGACGTCCCTGATCTTCAGCGGGGTCGCGGCGGCGTCCGTATTGGGGGTGCCGGCCGGCACCTTCCTGGGCGAACTGGGCGGCCGGCGCACCGCGTTCGGGGCGATGGCCGTGGTCTGCGGGGCGGTCGCGGTCGCGCTGGCCGTACTGCTGCCACCACTGCCGGAGGCCGCCGCGGTGCGGCTGAACGGGGTGCTGGCGGTGCTGCGCGGCGCCCCCGTACGGACCGGGCTCGTCCTGGTGGCCCTCCTGGTGACCGGGCACTTCGCCGCGTACACGTATGTGCGGCCGGTGCTCGAGGAGGTGGCCGGCGCGGACGCCGGGCAGATCAGCACGCTGCTGCTGGCCTTCGGCCTCGCGGGACTGGCCGGGAACTTCCTGGCCGGGGCCGGGGCGGCGCGGTCACCGCGGGCGGCGTTGCTGGCGATCTGCGGGGTGCTCGCGGGGGCGGTGTTGCTGATGCCGCTGCTGGGACGCGGTGCAGGGATACCGGGAGCGGCCCTGTTGGTGACCGTATGGGGGCTGGCCTACGGGGGCGTGTCGGTCAGCACGCAGACCTGGCTGATGGCGGCCGCTCCGGGGGCCCGTGAGGCGGCCTCCGCGCTGTTCGTGGCGGTGTTCAACGGGGCCATCGCGCTCGGGGCGCTGGCCGGCGGGCGGGCCGCGGACGGCTGGGGCGCGACCGGTGCGCTGTGGCTGGGCGGGGCGCTCGCTGTGGGGGCGATGGTGGCGGTGGGGGTGGGGAGGGGGCCGGTGCGGGAGGGGTGATCGTGGCTGACGTGAGGACGCGGGGGGCGTGGGGGCCCGGGGCGCGGCGGCCGGGGCGTGGGGCCGAGGGGCCGGGGACCGGTGCTCCGGGGGCGGGCGCAAGGTGGGGGCCGGGGGCCGTGCCCTCCCGGCGGGTGCCCGCCGGGAGGTGGCTGCATCGGGCGCGCGCGGCCGTGCTGTCCGCCCGCTCGCGCCCCGATCTCGCCCCGCTCCGGTGTTGCGGCCGGGCTCAGGCGGCGAGGCGCGCGACGAGGGCCTTGGCCTTGGCCGCCGCGTCCTCGTGGGCCTTCTCGCGGGAGGTCTCGTACAGCGGGACCAGCTCGGCCATCGCCGGGTTGTTCGGAGCCATGGTCAGCTCGGGAACGATGAAGTCGACCTCCAGGCCCAGCCCGCCGTTCAGCACGGCCTCCAGGTAGTTCTGGACGTACTCGAAGGGCTCACGGGGCGTGCCCGGCGCGTAGGAACCGCCACGGCTGGCGACGACGGTGACCGGGGTGCCCTTGGCCGACGGCTGCTCGCCCGCCGTGCGCCCCATGATGATCACCTGGTCGAGCCACGCCTTGAGCGTGGAGGGGATCGTGAAGTTGTACATCGGCGCCCCGATGACGACCGCGTCGGCCCGTTCCAGCTCCTCGACGAGCTCGACGCGCCGTGCGAAGGCCGCCTGCTGCTCGGGGGTGTGGGTGGCCGGGTCGGAGAAGGCGGCGGAGGCGCCGGCGCCGTCGAGGTGCGGCAGCGGATCGGCGGCCAGGTCGCGGTGGATCACGGTGCCGTCGGGGTGCTGGTCCTCCCAGGCCTTGCGGAAGGCCGCGGTGACGGAACGGGAGGCGGAGCCGCCCTCGGGAAAGACGGACGAGTCGATGAGCAGAAGCGTGGCCATGGGATCGGTCCTTCGACAGGCGGCCGGGCGGCGCTCGACCACTGGTTAAATTCCGTACGTCACTATTGATAGCACAGGAACTTACTTTTCCGCAGTAGCCAACGGGAAGGCGGTACTCTGGGTGTATGGCGGACCACGGCGAGGCGATGTGCAGGCAGGTCGACGGCAAGATGACGCGCGTCTTCGAGCTGTTCGGGAAGCGCTGGACGGGGCTGATCGTCGCCACCCTGATGCCGGGCCCGGTGCACTTCGCCGATCTGCGGCGGGCCATCCCGGGGATCAGTGAGCGGATGCTCTCCGACCGGCTCATGGAGCTGGCGTCGACCGGCCTGGTCGTCCGCGAGGTGGACGCGGGACCGCCGTTGCGCGTCTCCTACCGGCTGACGGAGGCCGGTCTGGCGATGGATCCCGCGCTCAAGGAGCTGGGGCGCTGGGCGGAGACCTATCTCGCCGACGGCGGGCAGTGTCCGGAGCGGTTCCGGAAGTAGGGGCGGTTCTGGAAGTTGGACCGGTTCCGGAAGTGGGTGTCGCGGGCCGAGGGGGCCGGCGGGCGGCGCGGCGGTCTCCGTCGGTGAGTGCGCGCCCGGGCGGGTGCCCCCAGTAGGCGGGCGCCTTACCCCAGCCGTTCCTGGGCGGCGTTGTAGCGGCGCAGATAGGTCGCGAAGCGGTCGAGATCTTCTTCGTCCCAGTCGGCCAGCCGCTCGTGGAACGCCCGGCGGCGGCTGGCGGTGACGTTGGCGAGTACCCGGTCGCCCTTCTCGGTGGGGTGCAGCACCTGGACGCGGTGGTCCTCCGGGTCGACGCGGCGTTCGACGAATCCGAGCTTCTCCAGCGCGGCGATCTGCCGGCTGACCGTGGACTTGTCCAGGAAGTAGTGCGCCGCGAGGTCCGTGGCGCGGCATCCCTGCTGGTCATCGAGGTGTACCAGCAAGGTGTAGGAGACCAGCGACAGCTCGGGATGCATCCGGGCCGCGGTCGCGCGGGCCCGGCGGGCGAACGCGGTCATCTCCTGCTGGATGGTCTCGACGGAGTCCTCGCGGTGAGCCACGGATTGCCTTTCGTAGAGTTAGTTGCACAGTACAACGCCGTTAGGGAGTTGTTATTGCCAACTACTGGCTCGCGGCGCCCCCTTCCAGGCGTCGCGGGTCCGGGCCGAGGTGAAAACCGGCCCCCGTGGCGACAGCTGAGCCGACGAGCGGAAAAGGTGGCGGCGACGGTGCCGGAACCGGCGCGGACCGGCAGGGTGGCCCGGGGCGCGGAGCCGGGGGCGGGCCACGGGTCCGCGAACGCCGCCGCGGCGCTGGAGGAGGAACTGGAGGTGGAGCTGGGAGAGGCGGTGGGTGTGGAGCGGTCCGAAGAGTTATCCACAGGTCTCTGCGGGCTGCGCGGGGCGTCGGTAACGTCATGGGCGTCGGCAGGCCGGAACCGCCCGGCGCGCGGACGAACGCAGAACGCAGAACACAGCGACACTGAAGCGCAGGACATCAAGAACACAGGTCGTGAAGGGGGAGGTGGCCCGCTATGCCGCGTGTGCCGTACGTACCGGGGTTTGCCCGTCAGGATGCCCAGGGACCGTCGCCCAAGGCGGTGGGGCGGGCGCTGCGGGATCGGCTCCCGCGTGCCGAGCAGGCCGAGCTGTCGATCGTGGACGGGCGGCCGGACGCGGTCGCGGCGGTCGAGGAGTCCAACGCCGGCCGGCTGCCCGAGCTGACGCCGATACGGGTCGGGCGGATGGCCGCGAGCCCCTTCGCCTTCCTCCGCGGCTCCGCGGGCCTGATGGCGTACGACCTGGCCGCCGACCCGGTGACCGGCATCGGCACACAGATCTGCGGAGACGCGCACGCCGCCAACTTCGGCCTCTACGGCGACGCCCGCGGCGGCCTCGTCATCGACCTCAACGACTTCGACGAGACCCTGCACGGGCCGTGGGAGTGGGACGTGAAGCGGCTCGCGGCGTCGGTGGTGCTGGCCGGCCGGGAGGCGGGCGCCGACGAGGACGACTGCCGCAGGGCGGCGCAGGACGTGGCGGGCTCCTATCGGCGCACGATGCGGCTGCTGGCCAAGCTCCCGGCCGTCGAGGCGTGGAACGCGATCGCCGACGAGGAACTGGTCTCGCACACCGACGCCCGGGATCTGTTGGGAACGCTGGAGCAGGTCGCGGAGAAGGCCCGTAAGAACACCAGCGCGCGGTTCGCGGCCAAGGCGACGGAGCCGACCGAGGACGGCGGCCGCCGCTTCGTGGATGCGCAGCCGGTACTGCGGCGGGTGCCGGACGCGGAGGCGGCAGCCGTGGCCGCGTCCCTCACCGGCTATCTGGACACGATCGCCGAGCACCGGCTGCCCCTGCTGGCCCGGTACGCGGTGCACGATGTCGCCTTCCGTGTGGTCGGCACGGGCAGCGTGGGCCTGCGGTCGTATGTGGTGCTGCTGCTGGACCACCGGGGCGAACCGCTGGTCCTTCAGATGAAGGAGGCGCGCGGTTCGGTGCTGGCGCCCTTCGCGGAGAAGGCCGGCTTCCCGGTGCCGTCGGTGGCGCACGAGGGCCGCCGGGTGGTCCTCGGCCAGCGCCGGATGCAGGTGGTCAGCGACATCCTGCTGGGCTGGACGACGGTGCCGGGCATGGCGTCGTCGGGTGTGGGTGGTGCTGGTGGCTTGGGTAGCACGGGTGGCACAGGTGGCGCGTACGTGGACAACGTCTCGCGGGACGGACTGCCCTTCCAGGTCCGCCAGTTCAGAAACCGCAAGGGCAGCGTGGACCCGACGCAGCTCTCCGGCGACCAGATGGACGACTACGCCCGGATGACCGGCGCACTCCTGGCCCGAGCACACTCACACAGCGCCGACCCGCGCCTGCTGGCCGGCTACTGCGGCAAGAACGAAGAACTGGACGAGGCCATAGCGACCTTCGCGGTCTCCTACGCGAACCGCGCGGAAGCAGACCACGCGACCCTGACCACAGCGGTGAAGAACGGACGGATCGCGGCAGAGATGGGGGTGTGAGGGGAGAGCGGGGGCAGAGCGAGGCTTGGGGCGGCTTGGGGCTGGGCTGGGGTTATTTGGGGCGCGCGGCTGGCGGTGGGCCTGTCGTTCGGTGGGTGCTGGGTGCTGGGTGCTGGGTGCTGGGTGCTGGGTGCCGGTTGCCGGGTGCGGGGTACCGGGTGCTTGGTGGGCGGGCGTCGGGGGGCGGGCTCAGGGGTGGTGTGAGCTCGGTAGGTGGGGCGTGGGGTCTGTAAGCGCTGGGCGTTCTGTGGGGGTGTGGGCTCCACGTGCAGGGCGTTCGGTGGGGGTGTACGGGCTCGGGGGGACGCGTCGGACGTTCTGTGGGGCGCGGGCTCCGTGGGACGGATGCCCTGTGGGGTTTGGGCTGGTTGCATCCGGGGGCTCCGTTGCGCCGGGGCGGTCTGGGGTGTGGGCGCCGTTTTTTGGGGGTGGCGGGAGGAGGGGGTGGGTGGGCTGGGGGGAGGGGAGGCCCCCAGGCCCAGCAGGAAGCGATTGAATGGCCGTAGGGGGCCGCGCTCGTCAGGGGCCGTACGCTGGCCGGGTGACGAACTCGCACGCGGAGAACGCGCAGGACGGCCAGCACCGACCGGACGTACCGGGCACCTCGGACGCCCAGGCCGACCCGCAGGCACCGGACGCCCGCGACGGCGGGCAGGGTGCCCAGCTCGGGCACGTCGGCGGTCCGGAGGATCAGGTCGCGGGCTCGGGGAGACTTGATGCCGGACATGGGGGCCAGACCGATCCACCCGCAGGCCAGGCCGCGGACGGGGCTGGGTCGGGTCTTGGTCAGGCCGCGCAAGGACACGAGTCGGGCGTCGGCCAGCCCGGGGCAGGCTCCGAGTCGGCCGTCGGTGACGCCGGGGCAGGGTCCGAGTCGGGCGTTGGTGACGCCAGGGCGGGAGCCGAGTCGGGCGTCGGTGACGTCGGGGCGGGGTCCGAGTCGGGCGGAGTGGCGGACGAGCAAGGGGCCGCGGCTCAGGACGAGGCGACCCGGCGGCTGGCGAAGGCGGTGCTGGCCGCGGAGCAGGCGCTGATCGAGTTCGAGATCGCGGTGGAGACCTTCCGGGTGGAGGTGGACAACTTCTCCCGTCTGCACCACCAGCGGCTCGGCCCCATGTACGCGCGGCTGGACGAGCTGGACGCGCAGATCGCCGAGGCGGTGGCGGCGCGTACGGGCGACCCCGCGGATATCCGTAAGGCGCGGGAGGCGCGGGCGTCGGTGCTGCCGATGCCGGAGGTCGAGGAGCTGTTCCACGGCTGGATGGGGTCGGACGGGCTGTTTCCGGAGGCCCAGGCGATGCTCACCGAGCAGTCGGTGCGGCCCCCGCAGAAGGTGCGGCCCAGCGAAGAGGCCCGCAAGGTCTACCGCGACCTGGTGCGCAAGGCCCACCCGGACCTGGCGCGGGACGACGCGGAGCGTGCCCGGCGGGACGCGTTCATCGCACGGGTCAACGCGGCGTACGCCCAGGGTGACGAGGCGGTGCTGCGCGAGCTGGCGCGGGAGTGGGAGGCCGGCCCCGCGCCGGTCGAGGAGCGGCTCAGCGAGAGCGAGGAGCTCTACGCGCGGCTGGAGTGGCTGGCCGAGCGCAAGGAGCTGCTGGCCGCGATGGCCGCCGAGCTGGAGGAGAGCGCGATCGGCGCGATGATCAAGATGGCGCCGGAGGACCCGGACGCGCTGCTGGACGAGATCGCCGAGAAGCTGATCGCCGATGTCGCGGAACGCGAGACGTACCTCGCGCAGCTGGTCCGGTAGCGTCGGGACCATGCAATTTGGTTCTGTGCCCACGGTCGGTGTCGACGCCCTCACGTCGGAGGATTTCCTCCTGGACGTGCGCGAGCACGACGAGTGGGAGGCGGGGCACGCCGAGGGTGCGCTGCACATCCCGATGAGTGAATTCGTCGCTCGCTACGGGGAGTTGACGGAGGCCGCTCCCGACGCCGGCAAGGTGTATGTGCTGTGCCGGGTCGGCGGGCGCTCGGCGCAGGTGGCGCAGTATCTGATCCAGCAGGGCGTCGACGCGGTGAACGTCGCGGGCGGCATGCAGGCATGGGAGGCCGCCGGCCGCCCCGTCTCGGACGGCAAGGGCGGCTCGGGGTCGGTCGTCTAGGCGCGGAGACGGAGAGCCGGCCTGCTGGGCAGCTTGGCTGGCTGGAGGGCTGTCCGGTCGGGCGGCGGTGAACCGTCCCCGGGCTGACGGCAGCCCCGGACTGGTCAGCCCCGGACGGCCGTCAGCCTTGAACGGCTGTCAGTCCCCTCCTCCTGGATGGTCGGCGAAGGCCGCACCAGATGATCCGCACCAGACGATCTCCCGTGGCGCTGAAGGCGCATGCGGCGCCGACGGTCGATTCCTGGACGAACGGGGCCGTGGCCACATTCCTGAGACCGCCGCCCGCGTACGGCTCCTCGCCCGGCCCCGCCCCGGCATCCGGTCGCTCCCGGTTCAGCCCAGCGGATGTGCAGCGAGTAGCTCGCCGAGGGATTCCTCGTGGGCGGCGGCCGGGCCGAGGGCGAGTTCGAGCTGTTTGGCCCAGGCGTGGTAGCGGTGCAGCGGGTAGTCGGTGTCGGCGCCGAAGCCGCCGTGCAGATGCTGGGCGGTCTGGACGACCCGGCGTACGCCCTCCGAGGCCCAGATCTTGGCCACCGCGACATCTCCCGCGAGTGGTAGCGGGCCGGCTGCTTCGGTGGTGAGGCGCCAGGCGGCCTGCCAGAGGGTGGCTTCCATGGCGCGCAGATCGATGAAGCGATCTGCGGCCTGGCAGGCGACGGCCTGGAAGGTGGCCACCGGGTACCCGAACTGTTCGCGCTTGCTGGTGTAGTCGCTGGTCATGTCCAGTACACGCGCGCCCAGCCCCAGAGCGAGTGCGCAGGTGCCGGTGGTCAGCACGTTGCGCAGCCATTCCCAGGCGGCGGGGTCGCTGATCGTTTCCCGGTCGCTGATACGTACGGAATCCAGTCGGACCTCGGCGTACGGCTCTCCGCTGGTGGAGATCTGGTCGTCGAGCGTGACGCCTGGGTGGGCGCAGGGGACGAGGGCCAGTACGGCGTGGCCGTCGGGGGTGTGGGCGGGGAGCAGGATCCGGTCCGTGGTCCGGGCCCAGGGGACAGCGGTCTGGACGCCGTCGAGGACCCGGTCGGCACCCTCCTGGTGGGCTGTCACGGCGAGATCGGCCGGCTCGTGCCCGGTGCGGCCATGGGCTGCGACGGTCACGACGAGGTCCCCGGCGCCGATCCCGGGGAGCACCTCCGCACAGAGTTCTTCGGTCCCATAACGCTGGATGGTGAGCGCGGCGGCGCCGGATTCCAGCAGTGGTACCCGGGCCAGCACCTTGGCCGACTCGCGGAGCACGAGGCAGAGTGCGATGGGGTCCAAGCCCGCGCCGCCGTGCTCGGGCGCGATCGGCAGGCTCAGCAGATCGGCGTCGGCGAGCTTGTGCCACAGCGCGCGGTCGAAGTCGTCGGCGACCGCACCGGGGGTGAGCGCCGGGCTGGGCACACTGTCCGGAGCGACCCCCGAGAAGACGGCCCTCGCCGCTTCGACGGCGGCCTGCTGCTCCTCGGTGAAGGTGAAGTCCACTGCTCTGTCCTCCCACGCGGCGCCTCGATCTGACGAAGCGTCAAGGTAGAACAGGTTGCAGGAATTGGGAATGGCGGAAGCGGTGGAGGGGCGAGGGAGTTGAGAGCGGCGGGGAGTGACTAGGGGCGGGGGGACGTGCTTGTGGGCGTCGGCCGGCGCCGGCTCCGGAGCCCGCCTCGCGCCCCGGATCGTCCGGCCGGTGTGCTCGCATCGGCCCTATCGATCGAAGTCCAGCTCCACCTTCTCCGTGACCGGGTGGGACTGGCAGGCCAGGACGTAACCCGCGTCGACCTCGTCGGATTCCAGGGCGAAGTTGCGGTCCATGCGGACCTCGCCCGAGACCAGAAAGGCGCGGCAGGTGCCGCAGACGCCGCCCTTGCAGGCGTACGGGGCGTCCGCGCGGTTGCGCAGGACCGCTTCGAGCAGTGATTCGCCGTCGTGGACGGGCCAGTTGCCGGAGCGGCCGTCAAGGGTGGCGGTCACGGTGCTGTGTGCGGGAGTGGCGGTTATGGGGGCGGTCGGGGCGCCGTTGTCGACGTGGAAGATCTCTTCGTGGATGCGCGTGCGGGGCACCTCGAGGGCGCGCAGGGCCCGTTCGGCGCCCTGGACCAGGCCGTAGGGGCCGCAGAGGTACCAGCCGTCGACGGAGTCGATCTTCAGGAGGGCGGGAAGGAGGGAACAGAGACGGGTCTCGTCCAGACGGCCGGAAGGCAGGCCGGCCTGTTGTTCCTCGCGGGAGAGGGCGTGGATGAGCTGGAAGCGCTGGGGGTAGCGGTCCTTGAGGTCGGCCACCTCCTCCAGAAACATCGTCGACGCCGCCGTACGGTCGCTGCGGATCAGGCAGAAGCGGGCGTCCGGCTGCTGGGCGAGCAGGGTGGCGGCGATGGACAGCACCGGGGTGATGCCGCTGCCGCCGACGATTCCGACGAAGTGGCCGGGGCGCGGTTCGAGGGTGAAGCGGCCTGCCGGGGCCATGACGTCCACCGTGTCGCCGACCGCGAGTTCCTTGAGCGCGTATGTCGAGAACGCTCCCTCCTCGACCAGCCGGATGCCCACACGTAGTACGGGCTCGTCGGTGGCCGGGGTGCAGATGGAGTACGTACGGCGGATCTCCTGGCCGTCGACCGATCTGCGCAGCGCGATGTGCTGCCCGGGGGTGTGCCGGAAGGTCGTGCGCAGCTCGGGCGGGACCGCGAAGGTGACGGCCACCGCGTCGTCCGTGAGCCGCTCGATCTCCCGGACCTGGAGCGGGTGGAACATCACAACTCCTTGAAGTGGTCGAAGGGTTCGCGGCAGGACTCACAGCGGCGCAGGGCCTTGCACGCCGTGGAGGAGAATCGGCTCAGCAGGGTGGTGTCGGTCGATCCGCAGTGGGGACAGCGGATGGTGAGGTCGAGGGCGACCGGTCCGCCGGCCGGGCCCGTCGGGCGTGGCGGTGCGATACCGAATTCGGCGAGCTTGCGGAGGCCCTCGGCGGTGATCGCGTCCGTGGTCCACGGCGGGCTGAGGACCGTACGCACCTCGACCTCGGGTATGCCGTGGTCGTGCAGCACCCGCTCGATGTCGGCCGACATCGCCTCGATGGCGGGGCAGCCGGTGTACGTCGGGGTGAGCTGCACCTCGACCCGGCCGGGGGCGGTGAGCTGCACACCGCGCAGCACGCCCAGCTCGGCGAGGGTGAGCACGGGCAGCTCGGGGTCGGGAACGGAGCCGGCCAGCGCGAGCAGTTCCTCTTCGAGGGCGGTGGTGGTCACCATGTCGCCCCCGGGTGGCTGCGGTGGAGGTGCTGCATCTCTGCGAGCAGCCGTCCGAACGATTCGGTGTGCAGGCCCTGACGGCCCGCGCCGGCCCGCCAGGCGCCGTGCGTGGGGCCTTCGGGAACGGTGAGGGTGGCCTGCTCCAGGGTGGCGGTGATGCGGGTGGTCCAGTCGTCGTGCAGAGCGGACCAGGGCACCGTTTCCAGTCCTTCCACCGGCTCGAAGAGTTCACCGGTGAACTGCCACAGGGCCTCCAGGGCGCGCTGCATCCGGGTGTGGCTCTCGTCCGTGCCGTCGCCGAGGCGCAGCGTCCACTGGTGGGCGTGGTCGCGGTGGTAGGCGACCTCCTTGACGGCCTTCCCGGCCAGGGGTGCCACCTCGCTCTCGGTCGCGGCGAGGTGGTCGAACAGCAGCTCCTGGTAGGTGGAGAAGTAGAGCTGGCGCGCGATGGTGTGGGCGAAGTCGCCGTTGGGCTGTTCCACGAGCTGGAGGTTGCGGAACTGCCGTTCCTCGCGCAGATAGGCCAGCTCGTCCTCGTCACCGGCCAGTGAGAGCAGCACTCGGGCCTGGCCGAGCAGGTCCAGCGCGATGTTGGCCAGTGCGACCTCCTCCTCCAGGACCGGGGCGTGGCCGGCCCACTCGCCCAGGCGGTGGGAGAGGATCAGGGCGTCGTCCCCGAGGGGCAGGGCCGGGGTGGCGGTGATGTTCATCAAAGGTGATGCACCCCGTCCGGGATCTCGTAGAAGGTCGGGTGGCGGTAGGGCTTGTCGCCGGCCGGTTCGAAGAAGGCGTCCTTCTCGTCCGGCGAGGAGGCGGTGACCTGCGCCGAGGGCACCACCCAGATGGAGACGCCTTCCGAGCGACGGGTGTAGAGGTCGCGGGCGTTGCGCAGTGCCATTTCGGCGTCCGGGGCGTGCAGGCTGCCGGCATGGGTGTGCGAGAGACCGCGGCGGCTGCGGACGAAGACCTCCCACAGCGGCCAGTCCGTGGGCGCTGCGGCGGTTTCGGCGGGGCGTGGTGTCGTCATCGGGTGGCCTTCCCGTGCTTGGCCGCGTGGGCGGCGGCTGCCTCACGGACCCAGGCGCCATCCTCATGGGCCTGTCGCCGGCGGCTGATCCGTTGTGCGTTGCAGGGGCCGTTGCCATTGAGGACCTCGCGGAACTCGGCCCAGTCGATCGGGCCGAAGTCCCAGTGACCGCGCTCGTCGTTCCACGTCAGATCCGGGTCGGGGAGCGTCAGCCCGAGGGCCTCGGCCTGGGGGACGCAGATGTCCACGAAGCGCTGGCGCAGCTCGTCGTTGGAGTGCCGCTTGATCTTCCAGGCCATGGACTGCGCGGAGTGCGCCGACTCGTCGTCCGGCGGGCCGAACATCATCAGGGACGGCCACCACCAGCGGTCCACCGCGTCCTGCGCCATGGCGTGCTGCGCCTCGGTGCCGCGGCTGAGGGTCAGCAGGAGCTCGTAGCCCTGGCGCTGGTGGAAGGACTCCTCCTTGCAGACGCGGACCATGGCGCGGGCATAGGGACCGTACGAACACCGGCACAGCGGGACTTGGTTGGTGATCGCCGCGCCATCCACCAGCCAGCCGATGGCGCCGACGTCGGCCCAGGTCAGGGTCGGGTAGTTGAAGATCGAGGAGTACTTCTGGCGGCCGGAGTGCAGCTTGTCCAGCAGCTCGTCGCGGCTGGTGCCCAGGGTCTCGGCGGCGCTGTAGAGATACAGGCCGTGGCCGGCCTCGTCCTGCACCTTCGCCATCAGGATCGCCTTGCGGCGCAGGGACGGCGCCCGGGTGATCCAGTTGGCCTCCGGCTGCATGCCGATGATCTCGGAGTGGGCGTGCTGCGCTATCTGCCGCACGAGCGTCGAGCGGTAGGCGTCCGGCATCCAGTCCCGCGGTTCGATGCGCTCTTCCGCGGCCACGGTGGCGTCGAATACGGCCTCTCGGGCCGTCTCTTCCGGCGCGATCGTCGTCATGTGGTGCCCCCTCGCTGCTCCCGACCGACCGATCGTTCGGTTCAATGGTGAGTGGGCGGACCTCGGGTGTCAAGCCTGTGGATAACTCAGGAGAGGTGTGCCCGCCCGGGCCGCCTAGGTACGGTTCCGAAGCGGAGTTGGCCGCATGGATTCTTGGAACGGGGCGGGAATGCAGTCATACGGGGACGAATCGCGGCCACTGGCCGCGCTCTCGCTGCCCTCGCGGATCGTCATAGGAGTGGCGGCCTGTGCCATCGCGGTCGCCGTCGCGATTCATCTCGCGATGATGTTCCTGCATGTCGCACCGTCGAACACGCTCAGCAAACAGCAGGGCGCACTGATCAGCGACTACGTCTATCCCGAGTACGAGCAGAACTGGAAGCTGTTCGCACCCAATCCCCTCCAGCAGAACAACGCGGTCCAGGTCCGCGCACAGCTGCGCACCGCGGACGGCACTGCGCGGACCACCGGCTGGACCGACCTGACCGCCCGCGACGGCCAGGCCATCCGGCACAACCCGATGCCCAGCCACACCCAGCAAAACCAGCTGCGCCGCGGCTGGGAGCTCTTCGTCAACACCCACAACGCGCAGAACCGCCCGGTCGGCCTGCGCGGTGAGCTGTCCGAGCGCTACATCCGGCGGCTCGTGCTGTTCCGGATGGACGACGAGTGGACCAGGGGCGGCGGCCGGGTCGAGCGGATGCAGGTCCGCTCGCAGACGACGGCGGTCCGCCCGCCGCCGTGGAGTACCGAGAAGATCAGCGATAAGCCCGTGTTCCGCGTGCTGCCCTGGTGGCAGGTCACCGCAGCCGACCTGCCCGAGGGAGCGACCCACCAGTGACGTCACCGACGCCCCAGCAGCCTCAGCAGACGCCCGGCGCACAGCAGCCCGCGCACCCCACCGAGCCGACCGACGTGCCTCAGCAAGCGCCGGCATCCCAGGCGCCCCAGGAGCCCGAGCCCTACGAGGAGACCCGGATCGAGCGCGCCATCGGCCGCGGCTTCCGGTACGCCACCGGCCGTGCGCTGGCCCCGTACCAGACCGCCGTGATCCGGATCGGCTTCTCGGCGACCTGGCTGCTGTTCCTGCTGCGGGAGTGGCCGCACCGCGCGGTCCTCTACGGGCCGGACAGTCCCTGGAACCTGGACATGGCGCGCCGGCTGCTGGACGGCAACCATGCCTTCTCCGTACTGCCCTGGTCCGACGGCCGCGGCTGGTTCGAGGGCGTCTACCTGCTGGCCATCGTGGCCGCCGCGCTGCTGATGCTCGGCTGGCGCACCCGCACCATGTCGGTGCTCTTCATGGTCGGCGTGATCTCGCTCCAGAACCGCAGCATCTTCATAGGGGACGGCGGCGACAACGTCATCCACCTGATGTCGATGTATCTCGTGCTGACCCGGTGCGGGCAGGTCTGGTCGCTGGACGCGCGCCGTGCGAAGCGGGCCGCGGCCGCCGCGGACGGAGCCGAAGGCGCGGCCTCCCGCGATCTGCCCGGCGTCATCCTGTGGGCCGTGCTCGGCCTCGCCCTGGCCGTCGCCCAGCTGGGCGGCAACTACGGCCTCAGCTGGTTCGACAACGGCCCGTTCCCGCACATCGGCTGGAGCCTGGTGCTGTGGGGGCTGTGGGTGACGCACGGGCTGTGGTGGGCGGTGCAGCGGTACGCGCCCGGCGAGCCCCGCGTCGTACTGGACACCCTCGCCAAGCTCGCCCACAACGGCGCGCTGCTGGTGATCATGGTCGAGGTCTGCCTGATCTACGCCACCGCCGGCTGGTACAAGATCCAGGGCAGCCGCTGGCAGGACGGCACCGCCGTCTACTTCCCGATGCACTTGGACTACTTCTCCCCCTGGCCGGCGCTGTCCGAGCTGCTGGGCAGCAACGGCGTGATGATCATGCTGATCACCTACGGCACGGTGATGGTGCAGGTCGCCTTCCCGTTCACGCTCTTCAACCGCCGGCTGAAGAATGTGCTGCTGGTCGTGATGATCTGTGAGCACCTCTCGATCGCGATCCTGCTGGGGCTGCCGTTCTTCTCGCTCGCGATGATCACTGCGGACGCGGTCTTCCTGCCCACGAACTTCCTGACCTGGCTCTCCGCGCGCCTCTCCGGCCTGCGGGAACGCCTGTTCTCGCGCGGCGGTCCGGCCCAGCCGGCCGGCGGTGAGCCGGACACCCGTACGGAGCACAGCGGCGGTGGCCATACGCTCGTGGGGTGAGCAGCGAGAAAACCGCCCCCGCCGAGCCCCTCCAGTACGACGAGGGGTACGGGCCGCAGATCGGCGTCGGGCCGCACCCGGAGCCCTGGCCGCAGGACGAGCGGTTCGACCCCGAGCTGCTCGCCCACGGTGACCGCCGCAATGTCATCGACCGCTACCGCTACTGGACGCGCGAGGCGATCGTCGCCGACCTCGACACCCGCCGCCATGACTTCCATGTGGCCGTCGAGAACTGGGGCCACGACTTCAACATCGGCTCGGTCGTCCGGACCGCGAACGCGTTCCTGGCCAAGGAGATCCATATCGTCGGGCAGCGGCGCTGGAACCGCCGGGGCGCGATGGTGACCGACCGCTACCAGCACGTCCGCCACCACCCGGACACCGCTGACCTGACCGCCTGGGCGGCGGCCGAGGAGCTGCCGATCATCGGGATCGACAACCTGCCCGGCGCCGTCCCCCTGGAGACGACCGAGCTGCCGCGCCGCTGTGTGCTGCTCTTCGGCCAGGAGGGGCCGGGGCTGACCGAGGAAGCGCGCCGGCACGCCTCGCTGGTCTGCTCGATCGCGCAGTTCGGCTCGACCCGCTCGATCAACGCGGGGGCCGCGGCGGCCATCGCGATGCATGCCTGGATCGGCCGCCATGCGCGGATCGAGGGCCCGGGCTCCCTCTGACAGGCCCTGGGCCCACCGACGGCCCGGCCGGGGCCCAGGAACCGGTCCCGGGCCCCACCCGCACCGCTCACGCCGGGCGGCGCACCTCCACCGTCCGGAAGCGGTTCGCCACGAAGGCGCCGTCGCACAGCACCGCATTGGCCGCCGGGTTACCGCCCGAGCCATGGAAGTCCGAGAACGCCGCGGTCTGGTTCACATAGACCCCACCGGTCAGATTCAGCGACAGCTGGGCGCACTCCTCCAGGCAGGCCTCCTCCACCAGCTTCTCGACATCCGGCGAGGTGGTGTACGCGCCGACCGTCATGGCGCCCTGGTCGCGGACCGTGCGCCGCAGCAGGTCCACCGCGTCGGCCGCGGAGTCGACGGCCACCGCGAAGGACACCGGGCCGAAGCACTCCGACAGATAGGCCGCCTCGTCGTCCGGCTTGGCGCCGTCCAGCTTGACGATCACCGGCGTACGGACCGTGGCCCCGGGGAACTCGGGGTTGGCCACTTCACGCGAGGCCAGCGCCACCTCGCCGAGCCCGGCAGCCGCGTCGATCCGCTCCTTGACCTGCGGATTGACGATGGCGCCCAGCAGGGCGTTGGCCCGCGCGTCATCGCCCAGCAGGCTGCTCACCGCGCCCGCGAGATCGCTGACCACCTCGTCGTACGACTTCGGCCCGGCGTCCGTGCCGATGCCGTCCCGCGGGATCAGCAGATTCTGCGGGGTGGTGCACATCTGGCCGCTGTAGAGCGACAGCGAGAACGCGAGGTTGCTGAGCATGCCCTTGTAGTCGTCGGTGGAGTCGATGACGACGGTGTTGACGCCGGCCTTCTCCGTGAAGACCTGCGCCTGCCGGGCGTGCGTCTCCAGCCACTCGCCGAAGGCGGTCGAGCCGGTGTAGTCGATGACGCGGACCTCGGGGCGGACGGCCAGCGTCTTGGCCAGGCCCTCGCCCGGCTTGTCCACGGCCAGGCACACCAGATCGGCGGGGAAACCGGCCTCGGCGAGCACCTCGCGGGCCACCTTGACGGTCATCGCCAGCGGCAGCACGGCGCGCGGATGCGGCTTGACCAGCACCGGGTTACCGGTCGCCAGAGAGGCGAACAGGCCCGGATAGCCGTTCCACGTCGGGAAGGTGTTGCAGCCGATCACTAGGGCGACACCGCGCGGCACGGACGTGAAGCTCTTGGTCAGTTCGAGCGGGTCACGCTTGCCCTGCGGCTTGGACCACGGCGCCCGCTCCGGCGTGCGGACCTGCTCGGCGTACGCGTACGCCACCGCCTCCATGCCGCGGTCCTGGGCATGCGGCCCGCCCGCCTGGAACGCCATCATGAAGGCCTGTCCGCTGGTGTGCATCACGGCCTGTGCGAACTCATGGGTGCGCGCACTGATCCGGGCCAGGATCTCCAGGCACACCGCCGCCCGCGCCTCGGGACCGGCATCCCGCCAGACGGGGAGCGCGGCGCGCATGGCCGGCAGCAGCTCGTCCACATCCGGATGCGGATAACTGATGCCCAACTCCGGGCCGTACGGCGAGACTTCCTCGCCCGCCCAGCCGTCCGTGCCGGGCTGGTCGAGCTCGAACCGCTTGCCGCGCAGCGCCTCGAAGGCGGCCAGCCCGTCGGGTGCGGCGGTCTCGCCGTACGCCTTCGGGTGCTCGGGGTGCGGAGACCAGTAGGCGCGGGTGCGGATCGCCTCCAGCGCCTGGTCGAGGGTCGGGCGGTGCTTCTCGATCAACTGCGCTGCGGTCATTTCGGCGGCCATCGATGACCAACTCCTCGTCGAGCTGGGCGGAAGTGGATAAGGGCTGGGAGCGGACAAGGCAACGGAGTTAGAGTAACCGAACGATCGGTCGGGGCAAGAGGGCCCGGCCAGCCTGTGGAAAAGTCGGTCGGGGAGGATCAGCTGGCATGACGGCACTCGGGACCAGCAGCACCGTGGCAGTGGTGGGCACCGGCACCATGGGACAGGGCATTGCGCAGGTGGCGCTGGTCGCCGGCCATCGCGTACTCCTCTATGACACCGCCCCCGGACGCGCCGCACAGGCCGCCGAGGCGATCGGGAGCCGGCTGGACCGGCTCGTCGAAAAAGGCCGGATCCCGGCGGACGCGCGGGACGCCGCCCGCGCGCGCCTCTCCCCCGCCACCGCGCTCGCGGAGCTGGCCGACGCCGCCCTGGTCATCGAGGCGATCCTGGAGCAACTTCCGGCCAAACAGGAGCTGTTCACCGCCCTGGAGGACATCGTCGCGGCGGACTGTCTGCTGGCCACCAACACCTCCTCGCTGTCCGTGACCGCGGTCGCGGGCCGGCTGCGCCACCCCGGCCGCTGCGTGGGCCTGCATTTCTTCAACCCCGCGCCGCTGCTCCCCCTGGTCGAGGTGATCAGCGGCTTCGCCACCGACGAGGCGGCCGCCACCACGGCGTACGACACCGCCGCGGCCTGGGGGAAACGGCCGGTGCGCTGCGCCGACACCCCCGGTTTCATCGTCAACCGCGTCGCCCGCCCCTTCTACGCCGAGGCCCTGCGGGTGTACGAGGAGCGGGTCGCCGACCCCGCCACCATCGATGCGGTGCTGCGCGAGGGCGCCGGATTCAAGATGGGGCCCTTCGAGCTGACCGACCTCATCGGACAGGACGTGAACGAGGCGGTCACCCACTCCGTGTGGCAGGCGTTCTTCCAGGACCCGAAGTTCACCCCGTCCCTGGCGCAGCGCCGGCTGGTCGAGTCCGGGCTGCACGGCCGTAAGGCGGGGCGCGGATGGTTCGACTACTCCGAGGGCGCCCGCCGGCCGGAACCGCGGACCGCGGAGCCCTGCCCCGCGCCCGAGGCCGTCGGCCTGCACGCGAAGCTGCCCGGCCCCGCTGCGGTGCTGCGCGAGCTCATCGAGGAGGCGGGCATCAAGGTCACCCGCGACCGCACGCCGGGGGTGTCGGAAGGCTTCCTCCGTCTTCCCGGCGGGGCCTGTCTGGCGCTGACCAACGGCTATCCGGCCACGACCCGCGTCTACGAGAACCACATCCGTTTCGACCTGTCCCTGGACTACCGTGCCGCGACCCGGATCGCCCTGGCGCCGTCGGCGACGGTCTCCGAGGAGGACCTCGCGGAGGCCGTCGGGCTGTTCCAGGCGCTGGGCAAGCAGGTCAGCGTCATCGAGGACGTCCCGGGAATGATCGTCGCCCGGACGGTCGCGATGATCATCGACTTCGCCGTGGACGCCGCGGCCCGCGGTGTCGCCACCCCTGAGGACATCGACACGGCCATGCGGCTGGGCGTGAACTACCCCGGCGGCCCCATGGAATGGGTCGAACGGCTGGGCGCCCATTGGGTGTGGGATCTGCTGGATTCGATGCACCACCAAGATGCAGGCGGACGCTACGTACCGTCCTGGGCGCTGCGGCGCCGTGCAGACCTCGAGGAATTGGTGCTCTAATCATGACCATGGCCAAGCGCGACACCTATACGCCCGATTCGCTGCTCGCGGTCGCCGTCGAGGTGTTCATCGAGCGCGGCTACGACGGCACGTCCATGGAGCACCTCTCCAAAGCGGCCGGTATCTCGAAGTCCTCGATCTACCACCATGTGCGCAGCAAGGAAGAGCTGCTGCGCCGTGCCATAAGCCGGGCGCTGGACGGGCTGTTCGGCGTGCTGGAGGAGCCGGGCGCCCTCCAGGGGCGGGCGATCGAGCGGCTGGAGCATGTCACCCGGCGCGTGGCCGAGGTGCTGATGGATGAACTCCCCTATGTAACGCTGCTGTTGCGGGTGCGCGGAAACACGGACACCGAGCGCTGGGCCATGGAGCGCCGCCGGGAGTTCGACCACGAGGTGTCCGACCTGCTCAAGCAGGCCGCCGCCGACGGCGACCTACGGGACGACGTGGACATCCGGCTGGCCACCCGGCTGCTCTTCGGCATGATCAACTCGATTGTGGAGTGGTACCGGCCGGGGCGGGGCGGCTCGGCGAGCCGTGACGAGGTCGCCGAGGCCGTGGTGCGTACGGCGTTCGCGGGGCTGCGCAAGCCCTGATCCGCGCGATCGGACGGCCCCTGGGCCCCGTGATCCAGGGGCCCCGGCCCCCTGAGGCGGCGCCCGGTGAGCCCCGGCGGCGGCCCGGCCGGTCATTCCTCCTCGGGGCCGAGGTCGGTCTCCTCGAAGACCAGCAGGGTGCGGGTGCTCAGGACTTCCGGTATCGACTGGATACGGGTCAGGACCAGCTCGCGCAGCTCGCGGTTGTCCTTGGTGTGGACCAGCAGCAGCACATCGAAATCGCCGCTGACCAGCGCGATATGCGTGGCCCCCGGCAGCGCCGTGAGCTGCTTGCGCACGGTCCGCCAGGAGTTCTGCACGATCTTCAGCGTGATGTAGGCGGAGGCGCCCTGACCTGCCCGTTCCTGGTCGATGAGGGCGCTGAAGCCGCGGATCACCCCGTCGTCGATCAGCCGGTTGATCCGGGCGTAGGCATTGGCGCGCGAGACATGCACCCGCTCGGCCACGGAGCGTATCGAGGCCCGGCCGTCGGTCTGGAGCATGCGCAGGATCGAGCGGTCGATGGTGTCCAGCGGGCGTGCGGCCGGCGAGGGCGGGGCGGAGGGCGTCGGTGGCGGGCCGGCTGCCGTCGCCGGTTGCCCGCCGGAATTGGCCATCTGTTCGTCCGGCATATGGTCCCGCCTCCCCTTGGTGGACGCCCTGGCTTCATCTCAAGCTGTGGAGAACCGTTTGTCCACAGGCTGAGCCCGCCTGTAGCCAAAATGCATCAGCGACCGAACAATCGGTAGGGCAGGGCGTACCCGCCCTGGCCGATTCCATCCTGCCCGCCCGCCGCCCGCACACCACCCCTATGAGGCGCCTGGCGCCACCCCCTTCGATCCGAGGAGGTGCTCGACATGACGGTCCTTGAGCAGCCCGGCAGCAGCAGGAACAAGAGCAGCCTGGCCGGTCCGCCGCCCGCCTGGCGGCCGCGCGTCGACCCCACGCCCCTCCTGCCCGACGCGGAGCCCTACCGCCTCCTGGGCACGGACGCCGCCGCCCGGCTCGACTCCGGACTCCTGACCCGGCTGTACACCCAGCTGGTCCGCGGCCGCCGGTACAACGCCCAGGCCACGGCCCTCACCCGGCAGGGACGCCTCGCGGTCTACCCGTCCTCCACCGGCCAGGAGGCCTGCGAGGTCGCCGCGGCGCTGGCCCTCGAAGACCGGGACTGGCTCTTCCCCAGCTACCGCGACACCCTCGCCGCCGTGGCCCGCGGGCTCGACCCCGTACAGGCCCTGACCCTGCTGCGCGGCGACTGGCACAACGGCTACGACCCGCACGAACACCGCATCGCCCCCCTGTGCACCCCGCTCGCCACCCAGCTCCCGCATGCCGTGGGCCTGGCGCACGCCGCCCGCCTCAAGGGCGACGAGGTGGTCGCGCTGGCAATGGTCGGCGACGGCGGCACGAGCGAGGGCGACTTCCACGAGGCGCTGAATTTCGCGGCGGTCTGGCAGGCGCCGGTCGTCTTCCTCGTCCAGAACAACGGCTTCGCGATCTCCGTGCCGCTCGCCAAGCAGACCGCCGCTCCGTCCCTCGCCCACAAGGCGGTCGGCTACGGCATGCCGGGCCGCCTGGTCGACGGCAATGACGCCCCCGCGATGCACGAGGTGCTCAGCGAGGCCGTGGCGCGGGCCCGCAGGGGCGGTGGCCCCACCCTCATCGAGGCCGTCACCTACCGCATCGAGGCGCACACCAACGCCGATGACGCCACCCGCTACCGCAGCGATGCCGAGGTCGAGACCTGGAAGGCACACGACCCGATAGCCCTGCTGGAGCGCGAGCTGGCCGCCCGCGATCTGCTGACGGATGATTTCGTCGGCGCCACCCGGGACGGTGCCGAGCAGCTGGCCGCCGACCTCCGGGAGCGGATGAACGCCGACCCGGAGGTGGACCCGATGGACCTGTTCACCCACGTATTCGCCGAGCAGACCAGCCAACTGCGTGCCCAGGCCGCACAGCTGCGTGCCGAGCTGGACGCCGAGGCCGCCGGACACACCGAGGACGCAGCGGGCACCGAGGGGTCCGCCGAGGAGGCCAGGCCATGACGACCACCGCTCCGGCGACCGCGCGCAAGCCCGCCACCATGGCGCAGGCGCTGACCCGCGCGCTGCGCGACGCCATGGCCGACGACCCGTCCGTGCATGTCATGGGCGAGGACGTCGGCACCCTGGGCGGCGTCTTCCGGGTCACCGACGGCCTCGCCAAGGAATTCGGCGAGGACCGCTGCACGGACACCGCGCTCGCTGAGGCCGGCATCCTGGGCACCGCCGTCGGTATGGCGATGTACGGGCTGCGGCCGGTCGTCGAGATGCAGTTCGACGCGTTCGCCTACCCGGCCTTCGAGCAGCTGATCAGCCATGTCGCCCGGATGCGCAACCGCACCCACGGCGCGCTCACGATGCCGCTGACCATCCGTGTCCCCTATGGCGGCGGAATCGGCGGCGTCGAGCACCACAGCGACTCCTCCGAGGCGTATTACCTCGCCACCCCGGGGCTCCAGGTGGTCACCCCGGCGACCGTCGAGGACGCCTACGGACTGCTGCGCGCCGCGATCGCCTCCGACGACCCGGTCGTCTTCCTCGAGCCCAAGCGGCTGTACTGGTCCAAGGCCGACTGGTCGCCCGACGCGCCCACCGAGGTCGCGCCCCTGGGGCGGGCCGAGATCCGGCGCCGCGGCAGCAGCGCCACGCTGATCACCTATGGCCCGTCGCTCCCGGTCTGCATGGAGGCCGCCGAGGCCGCCCGCGCCGAGGGCTGGGACCTGGAAGTGGTCGATCTGCGGTCCCTGATGCCGTTCGACGACGAGACGGTCTGTGCCTCGGTGCGGCGGACCGGGCGGGCCGTGGTCGTCCATGAGTCCAACGGCTTCGGCGGCCCCGGCGGCGAGATCGCCGCCCGTATTACCGAACGCTGCTTCCACCACCTGGAAGCGCCGGTGCTGCGGGTCGCCGGCTTCGACATCCCGTATCCGCCGCCGATGCTGGAGCGGCACCACCTGCCGGGCGTGGACCGGATTCTGGACACCGTCGCCCGCCTCCAGTGGGAGTCGGACTGGACCGAGGGACGTGGTGAGTGATGGCCGTGGTCCGCGAATTCACCCTGCCCGACCTGGGGGAGGGCCTCACCGAGGCGACGATCGTGCAATGGATGGTCGAGGTCGGCGAGGTGGTGGCCATCGACCAGCCGGTGGTGGAGGTCGAGACCGCCAAGGCGATGGTGGAGGTGCCGTGCCCGTATGGGGGCGTGGTGACCGCCCGCTTCGGCGAGGAGGGGGCCGAGGTCCCGGTGGGGGCACCGCTGGTGACCGTCGCCGTGGGGGCCGTGCCGGATGACCTCGCGGCGGCCGGCCCGGGGACGGGACCGGACTCCGGGGCGGGTGCGGAAGGCGGTGCGCCCGATGCGGGTGCGTCGACCGCGCCGGCTGCCGGTGGGGCCTCGGGGGCGCCCGCGGACGGTGCGGCGGATGCCGGGTCCGGGAATGTGCTCGTCGGGTACGGCACGAGTGCGGCGGCGGCGCGTCGGCGCCGTATCCGGCCGGGGCCCGGAGCGGGCCTCATGGCGGGAGTGCCACGGCCGCCCGGCGGGGTGGCGGACGGCTCGGCCGGGACCGGAGCGGCCGAAGGGACGCCCGGTGGTTCAGGGGTGGTTGCCGCTGGGGCAACGGCCTTGGGGGCGGTCGGCGTCACCGGGGTCTCCGGGCCGGCCGGGGCCGGTGCGCTGGAGGACGACAGCCGTACGGTGGCCGTCATCTCCCCGCTGGTGCGCCGGATGGCGCGGGAAAACGGCCTGGATCTGCGGGAGTTGACGGGGTCCGGACGGGACGGGCTGATCCTCCGTACGGATGTCGAGTGCGCGATCCGGGCGCGGCAGGAGCGGGAGACGGCCGCCGCCGGAGCAGCCACCACCACTGTCGGTGCCGACGCGACGACCGGTGCCGGTGTGACGGGCGGGGCGCGGGCCGGGGCTGCGACGGCCGTCGGGGCCGCGACCGGGACCGGTGCCGTGGCGGGTGAGGAGCGGATCCCGCTGAAGGGGATGCTCGGTGCGGCCGCCGAGAAGTTCAGCCGCAGCCGCCGGGAGATCCCGGAGGCGACCTGCTGGGTGGAGGCCGATGCCACCGAGCTGCTCGCCGCCCGTAGGGCGATGAATGTGCCGGGCGCCCCCAAGGTGTCGCTGCTGGCCGTGCTGGCCCGGATCTGTACGGCCGCGCTCGCCCGGTTCCCGGCGCTCAACTCCACCGTCGACACCAAGGCCCAGGAGATCGTCCGGCTGCCCGCCGTCCATCTGGGCTTCGCGGCGCAGACCGACCGTGGCCTGGTGGTGCCGGTCGTCCGGGACGCCCATGCCCGTACGGTCGAGGAGCTGTCCGCCGAGATCGCCCGGCTCACCGAGACCGCCAGGGCCGGCGGGCTCACCCTGGCCGAGCTGACGCACGGCACCTTCACCCTCAACAACTACGGCGTGTTCGGCGTCGACGGCTCCACGCCGATCATCAACCACCCCGAGGCGGCGATGCTCGGCATCGGCCGGATAGCCGACAAACCCTGGGTACACGAAGGCGAGTTGGCCGTCCGGCAGGTCGTCCAGCTCTCGCTCACCTTCGATCACCGGGTGTGCGACGGCGGCACCGCCGGCGGCTTCCTCCGGTTCGTGGCCGACTGCGTGGAGCAGCCCGCGCTGTTGCTCCGGACGCTGTGACAGGAGCGCGGCCGGAGGCAGCAGCGAGGCCACCGGCCGCCCCGGCCGCGCCCGCTGTGGCGGAGCCGACATCCGCTGTCGATCCGGCAGCGGTGTGAACCGGGTGGCCCCGGCGATACTCAAGGGGTGAACGAGCACACCGATCACGACCTCGTCGTGCTGGCCGGCGGCGCCGCCCGGCGGCTCGGCGGGGCGGACAAACCCGCCCTGTCCGTCGGCGGCCGGCCGCTGCTGGACCGGGTGCTCGCCGCCTGCCCCGACGCGGCGACGACCGTCGTGGTCGGCCCCGCCCGCCCCACGACCCGCGCCGTCGTCCACGCCCTGGAGGACCCGCCCGGCGGCGGCCCGCTCGCCGCACTGGACGCCGGTCTGCGACACACCACCGCCCCCACGGTGCTCGTTCTCTCCGCCGATCTCCCGTTTCTGACGGCCGGGACGGCACGGGACCTCCTGGCGGCGACGCACCCGCCAGGCGCTGCCGGACCCGGCGGGAGTCCCGCGCCGCGCGACGGGGCGATGCTCCGGGACGCCTCGGGACGGGACCAGCCGCTGGTCGCCGCCTACCGGGCCGAGCCGCTGCGCCGCGCGCTGGCGCGCATACGGGCGGTACACGGCAGCCTGGCCGGGCTCCCGCTGCGCGCGCTGCTGGCCGAGTTGGAGCTCGAACGGGTCCCGGACCCCACCGCCACGGCCTCCTTCGACTGCGACACCTGGGAGGACATCAGCGCGGCACGCGCCCGTATCAGGGAGCATGGGAACGTGCTGGACGAATGGATCACCGCAGTCAAGGCCGAACTGGGCATCGAGCTCGATGTCGACACGGCGGCGCTTCTCGATCTCGCGCGGGACGCGGCCCACGGCGTGGCCCGCCCCGCCGCGCCGCTGACGACCTTTCTGATCGGTTATGCGGCGGGCCGCCAGGACCGCGATGTGCAGGAACTGGCCGACCGGGCCGCCGCGCTGGCCCACCGCTGGGCGGCCGAGGCCGAGGACGCGTCCGACGCCGGTGGCGCCACGGGTGCCGAAGCGAAGCCCGCGGAATGACCGACGGGGAGTGGGGCGGGGAGGCCGGCGGCATGGTGGGCCGACTGTGGGACAAACCCTCGGCCGAGGGCGACGGCGACCCCTTCGACGATGCGCTCGCGCTGGCCAACGGCACGGCACCGCTGCGCGTACGGCCCGGTGACGGGCCCGGGATCACGACCGTCACCGCGCCGTACGCCGCCGGCGGGGCCGTGGCGGCCGCCTCCTCCGCGACCGGCGGCGGCGACGCCCCGTACACGCCGGACGACCCCTTCTCGCCGGACGACCCCGCCGCCGCCCGCAGCGGCCCCTCCGGCCCCGTGGACCCCGCGCCTCCCATCGGCCCCGGCCCGCGCCCCACCCCGGCCGCCGTCCCCTGGCACACCGCCCGCCGCCTCGCCGAGCGCGCCGCCCCCGGGCCGCTCGCACCCGAGACCTCGGCACTCGGCGCGACGCTCGGCCGTACGCTCGCCGCACCCCTCACCGCGCTCACCGATCTGCCGTCGTTCGACACCTCCGCGATGGACGGCTGGGCCGTCGCCGGCCCCGGCCCCTGGCGCCTGGACCGGCCCGCCGACGCATCCGAGGCGGGCCCCCCGTCCGGCATCCTCGCCGGTCACGCCCCCGCCGAGGCGCTCCTCGACGGCCATGCGATCCCCATCGCCACCGGCGCGCGGGTGCCGTCCGGCGCCACCGCCGTACTGCGCAGCGAGCACGGTGAGGTCCGTGAGCTGAGCGACGGCGGGCGACGGCTGTACGCACCACGGCCCGCGCCGCCCGGCCAGGACATCCGCCCGCGCGGCCAGGAGTGCCGCCGCGGCGACCAACTGCTGCCCGCGGGCGCCCTGGTGACCCCCGCCGTCCTCGGCCTGGCCGCGGCGGCCGGCTACGACGAGCTGACCGCCTACCGCCGACCACGTGCCGAAGTCTTCGTCCTGGGTGACGAGTTGCTGGACGAGGGACTGCCGCGGGATGGCCGGATCCGTGATGCCCTCGGCCCGATGCTCGCTCCCTGGCTGCATGCGCTGGGCGTCGAGGCGGCGCCGCCGCGCCATCTCGCGGACGACGCCGACGCGTTGTACGCCGCCCTCGCCGACTCCACCGCCGACGTGGTGATCACGACGGGCGGTACCGCATCGGGCCCGGTCGACCATGTGCACCCCACACTGCGCGGGCTTGAGGCGGAGGTGCTGGTGGACGGGGTGGCGGTACGCCCCGGGCACCCCATGCTGCTGGCCCGTCTGGCCCCGCGCCGGTACCTCGTCGGCCTGCCGGGCAACCCCCTCGCCGCCGTCTCCGGCCTGCTCACCCTCGCCGAACCGTTGCTCCGTACGCTCGCCGCCCGCCGTCCCGCCGCGCCGTACCGCACGCCGCTGGCCGCCGCGGTCACCGGGCATCCGCAGGACACCCGGCTCGTCCCGGTGGCCTACCGCGACGACGAGCGGCACGGGCTGACGGCGGTACCCCTGCGCTTCCACGGCCCGGCCATGCTGCGCGGGATCGCCGCCGCCGATGCGCTGGCCGTCGTCCCGCCCGGGGGCGCGGAGCGCGGGACCGCACTCGAAATCCTGGAACTGCCCTGGTCAGCAGGCTGGTCGGCGGGCTGGACGCCCGGCTGGGCCGCCCCCGGGGACCCGTACGACCCCCCTCAGGCCACCGGAGGCCGCGCGTGAAACTCCCGTCCCAGGATGCCGCGGCGCGGGAGGTGCCCGAGGACCGTTCGCACCGGGTGCTGCTGCCGCGCCGTGCCCCCAAGCCGCCGCTGCGGCAGGTCGCCCGCCGGTTGCTGATGGCGCTGCTCGTACTGCTCGCGACGGTCCTCATCGTCTGGATCGACCGCGATCAGTATCACGACAACGCCGACGGCCGGGTCGACCTGCTCGACTGCTTCTACTACGCGACCGTCACGCTCTCGACCACGGGATACGGCGACATCGTCCCGTACGGCGACAACGCGCGGCTGCTGAACATCCTGCTCATCACGCCGCTCCGGGTGCTCTTCCTGATCATCCTGGTCGGCACCACACTGGAAGTGCTCACCGAGCGCACCCGCGAGCAGTGGCAACTGAAACGCTGGAGAAACGCCTTGCGCGACCACACCGTCATCGTCGGCTTCGGGACGAAGGGCCGGTCCGCCGCCCAGACCCTGTGTGTGACGGGGCTGCACCGCGACCGCATCGTCATCGTCGACCCCAGCAGCAAAGTGATCGACGCGGCGGTGGCCGACGGGTTCGCGGGGGTGGTCGGCGATGCGACCCGCAGCGATGTGCTCCTCCGGGCCGAGGTCCAGCGCGCCCACCAGGTCGTGATCGCCACCCAGCGCGATGACACCGCCGTGCTGGTCTCGTTGACCGCCCGTCAGCTCAACAAGCGGGCGAACATCGTCGCAGCGGTGCGGGAGGAGGAGAACGCCCCGCTGCTGCGGCAGTCCGGCGCCAACTCCGTGATCACATCGGCCAGTGCGGCCGGCCGGCTGCTGGGGCTCTCCGTGCACAGCCCCAGCGCGGGCACCGTCATGGAGGACCTCATCCAGCAGGGCAGCGGCCTCGACCTGGTGGAACGCACGGTGGTGAAGGCGGAAGTCGGCAAGTCCGTACGGGAGACCGACGACTTGGTCGTGTCCGTGCTGCGTGGCCACCGGCTCCTCGGCTACGACGATCCGGAGGCCAGTCCGCTCCAGAGCACGGACCGTCTGATCACCATCGTGCGGGCCGCCCCGGCGGAGGCGGCGGACCACTCCGGCAAGCAGTCCGCCAAGCCGACCCTCCCCGGTACCGGCGTCGCCCCGATGCGCCGCGCGGATGAATAACCGCACGTCGTGCGGGGGCGGATGGCCGACCCGGTGGTAGTCGTCGGCCCCCGCACCTTCGCTCCGTGCGCGGACGGCGAGTAGCCTCGCGCCCATGCGAGCGATCACAATCCCGGAGCCCGGTGGCCCCGAAGCACTTGTCTGGGCGGACGTGCCCGATCCGCAGCCCGCCGAGGGCGAGGTCCTGATCGAGGTCGCGGCCAGCGCCGTGAACCGCGCGGACCTGCTCCAGCGCCAGGGCTTCTATGACCCGCCGCCCGGCTCCTCCCCCTACCCAGGTCTGGAGTGCTCGGGGCGGATCAGCGCGCTCGGCCCCGGGGTGCACGGCTGGGCCGTCGGCGACGAGGTGTGTGCGCTGCTGGCGGGCGGCGGATACGCGGAGAAGGTCGCCGTCCCGGCCGGTCAGGTGCTGCCGGTGCCGTCCGGCGTGGACCTGGTCACGGCCGCCGCGCTGCCCGAGGTGACCTGCACGGTCTGGTCGAACGTCTTCATGATCGCGCACCTGCGGCCCGGCGAGACGCTGCTGGTCCACGGCGGTGCCAGCGGCATCGGCACGATGGCGATCCAGCTCGCGAAGGCCGTCGGCGCACGGGTCGCGGTGACCGCGGGCGGCCCCGAGAAGCTGGCCCGCTGCGCCGAGCTGGGCGCGGACATCCTCATCGACTACCGCGAACAGGACTTCGTCCAGGAGATCCGCAAGGCCACCGACGGCACGGGCGCGGACGTCATCCTCGACATCATCGGCGCCAAGTACCTCCAGCGGAACGTGAAGGCGCTGGCGGTCAGTGGCCGGCTGGCGATCATCGGGCTTCAGGGTGGGGTGAAGGCGGAGCTGAATCTCGCGGCACTGATGGCCAAGCGCGCCGCGATCACCGGCGCCGGGCTGCGCGCCCGCCCGCTGAACGAGAAGGCGGCCATCGTCGCCGCGGTACGCGAACACGTCTGGCCGCTGATCGCTAACGGTCAGGTCCGGCCGGTCGTGGACCGCGGCCTGCCGATGGCGGACGCCGCCGAGGCACACCGGGTCGTGGACGCGAGTGCCCATGTCGGCAAGGTCGTGCTGACGGTCTGAACCCCCGGCCGCCCCCGGCCCTCCCGCGTAGGCGCCCGGTAACCCGCCCGATATGTCCAAGATGCCGTGAATCTCATCACATGTGACGCTGGGCAGGTCACTCGACGGCTCGGCACGGGAGGGGCACTGTGGTCGCTCCAGGTTTCCGTTCGCGCATCGCCACCGGTCTGTTGGTGGCTGCCGTCGTGCTGCCCGTACCGATAGGAGCCACCTCCGCGGCGGCCGTCGACCGGCGGGCCACTCCGGTCGACCGTCCCCCGCTTCTCGCCCGCCCGGGCGATCAGCCCGATGACGTCCCCGGTGGCGCGGACGGCTTCGGTCTGGACGGGTTCGATGACTTCGCGATCGGCCCGCCGCCGGTCGAGGGGCCCGGGGCCGGAGGGGGCCGGGTGCGTGCCGGGCACCGGGGCCACCCAGGGGCCCCGGCGCTGCCGGACCGCTACCCCGGCCTGCCGGACGCCTTTCCGGGCGTTCCGCACCGGCCGTCGCATCACCACCACTTCGGGGGGCTCCGCGGGCACGGACGGTGGCACCACCACCCGCATCACTCGTTCGGCCCAGGCTTCCCCGTGCCGGGTCCGCCGTACGACATCTCAGGGTCCGACGGCGGCAGTGCCGACTTCCCCAGGCCCGGCAGGCATCGACACCCGGACGCGGCGGGATCGTCCGACGCCGACCGTGCGCACGCCCGGCCCGGTCGGCGCGCCCCGAAGAAGCGCCGCAAGCCCACGGCGTCCGAATCCCACGCGGCAGCGGCCGCCCCGTCCCAGCCCGCTCCTTCGCACCGCTACGACGTCGCGGACCGGTTCAGCCGGCACACCTACGAGGCATTGCCGCCCCTCCCGACGCCCGCCCCGGAGAGGCGTGGCTCCGCGCGGGAGAGCGCGGAGGACGATGCGGCGGCCACGGCGACCCCGTACGCCATGGACACCCCCGTGGCGCCGGTCGAGCGGGTTCTCCCGATGGGGGCCGGCCTCGCTCTCACCGGTCTGGGGCTGGCCTTTTTCGCCCTGCGGCTGCGCCGGGGCTGATGATTTCGGTGGTTTCACGTGAAACGGCGAGAATCCGCTGTTTCACGTGAAACAGCGGCGGCCGGGTCCGCTCGGAAAGGGTGGATCACCTTCTCCCCGGGGCACCACTTGCCTGGAGCCCGCGTACGAGAGAATGGCGGCATGGATATGCCGATGAATGAACGGTCGCAGGAGAATCCGCACGTCCTGGTGGTCGGCCCGGACGGCATGGCGCTCGGCGGCGCGGGCTCCGGCGGCGGGGAAGACGGCGAAGAATCCCGGGAGACCCCCTTGACGGACATGGTCGAACAGCCTGCGAAGGTCATGCGCATCGGCAGCATGATCAAGCAGTTGCTGGAGGAGGTGAAGGCCGCTCCTCTGGACGAGGCGAGCCGGGTCCGGCTCAAGGAGATCCACTCCAGCTCGGTCAAGGAGCTGGAGGACGGCCTGGCACCCGAGCTGGTCGAGGAGCTGGAGCGGCTGTCGCTGCCGTTCACCGATGAATCGGTGCCGACGGATGCGGAGCTGCGGATCGCCCAGGCCCAGCTGGTCGGCTGGCTGGAGGGTCTCTTCCACGGCATTCAGACCGCACTGTTCGCCCAGCAGATGGCGGCCCGCGCCCAGCTGGAGTCGATGCGCCGTGCGCTGCCGCCCGGTGCCGTTCCGATGGACGGCGAGGAGGGCACGCCCGGTCACGGCGGCGCCCGCTCGGGCCCGTACCTCTGAGCCCGGGGCCCATGAGCCTGCCGGAGCACCGGCCGGCCGTAGCACCAGGACAGACGGAAGGGGCCGGCACGCAGTCCGCGTGCCGGCCCCTCCGTCATGTCCGGGAGCCCGTGGGCCGTCGCCGTCAGTCGCTGCGGCCGGTCGAGACGGTCAGCTCGATGGCGTCGTTCTTGTTCGGGTACCACCAGTCGGAGGACGGGCTCTGGTTGGTGACGGTGTTCTTGCCCCAGAGCGAGCTGTCCTCGTGGGCGACGACCTTGTACTTCCAGCCCGCCGCCTCGATGCACTTCTTGACCGAGTCCAGGTTCTTGAAGCGGAACGACGGAACAAGGATCTTGCGCGGGTCGACGGAGCTCTTGGTCGGGTTGGTGCACTCGGACGTCAGGATCGTCGCCGTCTTGTCCTCGGGCCGGACGCTCTCGGTCGGCGAGGCGGTGTCGGAGTACGCCGACGTCGGGCTGAGGTCCCCGCCGTTGTCGTCGCTGGAACCGGCGCTCAGACCGATCCCGATCGCGATCGCGGTGACCACGACGACCCCGATGACCGCCGAGACGACGATCACCGCGCTGTTGTTCTTCCGCGGGGCGGGACCGCCGGCCGACGGCATGGAGGCCGTCACCGGGGGCGGGGTGTAGGCCGCGGGCTGGTAGCCACCGGTATTGAACGGCGCCGGACCCGGAACGGGGCCCGGCGCGGGCGTCGGGTAGGTGTTGTTCGGCGGCAGGGGCGGAGGCGTCGAGGGGCCGAAGGGGGCCGCCTGCGTCGGCTGGTACGGCTGCTGCACGCTCGGCGGGGCCGGGGTGTGCGGGTTGCCGGAGGCGGTGGGGAAGACCGCGGAGGAGACCGACGCACCGCTGGTGCGGGCCCGCGGACCCTCACTGATGATCAGCGGCGTCGAACCGGACTGCCCGGACCCGACGATCCGCAGACACTCGTCCCGCATCGCCTCGGAGGTGGGGAACCGTTCGTTGGGGTTCTTCTTCAGCGCACGGGCCACCAGCGCGTCCACGGCCGGCGGCAGCGAGCTGTTGATGCTCGACGGGACCGGGGGCTCTTCCTGGACGTGGGCGTAGGCGATGGCGAGCGGGGAGTCCGCGTCGAACGGCAGCTGGCCGGTCAGCAGCTCGAAGAGCATGATGCCGACGGAGTAGAGGTCGGAGCGGGCATCCACACCGCGGCCCAGCGCCTGCTCGGGCGACAGATACTGCGGGGTGCCGACGACCATGCCGGTCTGCGTCATGGACGTCACACCGGACTGCATGGCACGGGCGATACCGAAGTCCATGACCTTGACGACGCCGCGTTTGTTCAGCATCACATTGCCGGGCTTGATGTCCCGGTGGACCAGGCCCATTTCATGGCTGACCTCGAGCGCGGCCAGGACATCGGCCGTGATCTTCAAGGCTTTTTCCGTCGGCATCGCGCCATGCTGGGCGACGTCGGTGTCCAGATCGGAGCGCAGCGGCTGCCCCGCGACGTACTCCATGACGATGTACGGCACCATGGCGCCGTCGAGCTCGTCCTCACCGGAGTCGAAGACGGAGACGATATTGGTGTGCGTGAGCTTCGCCACGGACTGGGCCTCGCGGCGGAAGCGCTCGCGGAAGGCCTGCTCGCGTCCGAGCTCGGTGTGCAGCGTCTTGATCGCGACCTCGCGGTCCAGCACGCTGTCGTAGGCGAGGTGTACGGAAGCCATTCCGCCCGCGCCGAGAAGATCACGAAGCTGGTAACGTCCTCCGCCGACCGAACGGCCCTCGAATTGGCCCTGAGCGCCGTCCTGGCTCATCGTTTTGCTTCCCCCTAGGCCGCACTACCCGTACGTATAGCGATCAAAATCTGCAATTTCGCAGCCAAGTCTGCCGCAGGCCTCGGACACGTCAAGCTGTGTGCCCGTTCCGTGACCAGATGTGCAAGATCCCGTCACGGCGGTGCGACCTTTTGGCGCCCGATTACCCCCGGTGAACTTGCGATATTTGGCATCCGGCGGGTGTGATGGCCGGTCCACGACGGACCGGTGGGTGTCGTGGAACCTGTAGCGTGCTCTAGCGAAGACCGATGACCTTACCGCTCTCATGCGGATCGATTCGACGGCGAGGACCGATGGCACCGACGCAGAGCCCCCAGGGCCCGTCCGATCCTCAGGCCACCGGCTCCAATATCCCCGACGCACCGGAGATGTGGGGCAACGGCGGGCTGGTCGGCGATGGCCGCTACCGGCTCACGCGACGGCTCGGCCGTGGCGGCATGGCGGAGGTTTTCGCAGCCGAGGACGTCCGTCTCGGCCGTACCGTCGCCGTGAAGCTGCTGCGTGCAGACCTCGCCGAGGACCCGGTCTCCAAGGCCCGGTTCACGCGGGAGGCACAGTCCGTGGCCGGGCTGAACCACCACGCCGTGGTCGCGGTCTACGACTCCGGTGAGGACCTGGTCGGCGGCAACACCGTGCCGTACATCGTGATGGAGCTGGTCGAGGGCCACACCATCCGCGATCTGCTGCTCAACGCCGACGCCCCGCCGCCGGACCAGGCGCTGATCATCGTCTCCGGTGTGCTGGAGGCGCTGGCCTACAGCCACCAGCACGGCATCGTGCACCGTGACATCAAGCCCGCGAACGTGATCATCACGAACAGCGGCGCCGTCAAGGTCATGGACTTCGGCATCGCCCGTGCACTGCACGGCGCCCAGTCGACCATGACCCAGACCGGCATGGTCATGGGCACCCCCCAGTACCTCTCCCCGGAGCAGGCGCTCGGCAAGACCGTCGACACCCGCTCCGACCTCTACGCCACCGGCTGTCTGCTCTACGAACTCCTCACGCTGCGGCCGCCGTTCACCGGCGAGACCCCGCTCTCGGTCGTCTACCAGCATGTGCAGGACATGCCGGTGGCGCCGTCCCAGACCACCGACGCGGTGCCGCCGGAGCTGGACGGCCTGGTCATGCGGTCGCTCGCGAAGGACCCCGACGACCGTTTCCAGTCCGCCGAGGAGATGCGCGGCCTGGTCCAGTACTCGCTCCAGATGCTGCATGAGCAGGGCGGGCACACCGGCACCTGGAGCACCGGCCCGGTCGCCATGCACGAGGGCGGCCTCGGCCCGGCCATGGGCACCGCGGCCACCACGGCGCTGCCGCACCCCGACGCCGGCCAGACCACGGCGCAGCCGATTCTGTCGCCCGGTATGCGGGACGACGACGGCGGTTTCGACGGCGGACCCCGCGGGACCAAGAGCGGCCGCGGCAAGGTCTGGCTGATCGCGGCGCTGGCGGTGATCGCCATCGCGGTGGGTGTGGCCTTCGCGCTCCAGAACACCGGCGGTGAGGGCAAGAAGCACGAGACGCCCACCTCGCAGTCGCCGACGCCGTCGGAGGACGACAAGACGAGCGAGCCGCCGTCGGAGGAGCCGAGCGCTCCGGAGACCGAGCCCGAGGACACCGGTGACGGCGGCACCTACTCCCAGCCGCCGTCCGAGCAGCCCAGCACGCCGGAGACGTCCGAGCCGCCGACCTCGGAGCCGCCGACGTCGGAGCCGCCGACGTCCGAGCCTCCGACGTCCGAGCCGCCGACCGGCCCCACCGATCCCACCGACCCCACCGGCGGGACCGCTGACGGGGGCACCGCCGACGGCGGCACCGCTGACGGCGGCTCGGACACCGGCGGCTTGACCTCGGGCACGACCGGCTGACGGGCGTCCCCCGCTTCAGCGGGTGAACGCGTTCCGTACGGCCCGGTACTCGCGGGTCCACCAGACGGCCAGGGCGGCCGCCGCCGGGAATTGTGGATCGGTGCGGCGGTCGCCCAGCTGGTAGCGCCAGGTGAGCATCCAGAAGTCGTTCAGCCGCTCCCACCACACCCGGTGGACGGCCGCCGCGAGCTCCTCGGCACCGGCCCCGCACGCCCTGCGGTAGGCGCCCGCGTACGCCGCCACCTTGCCCAGGTCCAGCGTGCCGCAGGGGCGTACGAAGAAGATCGCGGCGGCGCGTACCGCCTCTTCGGCGCGCGGCTGGACGCCCAGCCGGTCCCAGTCGACGATCGCGGTCGGCTCGGTGCCCCGGTAGAGCACATTCAGCGGGTGGAAGTCGCCGTGCACCCAGCCCGCGGGGGGCTCCGCACCCGGGGCCGGCCGGCGGTGCGCCTGCTGCGCCAGCAGGGCCCGGCGCTCCAGCAGACGATGTTCGGCGAGCTCGTCGAAGCTGGTGCGCGGCCGGGCGCCGCGGGCCAGGGCCAGCAGCTCCTCGATCGTCTCGAAGGTCCGCTCGGGGTCGGCGCCGGCGTCCGCGCAGGGTGGCCGGGGCGGGTGCGGCTCGTCCGCCATGACCTCCTCCAGTGCGGTGTGCACCAGCCCGAGCAGCGCGCCGAGCCGCCGGGACTGGTCGCGGGTCAGCGCGGCGCCGCCGAGGTGGCGGCCTTCGACCCAGGGGTGCAGCGCGTAGCAGCGGCCGTCGAGGACCGTGACGGTGCGGCCGTCCGTATGGGCGATGGGCGGGGCGACCGGCAGCCCCAGCGCGGCGAGGCGGTAGGTGGCGCGGTGCTGGCGGGTGAGGGCTGCGTGGTCGCCGTCGAGGTGGTGCTTGAGGAAGTAGCGGCCGCGGGTGGTGGCGAGGAAGTAGCCGTGGTTGAGCAGGCCCTCGGCGACGGGTTCACAGGACAGCGGCGCACCGGCTCCTGCGTAGTGGCGGAGCAAAGATCCGAGGGTGTCTCTGTCGGGCGTCGCCGCCGTCCGGACTACAGATGAGCGCAGCACGCGCCAGATGTTAGATCAACTACGCCCGTCGGAGTGGGTGTGCGGGAAAGCCTTACGCAGAGTGCGCACAGCGGCGGATGGCACCCCGGTTTACGTTTCGGCGGAGCTTGCCGATGGCATTGGCCGCAGCGCCTCCGCGGCATTCTGCGCCGGGGTGCGCGCCGTCATTCCGCGGGCTGTTCAGTGCCGTTCCGCCTGCATTCGGGCGACATAGGCGGCGGCCTGGGAGCGGCGTTCCATTCCGAGCTTGGACAGCAGACTGGAAACGTAATTCTTGATCGTTTTCTCGGCGAGATGGAGCCGTTCGCCGATGGCGCGATTGGTCATTCCCTCGCCGATCAGATCGAGGATCCGGCGCTCCTGGTCGGTGAGGCTCGCCAGCCGGTCGTCGCCCTTGGCGGCCTTGCCGTCGCGCAGCCGCTCCAGCACCCGGGCGGTGGCCACGGGGTCGAGCAGTGACTTCCCGGCCGCCACCTCGCGTACCGCGGAGAGCAGTTCGTTCCCCCGGATGGCCTTGAGGACATAACCGGACGCACCGGCCATGATCGCATCGAAAAGGGCTTCGTCATCCGCGAACGAGGTGAGCATCAGGCATTTGATGTCCTCGTCCTGCGAACGGATCTCGCGACAGACCTCGACTCCGCTCCCGTCGGGCAGCCGGACATCGAGCACCGCCACGTCCGGACGGGTCGCCGGGATCCTGACCAGGGCATCTGCGGCGGTGCCGGCCTCGCCGACCACCACGATGTCCTCCTCGACCGAGAGCATTTCGTGGACGCCGCGCCGGACAACTTCGTGGTCGTCGAGCAGGAATACCGTGATTTTTCCGTCTTCGCGCACCCACCCAGTCTCACACATCAACTCTTCCCGTGCTCCAGGTCACCGATATAACGTGCCGTTGTCCCGGCGGCCTGCAACGCTGTGACCAGGAGTTGTTCCAAACCTTTGCGATTTACTTGGAAATCCAAGCAAAATCGCAGGTCAGCGCCGTTTCCACTTCGGCTTTGACAATGGGTAACGTGCAATGAGCAGGCCACTGTCCGGGAGCTTTGTTCCACCCGGAGCCGGCCGCGATCGCACACACCCCGTGCGCCGTATCGGATACCGGGTGAGCCGCAATACGGCCACCGGCGGACCCCGGGGGCCGGACAGACGGAGGAGCAGCACGTGACCGTGGAAGGCACTGCGCAGCGGAAAAACGCCCGCGGCAGCAGCAAGCGCACCACCGCCAAAAAGGCGACGTCGGCAAAGAAGGCGTCCCCGGCCAAGGCCCGGAACTCCGGCCGGCCCGACGAGGCGGAGCAGGATCAGCTCGTACAACTGCTGACGCCCGAAGGCAAGCGGATCGAGCACCCGGATTACTCGATCGACCTTTCCGCCGAAGAACTGCGCGGCCTCTACCGCGACATGGTGCTGACGCGGAAGTTCGATGCCGAGGCGACCACCCTCCAGCGCCAGGGCGAACTGGGCCTGTGGGCCTCGCTGCTGGGCCAGGAGGCCGCTCAGATCGGCTCCGGCCGCGCGCTGCGCGATGACGACTACGTCTTCCCGACCTACCGCGAGCACGGCGTGGCGTGGTGCCGCGGCGTCGACCCGACGAACCTGCTGGGCATGTTCCGCGGGGTCAATCACGGTGGCTGGGACCCAAACAGCAACAACTTCCACCTGTACACGATCGTCATCGGCTCCCAGACGTTGCACGCGACCGGCTATGCGATGGGTGTGCAGAAGGACGGCGCGGATTCCGCGGTCATCGCCTATTTCGGTGACGGCGCTTCCAGCCAGGGTGATGTCGCGGAATCCTTCACGTTCTCCGCGGTCTACAACGCCCCGGTCGTGTTCTTCTGCCAGAACAACCAATGGGCGATTTCCGAACCCACCGAGAAGCAGACCCGGGTGCCGCTCTACCAGCGCGCCCGCGGATTCGGCTTCCCCGGCGTACGGGTCGACGGCAATGACGTACTGGCCTGTCTGGCGGTGACCAAGGCGGCGCTGGAGCGGGCGCGCACCGGTCAGGGCCCGATGCTGATCGAGGCGTTCACCTATCGCATGGGCGCGCACACCACCTCCGACGACCCGACGAAGTACCGGGCGGACGAGGAGCGGGTGGCCTGGGAGGCCAAGGACCCGATCCTGCGGCTGCGGACGTACCTGGAGGCCGAGGGCCTGGTCGACGAGGCGTATCTCGCGTCGATCGACGAGGAGCGCGAGGCCCTGGGCAAGCGGGTCCGCGATGCCGTACGCGCCATGCCCGACCCGGACACCATGGCGATCTTCGAGAATGTCTATGCCGACGGGCATGCGCTCGTCGATGAGGAGCGCGCGCAGTTCGCCGCGTACCAGGCGTCGTTCGCCGACGCCGATCTTGTCGCGGAGGGGAACTGATCCATGGCCGTCTTCGAGAAGATCACCATCGCCAAGGCGATCAATGAGTCGCTGCGTGCCTCCATGGAGGCCGACCCCAAGGTCCTCGTCATGGGCGAGGACGTCGGCAAGCTCGGCGGCGTCTTCCGGGTCACCGACGGACTTCAGAAGGACTTCGGCGAGGACCGGGTGATCGACACCCCGCTCGCCGAGTCCGGCATCGTCGGCACCGCCATCGGCATGGCGCTGCGCGGCTACCGCCCGGTCGTCGAGATCCAGTTCGACGGCTTCGTCTTCCCCGCCTACGACCAGATCGTCACCCAGCTCGCGAAGATGCACGCCCGCGCGCTGGGCAAGGTCAAGGTGCCGGTCGTCATCCGCATCCCGTACGCGGGCGGCATCGGTGCGGTCGAGCACCACTCCGAGTCCCCCGAGGCGCTCTTCGCGCATGTCGCGGGCCTCAAGATCGTTTCTCCCTCGAACTCCTCCGACGCCTACTGGATGCTTCAGCAGGCCATCGCGGGCGACGACCCGGTCATCTACTTCGAGCCCAAGCGCCGCTACCACGACAAGTCGCGGCTGGACACCGAGTCGATCCCGGACCCGCTGCACAAGGCCCGGATCGCCCGGACCGGCTCCGACCTCACGCTGGCCGCCTACGGTCCGATGGTCAAGGTCTGCCAGGACGTCGCCAATGTCGCGGCCGAGGAGGGCAAGTCGCTCGAGGTCGTCGACCTGCGCTCGCTCTCCCCGATCGACTTCGACACCGTGCAGTCCTCGGTGCAGAAGACCGGCCGGCTCGTCGTCGTCCACGAAGCCCCCGTCTTCTTCGGCGCCGGTGCCGAGATCGCCGCCCGGATCACCGAGCGGTGCTTCTACCACCTGGAGGCCCCGGTCCTGCGGGTCGGCGGTTTCCACTCCCCGTATCCGCCCTCCCGTCTGGAGGACGAGTACCTTCCGGGACTGGACCGGGTGCTCGACGCCGTTGATCGTGCGTTGGCGTACTGAGGGTTTGAGGAGAGTTCGTGACCATGACTGCAAGTACCGCCAACGCTCAGCGCTTCCGCGAGTTCAAGATGCCCGACGTCGGCGAGGGGCTGACCGAGGCCGAGATCCTCAAGTGGTACGTCCAGCCCGGCGACACCGTCACCGACGGCCAGGTCGTCTGTGAGGTCGAGACCGCCAAGGCCGCCGTCGAGCTGCCCATTCCCTACGACGGGGTGGTGCACGAGCTGAACTTCGGCGAGGGCGTCACCGTCGACGTCGGCACCGTCATCATCTCCGTGGACACCGACCCCGGTGCCGGGCCCGCCACGGCACCGGCCGCGGTCCAGGCGCCGCAGGAGGCCGCCCAGGCCGAGGAGGAGGCCGAGCCGCAGGGCCGGCAGGCGGTGCTGGTCGGCTACGGCGCCGCGCCGTCCTCGACCAAGCGCCGGGCCCGCAAGCCCCAGCCGGGCGTTCCGGCCCAGCCGGAGCCCGTGAGCGCCGCGCTCCAGGCGGAGCTGAACGGGCGCACGGCGCCCGCACCGGCCGCCCCGGTGGCTCCGGTCGCGAACGGCACGAGTGCCGGATCCGCGGGCCGGCCGCTGGCCAAGCCGCCGGTGCGCAAGCTGGCCAAGGACCTCGGGATCGATCTGGCGACGATCGTCCCGAGCGGGCCGGACGGCATCATCACCCGCGAGGACGTGCACGCGGCCGCCGCCCCGGCAGCGGCTCCGGCCGCACCGGCCGAGGCTCCGGCCCCCGTCGCCGAGGCGGTCGCCCCGGCGGAGACCGGCGTCGTGCACGCCGCCGCCCGTGAGCGCCGGGTGCCCGTCAAGGGCGTACGCAAGGCCACCGCTCAGGCGATGGTCGCCAGCGCCTTCACCGCGCCGCATGTCACGGAGTTCATCACCGTCGATGTGACCCGCACGATGAAGCTCGTCCAGGAGCTCAAGCAGGACCCGGACATGGCGGGGCTGCGGGTCAACCCGCTGCTGCTGGTCGCCAAGGCGTTCCTGGTGGCCCTCAAGCGCCACCCGGAGGTCAATGCGGCCTGGGACGAGGCGCGGCAGGAGATCGTCTACAAGGACTATGTGAACCTCGGGATCGCGGCGGCCACCCCGCGTGGGCTGATCGTCCCGAACATCAAGGACGCCGGAGTCAAGACACTGCCCCAACTCGCCGCGGAGCTGGGCGATCTGGTCGCCACCGCCCGTGAGGGCAAGACCTCACCGGCGGCGATGACCGGTGGCACGGTCACTGTCACCAACGTCGGCGTCTTCGGCGTCGACACCGGTACGCCGATCCTCAACCCGGGGGAGTCGGCGATCCTCGCCTTCGGCGCGGTCAAGCTCCAGCCGTGGGTCCACAAGGGCAAGGTGAAGGCGCGCCAGGTCACCACCCTCGCGCTGTCCTTCGACCACCGGCTCATCGACGGCGAGCTGGGCTCCAAGCTCCTCGCGGATATCGCGGCGGTGCTGGAGCGGCCCAAGCGGCTCATCACCTGGGGATGAGCCGGAATGCGGGGCCGGGCGGTTCGGAGCGGCGTTTCACGTGAAACGCCGCCTCGGGTCCGCGCCGGCCCTGTGGACGAACAGTCGTGGGTCCGCCCCGCGCCGACGCTCCGGCCGTACGTCAGCGAATACGCCGGATACCGGCAGGCCGGGCTGCTGCCGGCCCGCCACCGTGGGCTTCCCTCACCCCGGCTGACCCTGATCTTCACCCTCGATGAGCCGCTCACGCTGGCCGGCCACCCGGACCCCGGGCAGGCCCCCGGCACCTACGACACCCTCATCGGCGGTCTGCACACCCGCCCCGCGCTGATCGACCACCAGGGCCGCCAGTCCGGCATCCAGATCGGTCTGCATCCGCTGGGCGCCCGCGCCCTGCTGGGGCTGCCGGCCGGTGAGCTGGCGAGCCTCGACCTCCCCGCGGAAGCCGTCCTCGGACGGTTTGGCGCGGACCTCGGCGAGCAACTGCGAACGGCCCGCGGCTGGCCGGAGCGGTTCGCGCTGCTGGACGCCGCTCTGTTGCGCCGCCTGTCACGGGAACCGGGCGGCCCGGGCTCCGGACCGTCGCCCGAAGTCGTCCGCGCCTGGCAGCTGCTGGCGTGGTCACGGGGCGCCGCACCGGTCGCCACGCTCGCCGAGGACGTCGGCTGGAGTGCGCGCCATCTGACCGCCCGCTTCCGGCTGGAAACCGGTCTGACGCCCAAGACCGCCGCCCGGGTCATTCGCTTCGACCGGGCACGTCGGCTGCTCGGCGCCGAGGCCCGTACCGGCCGCCCACCGCTGCTGGCCGATCTGGCCGTGCGCTGCGGCTACTTCGACCAGGCCCATCTCGCCCGGGAGTTCCGCTCGCTGGCCGGCTGTCCGCCCAGCCGGTGGCTCGCCGAGGAGTTCCGAAACGTCCAAGCCGCCGGGGACGCCGTCGGGGAACGCTGAAGTCGGCGGCCCACCGGGGGCCACCCATCGCCCCAGGAGGTCCGGCGCCATGCCCGAGAACCAGTCCGACACCACCCCCGCCCCCCAGGTATGGCCGACGCTGCGGGCCCGTGACGCCCGTGGACTGATCCGTTTCCTGGTCGATGCGTTCGGCTTTGAGGAGACCGTGGTCCACGGGGAGGGCGAGCGCGTCGAGCACGCTCAGCTTCACTGGCCGGAGGGCGGCGGCATCATGCTCGGCTCCGTCAGGGAGACCGAGGACGACCGCTGGCCGCTGCGCCCCGGGACGTTCGGGGGCTATGTCGTCACCGACCGCCCCGACGAGGTGTGTGCCCGCGCCAGAGCTGCCGGAGCGGAGATCATCGAGGAGCTGACCGATACCGACTACGGCTCGCGGGAATTCGGTGCCCGCGATCCCGAGGGCAACCTCTGGTCGTTCGGTACGTATCGCGGTGAGCCGCGCAAGGTGTGACCGGGCCGCGCGCGACCGGCGGGCCGGTCAGCCGCGGATGAGTTCCACCGCGCGGCTGAAGTGGCCCACCGGCCCGGCCGGACCGGAGCCGTCGGCGCGTGCGGCGCCGCGGGTCAGGGCGATGCCCGCCCACAGACCGGCGACGATCAGTGCCAGCACGACGGTGTTCCGCGTACGACGGCCGGCGTTCGTCCTGGGCTGCATGGTCCACTCCCCCTTGGGTGTCGGAGCCTCCCCGGCTCCCTGTCTCTATTCACCCATGAGATTCGCCGCGGTCCGTACGCGGCAGGTAGGGACTCCTGTACGACTTGAGGTGGACCCGACATCCGCCTGGAGTTTCCCTTCCGCCGGTGCCCGGGAAAGGGTTTGCCGCGGTCGGCCGCGCTGTTTACGGTCGGCGCAATGAGCAGCGAAATGATCATCCGGCCCTATCGCCCCTCCGACCAGGACGTGGTCACCGATCTGTGGTCCCGGGCCGCGCGCGAGGCGCACCCGTTCCTCGACGGGGAGGGCGCGGGCGAACGGGCCCGCCTCCTCCGTGAGGTGTACCTCGTCCAGGCGGAGAACTGGGTGGCCGAACGCGAGGGCCGGGTCATCGGACTGCTCGGACTGCTCACCGGCCGGCCTGGGGACGGGGACCGGCCCGGGACCGAGGTCGGCGGGCTGTTCGTGGCGCCGGAGGCCCAAGGCGGCGGAGCCGGGCGGGAGTTGCTGGAGCATGCGGCGGCCCGGCACGGCGCGCTGACCCTGGAGGTCTTCGAGGACAACGGCCGGGCCCGCCGCTTCTACGCACACCTCGGGTTCACGGAGCGCGGGCGGCGGACGGACGAGGAGACCGGCCATCCGCTGATCGCCCTGGAGCGCGGCGCCCCGCTGAAGTCGGTGAGCTGGCTGCATCTGCGCGAGGGACGGCTGCTGAGCGTACGGACGCGCGGGAACGACACCTTCTATCTTCCGGGCGGCAAGTACGAGCCCGGCGAGACCGCTCGGGAGGCGCTGTCGCGCGAGCTCGGTGAGGAGCTCGGCCTGGTGGTGCCCGCCGAGGAGCTGTCGGAGGCGTTTGTCATCCATGCCGTCGCCCACGGGAAAAACGGGCGCCGGCTGCATATGACCTGCTTCACGGGTGGGCCGCAGGACATCGCACCGGCCCCCGGCCGGGAGATCGCCGAATACGCCTGGTTCGACCGGCAGGAGGCGCGGGAGCGCTGTGCCCCCGCCCACGAGCAGGTAGTGAACCGATTGGTCGCACAGGCGCTTATGCCGGGCTGAGCGCACCGCCGGGCGGCGGACGGGCCGGGGCGCACATCGGGCGCTGACCGGCCTACCGCCGCCATGACGACCCCATAACGCCGCCACCAGCGAAAACGTGACCCTCCTGTCCGCATCACGGACTGCGGTGTCGAACGCATACCTGTTGTATCTATCCTGTGCGCATGCCCTCAGCGTCCACGCCCACCGCGCCTGCCAGAGAGTCCGCCACCAAGCAGCCGCCCGCCGCCGAGCGGGTCTACGCCCATATCAAGCACGCCGTCCTGGAGCGCCGCTATGAGGGCGGCATGCTGCTCACCGAGGGCGAGCTGGCCGACGCCGTGGGGGTGTCGCGGACACCGGTGCGCGAGGCGCTGCTGCGCCTGGAGGTCGAGGGGCTGATCAAGCTCTACCCCAAGAAGGGCGCGCTGGTGCTGCCGGTCTCCGCGCAGGAGATCGCCGATGTCGTCGAGACCCGGCTGCTGGTGGAGAAGCATGCCGCGGCCAAGGCGGTGCCCGCGAGTGAGGCGCTGGTCTGCGAGCTGACCGAGCTGCTGGAGACAATGCGGGAGCAGGCCGCGTCCGGCGATCTGGCCGCCGTGTCCGTCACCGACCGCGCCTTCCACGCCGCCATCGTGCGCAGCGCCGGCAACCAGATCCTGGACCGGCTCTATGAGCAGCTGCGCGACCGTCAGCTGCGGATGGGTGTCGCGGTGATGCATGCCCATCCGGACCGGATCGCCAAGAACATCACCGAGCACGCGGAGATCCTTGAGGCGCTGCGCGCCGGTGACGCGGACGCCGCGACCGATGTCGTGCAGCGTCACGTCAGCTGGGTGCGCAACCTCGCGCAGGGGGACGTGCGATGAGCGCCGGCGGCGGAAGCGCCGGTGGCTCGGACGGCACCGGCGGCTCCGGCATAGGCGGCGCCGCCCGCCTGATGCCCGCGGACCCGCCCGGCGGCCGGCGGGCGATGGCGGTCTGGGGCATCGGCGTCGCGGTCTACTTCGTCGCGATCACCTACCGCACCAGCCTCGGCGTGGCCGGGCTGGACGCCGCCGACCGCTTCCACATCAACGCCTCGGCGCTGTCGACGTTCTCCATCCTCCAGCTGCTGGTGTACGCGGGGATGCAGATCCCCGTCGGTCTGCTGGTCGACCGGCTCGGCGCCAAGAAGGTGCTGACGCTCGGCGTGGTGCTTTATACCCTCGGCCAGTTCGGCTTTGCGCTCTCCTCGTCGTACGCCATGGCGCTCGGCTCGCGTGCGCTGCTCGGCTGCGGGGACGCGATGACCTTCATCAGTGTGCTCCGGCTGGGCGCCCGGTGGTTCCCGGCCCGCCGCGGCCCGATGATCGCTCAGATCGCTGCGCTGGTCGGCATGGCGGGCAACCTGGTCTCCACGCTCGTCCTGGCCCGCTTCCTGCACTCCTTCGGCTGGACCCCGACCTTCGCCGCCAGCGCGGCCGGCGGCATCGTCGTGCTGATCGTGCTGCTGCTCTTCCTCAAGGACCACCCCGAGGGCTTCGAGCCGCCGCCCGCGTCGTCCGCCCACACCGGCGCCGGCTTCGTGCGCCGGCAGATCGCGGACGCGTGGCGGGAGCCCGGTACCCGGCTGGGCATGTGGGTGCACTTCACCACCCAGTTCCCCGCGATGGTGTTCCTGCTGCTCTGGGGCCTGCCGTTCCTCGTCGAGGCGCAGGGGCTGTCTCGCGGCACCGCCGGTGAACTGCTCACCCTCGTGGTGCTCTCCAACATGGCGGTCGGGCTGGTCTACGGCCAGGTCATCGCCCGCCATCACGCGGCCCGGACCCCGCTGGCACTGGGCACCGTGGGCGCCACGGCGCTGATGTGGGCGCTCGTGCTGGCCTGGCCGGCCGATCATGCCCCGATGGCGCTGCTGATCGTGCTGTGTACGGTGCTGGGCGCCTGCGGCCCCGCCTCGATGATCGGCTTCGACTTCGCGCGGCCCGCCAACCCGCCCGAGCGCCAGGGCACCGCCTCCGGCATCGTCAACATGGGCGGCTTCACCGCCTCGATGACGACCCTGCTCGCCGTCGGTGTGCTGCTGGACGCGACCGGCGACAACTACCGGATCGCCTTCGCCTCGATGTTCGTCCTGGAGGCGCTGGGCGTCTCGCAGATCCTGCGGCTGCGCCGGCGTGCGGCACGACGCGAGCGCGAACGGCTGGTCGTCAGCCGGGTCGAGGCAGTTCACGTGCCGGCCTGAGGCGGCCGAGCGGTCGGCAGCCGGGTCCGTTTCACGTGGAACGGACAGGGCTGTTTCACGTGAAACGGCTCATACTCCGGGGCCGGCTCTCGTTCTCCGGCCGACTGACGGGCAGCGGCGCGGAGCGGCGGAGACCCGCCGGGACGCCGTCCGCCCACCCCTGGTGCTACGGCGTGACCGCGAAGTGGTCCAGGATCGCCGCGGCCAGTTCGGCATCGCCGTCGATCTTGATCTGCTCGGCGACGGCCGACGGACGCACCCGGCCGCAGGCCAGCTGGTGGAAGGTGTCCCAGTCCAGGGCGAGCGTCACGGTCGGGCCGAGCGAGACACTGCCGTCGATGGTGGCCTTGCCCTGGGCGTCGATACGGACCGTCCGCAGGAATTCCAGCGGTCCGCTGACATCGAAGACCACCGCTGAATCGGCGGGCGCCTGGGCCCGCTTGGCGACGATGCCGGGCAGCACCTTCACCAGCAGATCGCGCGTCACATGCGCGCCGGGGGAGTCGAGATTGCCGGGCTTGCCGAGCGCCCGGCGCAGATCCTGCTCATGCACCCAGACATCGAACGCCCGCTGCTGAAGCACGAATTCCAGCGTACGGTCCTCGCCGAGCGGGCTGCGCACCTCGGCGTCCGGCTGACGGGACTCGTTGCGCAGCTGCCGGGAGCGGCGGATGACGGTGTACTCGAGCTCGCTGAGCATCTCCGGCGCGGTGTGGTGCCGGCGGACGTCGACCTGCACCTCCATACGTCGCGCCGACTCGCTGCGGACGTGGTAGAGATCGCGCGGCAGCGTGTGAATCGGCCGCGGGTCGCCCAGCATTTCGCATTCCAGGCCGATGACATGGGAGACCACATCACGCACGGACCATCCTGGAAGGCCCGTCGCCCTGCTCCACTCGCCTTCGACGAGCGGAGTCACCAGCTCGGTTATCGCTTCTATGGAGTGAGTCCAGGCATCGATGGAGGACTGAAGGCTGGGATGGACGGTCACGGGACCCCTCGGACGGTTCGTACGCGGGCTGCTGTCTGTGCAGTTAAGTTACGCTGCGCACGGGCACCCCGGCAGTGCTTTCGGACGACCATCGTAGGCCGATGTTTCCCGGCCGCAGAGGGGTGCGCCGTACGCCCGGAACGCGTGCTTCTCAGTCCTCCCCGCGCTCCCGCTCCGCCAGCCGGATCACACACACCGCGATGGCGATCAGCAACGCCGGATCCGCGTCCTCCCGGACGACGTTGACCGCGTAGGTGTCGCGCATGGTCAGCCAGCGCCGCGAGATCTCGGCGAGCAGTTCGCCGTCGTACTCGATCGCGAACTCCCGGTCCATGATCTTTCCGCTGACGTCCAGCTCGGTGCCGTCCACCAGCTCGACGCGGTAGTGGTTGCGTAGCAGCGAAAGCCGCTTGCGCCGGATCGTGGCCAGCGGCTCGTCGCCCCGCTCGATGGTCATCGTGTCGCGCAGGCTGAGCATCTTCTTGCGGATGGTGATCAGCACCCGCCGCTCAGGGTCCTTCAGCTCGAAGGTCTCCCGCAGCCGCAGCGCCTTCCCGTCCACCAGGTAGGCATGCCGGCCGTGCTCGTCCTCGATCCAGTAGTCGTCACCGATGCCGAAGATACGGTCACGTACCACGTACTTGCCCGTGCGCGGGGACGCGTCCCCGGGAGATTGCTGCATGGCTGAGGTGTTCCCCCCGGCCCCTGCGGAATGCGCATGCACCGGAGTGACGTTGAATGTCCACATGGCTTCACGTGCACGCGTCCGCGCCCCCGAGCTGACCGGCAAGGGCGGCTGGCTGAACACCGGCAACAAGGATCTGACCCTCTCCGACCTGCGAGGACGCATTGTCGTCCTGGATTTCTGGAAGTCCTGCACACTGTAAGGAACTTCCGGGAGGGGACGTGCACCACCACACGTTTGCTGATCTCTACCTGCGGCTCTCGCTGGACAGGGACGGGAAGACAGCAATCGAGCGCCAGCAGCACGACTGCGAGGAGTGGGCCAAGCGGAACGGGCTCTCCATACGACAGGTGCACATCGACCGTGGACGCTCCGGATACAAGCACGTCACACGCAAGGGGTTCGACGCCGCCAAGGCCGCCTTGGCTGCGGGCGTGATCGGAACGCTGATCGTCTGGAAGCTGGACCGCCTGTCGCGCAAGGGCATGGGGGAGATCGGGCTCCTGCTGGACCAGCTCGACAAGGTGGGTGGCCGGCTGATCTCCGTCGTGGACGGCTTGGACTCCAGCAAGCCGAACGCCCGTCTGATCATGGCCACACTGTCGGAGCTGGCCCGTGCAGAGTCCAAGACACTTGGCGAACGCGTCGGCCATGCGAAGCAGTATCTCCGGGGCCAAGGCCGGTGGATCGGCGGGCAACCCCCGTACGGGCTGATGATCGATCCGACGACCGGACAGCTCACGCCCGATCCTGAGACAGGTGTCTACGCGCGGCTCATCGCAGATGAGGCCCTGGCGGGCGTCCCGCTCGTCAAGATCGCCCGGCTGCTGAACGAACACGAGATCCCTGGGCCCCGTGGCGGACTCTGGCAGGTCAACACACTGTCCCAGTTACTCAGGAGCCCCGCTTTCGCCGGACTGCTGCCCGAGACCGAGAAGGTGTGGGACGACACGCGGGGAGAGTGGAAGTACACGGGCGTGGTCCGGCCGTACCGAGATCCGGAGACACGGGAGACCGTCAGTGTTGGCGACGGAATCATCACGGTCGGCGAGCGAGGCAAGATCCTCCAGCTCATTGAATCGCGCACGCGCTACGGGAAAGGCGGGGAGAAGCTGCCGCGCCGCGACCCGTCCCACCTGCTGACTGGTCTCCTGTTCTGCGGAGTCGAGGGATGCGGGGTACGGATGAGCTTCTCCGGCAATTCCTACGTCTGTCAGGGGGTCCGGCTCGGCCACTCCTGCCCCGGCGCCCGCGTGCTGGCCTCCCGTATCGAGTTCGAGGTCACTCAGGGGTTCCTGACCCGGATCCCTGCTCTTGAACCGGGACACCCGACGCTTGAAGCGATAGCGGACCGGTGGTTGCACAGGGAGGACCCGGAAGCGTTCGCCCAGCGCGACACCGTAGAGACGGAGATTGCGGACACCGAGGGCCAGCTCTCGGACCTCGAAGAAGCCAGGTACGTCCGGGGAGAATTCAGCGACTCGAACGGACCGGAGCGCTACGACCGGATCGCGGGCAAGCTGCGGAGCCGACTCCTCGGGCTTCAACAAAGGCTGACGGAGCTTCCTGTTCCCCGTGCCAACATCGGCATCCTGCTGGACGGCGTTGAACTGAAGGATGCGTGGAAGAGCGCCGATGACGACACACGCCGTGGGTTGCTGAGCCTGGCTATCGACCGTGTGACTGTGACCCGCGCTGATTACCAGGGCCAGCGTTTCGACCCCGAGAAGCGCATGAACATCGAGTGGGCTGAGAAGAAGCGCGCATCTGCCTGACACCAGATCCCAGCGGTCACAAGGGCCCGTTTCTCTGCGGAGAGCGGGCCCTTCGCCTTGTCCAGCCACGGGCCCGTCACGGCTTCTGTCACCGCCCCCAGATAACTCCAGTGAGAGGACCCGCGAAGGCGTCGTGACGCCTTGCGTGAACCCGTTGCGCTCCCTCTATGGGTGAGGACCGCAACGGACCCAGCCTGAGACAGGAAGGCCGACATGAGCGAAACACCCACCCCCGCCGCGCAGGCGCACGCGCGCATCACAGCTCTGATCAAGTGGCTGGAATCCCTGGTGGATGACCTGAGGTACTGCGACGACATCAGCGTCTTTGAACCGATCTTCAAGGACCCGTATCCGCAGAGCGAGGGCACCGTTCGCAAGCCGCGTCGCAGCGCGGGCGGTCGTGATGCCTACCTCGCTGCTGTGACCGGACGGCGGGAGGGCGGCGCATGAGCCTGGCCACGCCGGAGATCGCACCGGAGGTTCTGCCGTCGCTGACGCTCAACGACGGCACGGACGTGGACCGGGCTAAGTTCCTTGCTGAGCAGGTCGCTGGCCGGCTGATCTACGTGGAGGGGCCGGGCTGGTATGCCTGGGACGGTCGGCACTGGGTCAACGACTCCACCCGCGACTCGGTGGCCCGCAGCATGGTCCATGAGGTGTCGGACCGTCTCCTGGCCTACGCCGCCAATGGCGGTGAGAACGCCTACATAGATGCGGCGCGTGCCCTGCGCACCTCGCGCTGCATCACGGCGGCGCTGACCGAGCTCCAGTCGATGCCGGGCATCCGGCATCGCGTGGACGAGTTGGACGCCCACCCGAACGTGATGGTCTTCCGCAACGTGGCGGTGAACCTGGTCACCGGTGAGTGGTACCACCACGACCCGACACTGTTGGTGACACGGCTGGTCGATGTGGACTACCAACCCGCTGCGCAGTGCCCGCGATGGGAGGCGTTCTTGGAGTCCAGCCACCCGGGCGATGCGCAGATGCATACCTTCCTACAACGCCTGGCCGGGTACGCGATCACCGGGTATACGCGGGAGGAGTGCCTGGCGTTCTTCTACGGCTCCGGCCGCAACGGCAAGGGCGTGTTCACCGAGACCCTGGGCAAGGTGTTCGGGGCGATCACCACGGCGCAGGAGGCGGAGTTCTGGGAGAAGCAGCGCCACGGCCGTAACGGCTCCTTGGTCGCCAAGCTCCATGGGGCCCGTCTGGTGCTGTCCAGCGAGATGACGGACGCGCGCCTGGACGAGGCGTTCATCAAGCTGTTCACGGCCGCTGACCGGATGACCGCGAACCAGAAGTACAAGCCCGCCTACGACTTCACCCCCACCGGTCTGCTGATCATGTCCGGGAACGACAAGCCGACGATCCGGGGCACCGATGACGGGATCTGGCGGCGCTTTCGGTGTGTGCCATGGGACGAGTCGTTCGTGGGCCGTGAGGACCCGGGACTGAAGGAACACCTGGCGCAGGAGGCCGAGGGTATCGCCGCGTGGGCGGTGCGCGGGGCCGTGGACTGGTGGCGGCACGGGCTCAACGAGCCCGAGCGCGTCACCCTGGCCACGGACGAATATCGCCAGGAGTCCGACCCGTTCGCCGACTGGGTGGAAGCCAATTTCCACGCCGAGGCGGGCGGATTCGTGACCAGCGCGGAGATCAAACAACGCGGCGAGGCACAGCAGCCCCGGCTACCGGGCCGCCCCCAGGCGTGGTCCAAGGCGATTGCCCGCCACTTCAGCGCCGAGACCGGCAAGCAGGGCGGCAAACGCGGAGTTGTCGGCGTGAGCGCAAAGCAAGCCGACATCTTCGGCCAGCCCGCGTAACCCCCTGCACCCCCGCAGCGGCAGCGCAGCCCAGAACGCCCAGGACACGTGGACACCTGAAGTGTCCATTTCCCAGACCTTTCCCCATACGCGCGTTGGAGGAGGTTTCGGCAACCAGCGCCGAAGGCGTCCGGGGCGTCCACCTCGCCGCTTCGGATAACCCCACATCGAACCTCAAGGCTCGCTGCTCTCCGGCGGGCCTTTCGCATGTCCTGGAGAAAACCGTGGCGATAGTGCCGCCCAAGCTGTACGCCGAACTGGCCCGTCGCGCCGAGCAGGAATATGGCGTCCCGCTGATCGCGGACGGACAGGAACATCACTACGACCCGGCGTCGCAGGAGGACGCCATGAGCTACGTGGCGTGGTCCGGCGTCACCGATGAGAGCGCCGAGGGGATACGTGCCGACCACCGGGCTGTGTCGGCACGCGGCGACGACCTGCACGGCGGCGCCTTCCACCCGCTGAGGGGCACTGCCCCCAACCCGGCACAGGGCAGGGACCGCGAGCAGATCCGCCGTGCCGGGCGGCGCCTGGACTTCGCTCAGCCCTACCCCGAGGTGACGGTGACCCGCATGGACCCCCGCCTGCACGCGGCTCTGCTGCGGCAGCGGGAGGAGCGCGTCCGCGCCGACACGGAGCCGCGCCGATACGAGACGGCCGGCGGCACGGTCACCCTGGCCAGAGGCGTCAAGCACTACATCGCCGACTGCTTGGAGTGCGGGCACGAGTTCACGGTGCGGCGCCCGGCCTCGCAGCGGCGTAAGTGGCCGACCGTGTGCGACGGCTGCAAGACCGAGCGAAGGCGGCGTTTCGCCGCCGAGCGGGCCCGGCGCTACCGCCAGAGGAACCGGGCCCGGGACCGGGCCGCGTAACGCAGTACCTACAGGGGTGGAGCGGGGCAGCCGCCACGTATCGGCAACCTGCTTCGCCCCAAGCCCGCACCAGTAAGGAGCCCCATGGACGCACACGAGATCCGCGATCACCTGAACCTGACCCGCTGCTACATCGCTGCCCTGTCCGACCTGGTGTGGTCGGCATCCGAGATCCGTGACGCCACGACGCTGCGCTACTACGCCGACAAGCGCCAGCAGGCCGCGCATGACCTCAAGGCCCGCGCCATCTGCGGCCAGCGTGACGGACTGCTCACCGCCCAAGACGTCGAGCGCGCAATGTCCCCGATCAGCAGTCTGGAGGACGCCCTTGTCTTCACCGACTGAGCCGACACGCGGCCCGGACTCGGCCCCGGAGCCCCAACCTCAGCAGGACACGGGGACCGACAGCCCGTCGCAAGCCATCCCGGACTCGGCGGCCGATGACGGCGCTCGGATAGCCGAACTCACGGCCCGCATTGCTGAGCTGGAGCAAGAGAAGACGGCACGGGAGCGGGAGGACTCGATCAAGGATCTTGCCCGGCGCTACCCCTACATGACCCCCGAAGTCTTGCGCACGTTCGGCAACGTCCCCACGGCGGAGATGGAGGGAAGGGCCCGCATTCTGAGCGCCGCTATCCATGAGCGGGATAACGGAACCGCTCCCGGACAGGTCCGCCTCGGCCGTGGCGGCCTCAGCCCGAACGAGAGCCCCCGACCGACCAGTTGGGCGGACGCGTTTCGGCGGGCCCGCGAACAGCGCCGCAACGGTCACCATTTCGATGAACTCTGAGGAAAGGAAAGCTAGTTGAGCATGTTCACTACCGCCCCCGGTGCCGGAGGTATCACCCCTGATCAGTACGCGGCGCTGATCGTCCAGCCCGTACAGGCCGGCTCGGTGGCGTTCCAGATCGCCACCCAACTCACCACCGATGCCACCCGCACCCATCTGCCGATCGTGCAGGAGGATGCGGGCGCGGCTTGGACCCGGGAGGGCGACGAGATCCCTGTGGAGGACGCCACCCTTGGCGAGGAGATTGTCACTCCTGCCAAGGTCGCGGGCCTGACGGTCGTCTCGTCCGAACTCGCGGAGGACTCCAACCCACAGGCCGCGCAGATCGTCGGGGACGGTCTGGCCCGCTCCATAGCCCGCCAGGTGGACGCAGCATTCTTCGGTAGCCTGCCCGCTCCGGCGCCGCGTGGCCTAGAGGCCGTATCGAGCGTCAGTACGGTGACGGCGGGCAAGAAGTGGGCCAACCTGGATCCGTTCCTTGAGGCCATCGCCCAGGCCGAGACAGCTGGCGCCACGTTGACCAGTTTCTCCGCGCACCCCTCCGACGCGCTGGCTCTGGCCCAACTGAAGGAACAGACCGGAAGCAACAGGCCGTTGCTCGGCTCGGACCCGACCACGCCGACACGTCGTGTCATCGCAGGCGTCCCGTTGCATGTGTCCTCAGCGGTCACCCCGGGCACCGTATGGGGTCTGCCGAAGGACCGCGTGTTCGTCGTGCTGCGGCGTGACGTGAAGGTGGACCTGAGCGCGGATGCGTACTTCCAGTCCGATCAGGTGGCGGTACGCGGCACCATGCGTGTCGGGTTCGGCTACCCGCACCCCGCAGCGATCACGAAGGTGACGCTCACTGGGTAGCCCCTGGGGGCATGCCCCCTCAGCCCGTCACGCCGGATCGCAAGCGTTTAGCAGCTCGGATTCTGTACGGGTTTCCAGGTTCCTGGTCTCAGACATGTCGCCGTGCCTCCCGCTGAACAGCGCTGACGGCAGTGTCAAGATCGGTGAGCATCTGGTTGGCGACCTGAGTCTCTGCCGGTGACAACTGGGCGCGTTGGACGTCAATCAGCCACTCATACAGTTGGTCCTTCAGCGCCATGGCGTGTGCCATGGCAAGTGTGGTGTCGATGACGAACCGCTCCGGGCCCTCCAAGGCAACGGTGACGAGATGCTGATCCAGCGAGTCGAATAGGGTCCCAACGTCGCTCAAGCGGTCCAACATGGCTGAGCCCTGTGCCGCCACTCCTGCGGGGCCGCGCACGATGATTGATTCCGTGCAGGTGGCGAGGTGGCGCCGAAGCGCATGCATGTCCGCGAGGAAGCCTGCGTATGCCTGCCTTCGGGCCTGCTTCTTGTGTATTCGCTCCGAGGATCTGGCGGTGAAGAATGAGCCTCCCCACGTCCCCAGTGCGCCCACCAGTGCGCCCAGTAGGGCCGCAACTCCCTGATCCATTAAGCCCCCGGTAGTGATCAGATCATCACGGCCACCTTACGGGAGGTGACACCATGCCGGGCCCGTCCCGAAGCGATCGGACCAGCGCCAACGGCGCAACAAGAGCAACGGCCCGGAGCTGGTGAAGTCCCCAGGTTGAGCGGCCCCGTCCCGTGCATCGGCAGGTATGAGACGGGGCTTTCGCATGCAGTTCCCCGTTCAGCCGGCGGGCGGAGGTATTGGCCCCACCGGTCCGGATTGACGGATCCGCGTTGTATGGCTACGGGACGGGCATACGCTGGACAGGAGGGGACGGTGACTCATGTCCACAGGGTTGGCTGACAACGTCAGGAAGTACCGCCGTACGGCCGGGCTGAGCCAAGAGGGCTTGGCCGAAGCGGCGGATCTCTCCCTGAGTACCGTTCGCAAGGTGGAGCAAGGCGGGCACGTCAGCATGGAGACTCTTGCCGCCCTTGCTCGCGCGCTCGGGGTCAGTACGTCGGCGCTGTTCGCCACGGAGGCGCCAAAGTCCGTACTCAGTACGCAGGATGAAGCGAACCGCCGCTACCTAGCAGAGCTGCGAAAGGCTCTCATGCCTGCCGTGGGGCTCTCTGCACCCTTGTCGGACTCTGGGGAGGCTGGAGAGCTGCCCGCGCTTCGTAGGGGCGTACAGGAGGGGCACGCGCTCTACTGGGCTGACGAGTACGGTGCCGTTGCGAAGCGGCTTCCCGCGCTCCTGCGTAGCTCTGAGGCGGCAGTGACCGCCCTTGAGGGAGAGGAGCAGCAACACGCGATGATTGCGAGGTGTCACGCGCTGCTGCTCACAGGCAAGTACCTGACTCAGGTGCGGCAGTACGACATGGCGTATTACGCACTCGTGGAAGCCATCAGGCTTGCCTGTGAGACTGGACAAACTCAACTGGCATCAACGGGAGTTGTGGGGCTGTGCTGGTTGCTGCTGAGGCAAGACCGCTTTGACGAGTGCGAACAACTCGCAGCACAGACGGCAGCGGAGATTGAGCCTCGGTTGTCCCAAGCAAGTCCCTCGCACCTTGCCGTGTGGGGCGAACTGTGGCTCAGGGTCGCGTCAGCGTCGGTGCGAAATAACCGCCCGGACGTGGTGCAGGAAGCCCGCCGATTGGCGGGCACGGCCGCTAGCGCGCTCAACACAGAAGATGAGAGCTTCCCCCAGCACTGGGGAGGCTTCGGCCCCGTAACGGCGGAGATGAAGGCCGTTGAGGATCTGTCCCTTGTGGGGGACGCGCGGGGCGTTCTGCGCCGTGCGGATGACGGAATCCTGAGTGACAAGGCTGTGCGCAACTTCGGCAGGCCGACGGCCCCTAACTGGGGTCGACACCGTCTGGACGTCGCCCGCGCTCACGTCCTGCTCGGGTCTCACCAGGACGCCATGGACGAGCTGTCTCAGCTCCGCCGTTCGTCGGGTGAGTGGCTGACTCATCAGCCCATGGCCCGGTACGTGATGGCAGACGTTCTCAAGACACGAAAGCGAACGCTGACCCAAGAAATGCGCGGTATGGCGGCTCATCTTGGCGTCGCCGGATAGGTGCTACGCATCGTGGTAGTTCGGCAGTCGCGATCGCTGAACTACCGCTCTGTGCACGTGGATTGCCCCCCGTTCCTTTCGTACGGTCGCTGTACCAATTCAGCGGACTGAGGGGGCCGAGGTGACGCAGAGAACCGAGGGTGACCGGCAGCGACGGCGCAATCTTGCCGACGCAGCGTCAGGCGCACCGCCCCGGTTGCTGCCGTGGGCCAAAGACGGGAAGACGTGCTACCTGAGCACGGACGGCGGATCGAACAGTGTCCTCTCCCGCCTCGCTGACGACATGGAAGACGTCCAGCTTGACGTGGGCACGGAAGTCTTGGAGCAGTCGCGCCCCATCCTGGCCAATCCCATGTCGCCGCATTCTGAGGTGAGGTACGCCGCGCTTCGACTGTCCGAGTGCCTGGACGAAGCAATCAGGGTCGCGGAAAGTCGGGGGGATCGTATCCCGCTACCGGACGACGAGGAGGCCGAGGACGGCCCCACACTGTCCGCTGAGGCGTTCGGATGAGTACGCGCGCTGTCTACCGGTACGTGCCCCACACGATCCAGCGCGCCCGCGACGGTGGCGTTACGGCGGAAGTGTTCTGCATGGCCTACGAGTGCGAAGCGTCGTCCGGCCCGCAGGAAGACCCCGAGTCCGCTCAAGACTGGGCGCTCAGGCACACGGGTCTGAACCCCGGCCACGATCTCTACCGGCGCGAGATCACCGACCTTGCGCGCGTGACCCGCGCCGATCAGGACCCCGGCTCGCTGAGCGACGGGTAAGACCGTTCAGCGGGTCGGCGGCGATGCTCCCGACCGGACAAGCCTTGAGTAGGGACAGGTCGTGTCCTGTCTGAGCTGACGTGCTCAGGCTCTCGCCCCGGTCCGCCCCTTAGCTGGGTGCCGCTCCCACGGAGCGGTGAGGGCGTAGCCACTGGCCCCGTCCGTGCGCTGCCCCTGTGGCGCATGGGCGGGGCTTCCTTGTATGTCGTTGTATGTCGTGGCGGTCACGCCCGCCCGGGTCCGTCCATCGAAGACACCCGGTGCATCCTGGACCCCATGATTAACCAGGAACAGCCGACGCCCCGCCGGGCCCGCGTCCGCGCCCCCGAGCTGGTCGGCAAGGGCGGCTGGCTGAACACGGGCGGAAAGAACCTCACGCTTGCTGATCTTCGAGGTCGCTGCGTCGTGCTAGATTTCTGGACCTTTTGCTGTGTGAATTGTCTGCATGTCCTGGATGAGCTGCGGGAGCTGGAGGAGCGGCACCGCGACACCGTCGTGATCGTCGGCGTGCACTCCCCGAAGTTCGTGCACGAGGCCGAGCACCAGGCCGTCGTCGACGCCGTGGAGCGCTACGGCGTCGAGCACCCGGTCCTCGACGACCCCGAGCTCACCACCTGGAAGCAGTACGCGGTACGGGCCTGGCCGACGCTCGTGGTGATCGACCCCGAGGGGTATGTCGTCGCCCAGCACGCCGGCGAGGGCCATGCGCACGCCATCGAGAAGCTCGTCGAGGAGCTGGAGGCCGAGCACGAGGCGAAGGGCACCCTGCACCGCGGCGACGGTCCCTACGTACCGCCGGAGCCGGTGGCCACCGATCTGCGCTTCCCGGGCAAGGCGATCCGGCTGCCCGGCGGCAGCTTCCTAGTCTCGGACACCACCCGGCATCAGCTGGTGGAGCTGGCGGCGGACGGCGAGCGGGTGCTGCGCCGGATCGGCACCGGCGAGCGCGGGCTGACCGAGGACTCCTTCAACGAGCCGCAGGGCCTGGCGCTGCTGCCGGACGGCAAGGTGGCCGTCGCCGACACGGTCAACCACGCCATCCGCGTCCTCGACCCCGACAGCGGCGCGCTGGAGACGGTGGCCGGTACCGGCAAGCAGTGGTGGCAGGGCTCGCCGACCTCGGGGCCGGCGCCCGAGGTGGACCTCTCCTCGCCGTGGGACCTCGCCTGGTGGCAGGACCGGCTGTGGATCGCGATGGCCGGGGTGCACCAGTTGTGGACGTACGACCCGACTGCCGGCACGGTCGAGGTCGCGGCCGGCACCACCAACGAGGGCCTGGTGGACGGCCCGGCCGCCGAGGCGTGGTTCGCCCAGCCGTCCGGGCTCGCGGCGGCCGGCGACCGGCTGTGGATCGCGGATTCGGAGACCAGCGCGGTCCGCTGGGTGGAGCCCGCCGAAGCGGGCGACGGCTATGTCATCCGGACGGCCGTCGGTACCGGCCTGTTCGACTTCGGGCACCGCGACGGCGCCGCCGGCCAGGCACTGCTCCAGCACCCGCTGGGGGTGACCGCGCTGCCCGACGGCTCGGTCGCCATCGCGGACACCTACAACCACGCACTGCGCCGCTTCGACCCCGCGAGCGGTGAGGTGACGACGCTGGCGAAGGATCTGCGCGAGCCGTCCGGCGCGGTGCTCGTCGAAGGCGACCTCGTGGTGGTGGAGTCGGCGCGGCACCGGCTGACCCGGCTGCGGCTGCCGGAGGAGGCGATCCGCGTCGAGTCGGTGGCGCATCGCACCCAGCGCGCGGCCACCGAGGTCGCCCCGGGAGCGCTACGGCTGGAGGTGGTCTTCCAGGCCCCGGCCGGCCAGAAGCTCGACACCCGCTACGGACCCTCGACGCGGCTGCTGGTCAGTGCGACACCGCCGGAGCTGCTCGCCGACGGTGCGGGCGCCGGCACCGACCTCACCCGGGATCTGGTGCTCGCGGACGGTGTGACCGAGGGCGTGCTGCATGTCTCGGCGATGGCGGCGTCCTGTGACGACGCCCCGGACATCGAGTACCCCGCCTGCCATGTGCACCAGCAGGACTGGGGCGTCCCGGTCGAGATCGCCGAGGGCGGGGTGGCCCGGCTGGGGCTCGTCCTGGCAGGGATGGACGCCGAGTAGGAGCGAGCGCCCCGGGCCCGTCGACCGGGCCCGGGCCGCAGCCGGCCGTCACCGCGAGGCCGGCCGGTGCGGCGGCTACTTGCCGACGCCGCCCGCCAGCTGCGCCCCGTGAATGCTGGAGCTCCAGTTGGTGACCTTGCTCTTGCCGACGGAGATGTGGAGCCGCTTCTCCGCGAAGTCGACGGTGGCCGGACCGTGCGTGACCGAGCTCGCCGAGACGCCCATGAAGTCGATGGCCACCGACTTCTGCTCGGTGCCCTTGGTGGCCGCGGTGTTGGTGGGGATGACCGCGTAGGCGTAGCCGTGGGCGGGCACCGTGATGCGGGTGCCGTCGAGGTGGCCGGGCGTGCCCTGGAGCAGCGGCAGCGGCGTCTTGGCGTTGTTGAAGCGCAGCAGCGGCGCGTTGTAGAGCTTGCAGTCGCGGCTGGTGGAGTTCTTGAACTTCACCGCCACATGGCTCTTCGGGCCGGTCTGCTGGGAGAACGTGACCTTGTACGTGCTGGGGTAGCAGTCGGGCACCCGCCGCGATGCCGCTCCCGCTCCCGCCGCGGCCGCACCGCCACCGATGATCTTGCGCTTCTTGCTCTTGGAAGACGAGGAGGAGGACTTCTTCGACTTCTTCGAGGAGTGGCTGTTGCAGCCGGTCAGCGCGAGCGAGCCGGCCAGCCCGAGGGCCAGCGCGGCGTATGCGGCGGAGCGGTGGCGGGAGCGGCGTGCGGTCATGGGTGGTTCCCCCAGTGAGTTGCTGCGATATCAGCGAGGTGTGTCTGTCATGGCACGGCCACGATATCCATTGCCGGTGGATGCGCCAGGGTGGGTTCGTCGGGGGTCCTGGCGATATGGCGTTATCGCAGGTCATAGGTGCTGTGTGCAGGTCCGTGACGGGGGTGAAGATCAACCTTTGGGTGACGAGGATCCGGTCCCGGACGGGGCGCCGAAGCGTCAGTCCGGGCAGCCGGGCAGCGGGGTGTTCTCGACCTGTTCCGGGCGAATGCGGATGGCCGGCATCCACACCTGCCTGCCGTCGTGGTCGACCCGGAACCACATGCTGCTGTGGCCGCCCACCTCATCCGTGACCGTGATCCCGTTGGCGATCCGGCAGACCGCGCGCAGCGCGTCGCCGTGCCAGACATGGCCCACGACATTGGAGCGGCGATAGAGCCGGTAGGGATCGCGGGCCAGCCCGAGTGCGCAGTTCTCGGTGCGCCGGTGCTGACAGTCCCGTTCGACGTTGTGGACGGTGAGCCGGGCGGACCCGGTGGCCGGCGCCGCGCTCTGCGCGCCGGGGGCCCGGCCGTCACGGCCGCTGTCCGGCGCCCCGTTCGAGCTGATCAGCGCCGGTACGGCCAGCGTTGCGGCGGTGAGCACCGCGGCGGTCCCGAGCCCGGCGAGCACCAGCCTCCGGCGCCGCCTGCCCGTCGCCGCGGTTCCGGTCTCCGTCCCGGTGCCGGTCGAATCCTCGGCATCTGCCCGGGTCTTGCCGTCGGGCGTACCGTCCCGCTCCGTCGCCCGCCCTCCCGCGTCCGCCGCTTCCTGGGCGCGGTGCAGCAGGTCGACGAGGGCGGGCAGCCGGTCCTCACCGGTGAAGGAGAGCGTGCACCACTGCACCAGCAGCCGTTCGTCGGGCAGGCTCTGACCCCGCAGATAGCGGGAGAGCGAGGAGCGACTGGCGGGCAGCCGGCTCTCCAACTCCTTCAGGCTGTACCCGAGTTCGCCGTGCATGCGGCGTAAGGAGCTGACGAAGTCCCGTACCGGGCCGGAGAGTTCGTCGGGCAGCGGGGCCAATGGCTTACGGCGGACATGATCGGCGTGGTTCTGGTGGCCAGGCACGTCTCGCATTCCAGCACAGCGGGCATGCGCGCGCGAGGGGCACTTCCGCTCCCCTGTGCCGGAAGTGCCCCTCGTGACACGATCCGGATCGCGCCCGGATCAGATAGTGACGTTTCACGTGAAACAGCGTGAGTTCTTGCCTCGGTCCTCAGACCTCGCGTCCCCGGTCGGCGTCAGTCGCCGAACTTCACCGGACGGTAGGGCTTGAACTCGGCGTCGCCGCCCGGCAGACCGTAGGTCAGCGTCCGGTGGTCGGTGCCGTGGTCGCCGCGCTGCTCATAGGCGGTGTACGAGGTGTGGGCGTCGTTGTTCCACTTCTCGAAGATCACCACATGGCGGGTGTTGTTGTCGCCGGCGGCGTCGATGAGCAGGTCACCGGGCTTGAGTTCGCCGAGCGGGACGGGCCGGGTGATGCCGCGGTCGGTGGCCAGCCCCACGGTGTTGGTGCCGGGCGTCGGCAGCCCGAGCGCCATCGACACATAGCCCGAGCAGTCCTGGCGGTAGCCGTCCTTCCAGACCTTGGCCTGGCTGTACGGGACCTGGGCGCCATTGTTGGCGGTCAGCCAGGTGGCGGCGCGGTTCAGCATCTCCTCCCGCGAACCGCCGGGCTGCGGTTGCGGCTGCCCGCCGCCGCCCTGGACCGGTACACCCGGCAGCCGGTCCTGCGGGATGTCCACCGCGACCACGCTGAGGAAGCCGCTGACCGGCCCGGTGAGGTGTGCCATGAACGTGGAGCAGGAGCTGCCTTCGCAGACCTTGCGGCCGGTGTCGACCTGGTAGTCGGCGGTGATCCGGTCCTGACCCGGCGCCGTCTTGTTGATCATTCCGACGGCGGGGGAGCCGGTGTCCGCGGTGGCGTGCACCACCCAACGGGTGCCCCACGTGGGGAAGTCCGCAGCGGCGGCCGGCCGTACGGAGCCGGCGCGGGCGGAGCTGTCGTGGGAGAGCCCGCCGGTGGTCGCGCCTCCCACGTCACTGCCGTGGGCGAGCCCCGCGAACCCGGTGACGCCGATGCCGGCCGCGGCCACCGTGGGCAGGACCCTGCGCCACACGGTCCTGCGGAACGGGGCCCGCCGACGCCTCGTGCGGGCGGTCTGGTCCGTGGGGGTGGTGGTCTCCGCCGGGTGTGTGCTGCTGTGCTCGTACATGTCGAATCCCCTCCGTTTAGGGCCGGTTGGCCGGTCGGTGCGCCGCCGGACGGTTGTGCTCACGGCGACGGAGACCATCGTGGAGCGGGGCACCGTGGCGGCCCGGAGGTTCCTCGTCCCCTGAGATATCCCGGCCGTGCACACGGCTGTGACCTGCAAAGACGTCAGGAGTCCGGGACAGGACGGAGCGTGGGACGAGACATGACGGGACAGCGGGCGGCGGACAACGAAAAGGGCGCCCGCTGGGGGATGCGGGCGCCCTGGTTCAAGGGGCTCTGCGGCCGTTCTCTTCAGCCTGCGTCAGACGGCTGACGGCCTGCCGGACGCGGGGTCACGGCTCGCGGAGCGCGGAGTGACGCGTCACCGGCCGGGGTTCACCACGCCGTCGCGGCGCTCATGTCCGACTGCCAGTAGGTCACCCAGGCGCTGTCGTCGAGGTAAACGGAGCCGCCGGGCAGCGCCACCGTGTTCGAGCCGCCGATGCTGCCCTTGCCGTCGCGGCCGGGGAGGCTGACGGACAGCGAGGTCATGGTGCGGCCGTTCGTGCCGGAACCGTCGGCGGACGAGGTCTTCACCGCGGCGTAGCCGGACTGGCCGGGGGCGAGGGTGACCACGGACTGCGGCTTGCTGTCCGGCAGTTCGGCGAGCGGGCTCTGGGCCTCGCCGAAGCGCAGGTAGGGGGAGTAGTAGAGGTCGCAGGTGGCGCCGGAGGTGTTGGTGGCTTCCAGCAGCAGATGGTTGACCGGCCGCTTCAGCGGCTTGGCGACGATCTGGATCTTCGCGGCGTCGCAGGCGGTGTGCCGGATGCCGGCGGTGTTGCCGCTCTTGCCCGCCTTGCCGGTGCTCGCCCCGCTGCCGCTCGCCCTGGTGCCGCTTTCCCCGGTGCCGCTCGCTCCGGCACCCGTGCCGGAGCCGCCGTGCCGGGCCGAGGTCTGCTCCGCGCTGCCGCCGTCGGGCCGGGGACCGCCCTGCGGTCCGCCGTCACCCTTCGCCGCCGGTACCTCGGCGACCTGCGGCGCCGGGTTGTACGGCTTGGCGGCGCCGGTCTGGAGCGGGTTGTCCTGGCCGCCGCAGGCGGTGAGCGTGAGCGCGGCGACGGCGGTGAGTCCCGCCGCGGCGACCCGCAGCGTACGGCGGCGGACCACACGGGACGGCCGGGAGGCGCCGGTCTCGATGACGGTCTCGGAGCGGTGGTGGCTGCGCGGCATTCCGGTCTCCCCCGGTCGGTGGCCCGTGCCGCGCCGGCGCTACGCCCTGCGGTCTGGCCTGTGGTCTGTCCTGCGGTGTGACCACTACCTTGCCGCTCGCCGCTGCCGTGCCACTAACGTGCGCCTAACGCCCCCGCACAAGCGCGGCCAAGGGCTCAGCCGCGCCCGTCGCTCCCCTTGCTCCCGTCACCCGTACCGTGCTTGCCCCCTTCGCCGCTCTCCCCGCGCTCGTCCCGTGCGAACAGCTGGGTCAGCGTGCTGATCGTGTAGACATCGGTGGCCTCCTCGTCCACCAGATGCATCTCCGCCAGCCGGTCCAGACCGTCCTGGGTGCGCTCCGGGTCGTATCCGGCGAGCGCCGCCGCCAGCGACGCGTTGAGGTGTCCGTCCGCGCTGGTCGCGAGCGCGCTGAGCAACTGCGCGTCGTCGGCCGACAGCCGGGCGACGGACATCCGCAGGGCGGCCGCGATGCCGGTGTCCTCCGCGGACAGCAGCGCCAGCCGCCGCCGTTCGTCCCGCAGCGCCGCGGCCAGCCGGGCCAGCCGCCAGCGCGGCCGGGCGGTCAGCTGGGCGGCCGCGGCCCGCAGCGCCAGTGGCAACCCGTCGCACAGATCGACCAGTTCGCGTGCGGCTGCCGGGTCCTCGGCGACCCGCTCCGGGCCGAGCATGGCACCGAGCAGTGCCGCGCCCTCCTCGTGGCCGAGCGTCTGGAGGCCGACCGGCCGGGCGCAGTCGGTGGCGACCAGCCCGTCGAGACGGCTGCGGCTGGTGACGACCGTGGCGCAGTGCGGGCCGCCGGGCAGCAGCGGCCGCACCTGCGCCGAGCTGCGCGCATTGTCGAGGACGACCAGCAGCCGGCGCTCCGCGACCAGCGACCGGAACAGCGCGGACGCGGCCTGCGCCGAACCGGGCACCCGCTCCGGCGGAGTGCCCAGCGCCAACAGGAAGTCACGCAGGATCTCGGCCGGCGGTGCCTCGTCGCCCTCGCCGAAGCCGCGCAGATCGGCGAAGAGCTGGCCGTCGGGGAAGGCTCCGGCACGCAGATGCGCCCACTGCACGGCGCAGGCGGTCTTGCCGACACCGGCCGGTCCCGCCACGACCGCGAGCGGGCTCTCCCCGGTCCCACCGTCCGTCAGCACAGCCGTCAGGGCGGCGAGTTCCTGCTCCCGCCCCAGGAAGCGGGCCGGCGCCCGGGGCAGCAGCCGCGGCGCCGCACCGGTCCGTCCCGAGCCGGCACGGGCGCCGTCCGTCGCGCCCGTCCGCGCCCCGTCGCCGCCCGGCACGGCCTCGCCACCACGGGCGTCCACCGCGCCGGTGCCGTCCGGTACGGGTCCCCGGTCCGCGCCTGCAACGGGCCGCGGCCCACGGTCCGCCGCGGAACGGCTTCCTCCGGGAGCCCCGGCGGAAGCGGCACCCGTCGCACGCGCCCCGCCCGCCGGCTTGGCCTGTCCCGAGCCGGCCGCCTCCGCGCGCAGAATCTCCTCGTAGGCGCCGCGCAGCCGCTCGCCGGGATCGACGCCCAGTTCCTCGTTGAGCAGCCGGCGGGTGCGGTGGAACCACTCCAGGGCATCGGACTGCCGCCCCGTACGGAACAACGCCCGCATCAGCCCGGCGATCAGGCCCTCCCGCAGCGGGTGATTGACCGCCGCGGAGTAGAGGATGGCCGCGGCCTGTTCGTGCTCGCCGAGCGCGCCGTGCGCCCGCCCCAGCGCCTCCACGGCCGTCAGCCGCCGCTCCTCCAGCGCATGGGCGGCGGCCGCGAACGGCGGGCTGGTGACCGTGCCGGTCAGCGCGGGCCCGTGCCACAGGCCGAGCGCCTCGCGCAGCAACGGAACGGCATCGGCCGGCGCCGCCTCGGGGCGCGCCAGCGCCACCAGCTCACCGAACCGGTGAGCGTCGATCAGCTCCTCCGGCAGCCGCAGGAGATAGGCCGAGCCGTGCGTGGTCAGCTCGATGCCGTACGCCTCCGCACCGCCCTCGGCGAGCGTGGCGCGCAGCCGCGAGACATGTCCCTGGACGACCGTACGGGCGTGTTCGGGTGGCTCGTCCTCCCACAGGGAGTCGATCAACTGCTCCAGTGGGACGGTGGTGTTGGGCTGCAACAGCAGCAGCGCCAGCACACTGCGCCGTTTGGCGGGCCCGAGCGACAGCTCCGCGGAGCCGGTCGTCACGGCGATCGGGCCGAGCAGTGAGAACTCCAACTCAGCCCTCCAGGAAGGCCGTCAGGGCGTTCGCCAGCAGATACGGGTCCTCGGCGCCGCACAGCTCACGCGCCGAGTGCATGGACAGGATGGCCACCCCGATGTCGACCGTCGAGATGCCGTGCCGGGCCGCGGTGATCGGCCCGATCGTGGTCCCGCACGGCATCGAGTTGTTGGACACAAAGCTCTGCCACGGGACCCCGGCCCGCTCGCAGGCCGCCGCGAAGACGGCCCGTCCGCTGCCGTCGGTGGCATAGCGCTGGTTGACATTGACCTTGAGGATCGGTCCCCCATTGGGCATCGGGTGGTGGCCCGGGTCGTGCCGCTCACCGTAGTTGGGGTGCACGGCGTGCCCGGTGTCGGACGACAGGCAGAGGGTGCCGGCGAAGGCCCGCGCCCGGTCCTCGTACGAGCCGCCGCGGGCGAAGACCGAGCGCTCCAGGACCGTGCCGAGCAGCGGGCCGTCCGCGCCGGTGTCGGACTGGCTGCCGTTCTCCTCGTGGTCGAAGGCGGCCAGTACAGGAATGCTGGTCAGGGCGCTCCCGGCGGCCGCCGCGGTGGTGAGGGCGGCCGTACCGGCGTGCACGGAGAGCAGGTTGTCCATCCGCGGGCCGGCCACCAGCTCGCGGTCGCGGCCCAGGTAGGCGGGTGGTTCGATGCTGTGGACCATCAGATCCCAGCCCTTGATGTCGCCGGCCGGTACGCCGGTCTCCTCGGCGACGAAGGAGATCAGGCCGCCCTCGGACGCCTCGCCCAGGCCCCAGATCGGGGTCATATGGCGCTGCTTGTCCAGCTTCAGACCCTCGGAGTTCACCGAGCGGTCGAGGTGCACGGCCAGCTGCGGCACCCGCAGCAGTGCCCGGTCGATATGGACCAGCCGATGGCTGCCGTCGGCCAGCGTCACCCGCCCGCTCAGCCCCAGATCGCGGTCGAGCCAGGTGTTGAGCAGGGTGCCGCCGTAGACCTCGACGGCGATCTGCCGCCAGCCGCGGGCGCCGGTGTCCGGAATCGGTTTGACCCGCAGATTGGGAGAGTCGGTGTGAGCCCCCACAATTCGGTACGGAGTGGCCGCGTGCGCGCCCTCGGGCACGAACCAGGCGACGATCGCGCCGCCGCGCAGGACGTACTTGCCGCCGCTCTCGCCGTCCCACGCGTCGACCTCGGCGACCTGCCGGAAACCGGCCTTTTCCAGCCGCTCCGCCGCATTTGCCACTGCGTGGTAGGGCGACGGACTGGCGGCGAGATAGGTCATCAGGTCGTCGGTGTGGCCGCGATCGAAGCGGGCGGAGTTGGTCATGGATTCAGCATAAGGAGCCGGAGCCCCCATTCCCGGTGCGCATGCGGCGCGACTGCGCACCCTTCCGGCCAGGATTTCTGCGTTCCGGACGGGGAAGCGTTGCGGAGTGGCGGATTCCGGGTGTAACGGGCCGGGGTCCCGGCATACGGAGGCGCGCCCGCTGCGCTGTCCTGGCATTCGGCTCACCTCCCCGGGACATGACAGAGCCCGCCTCTCCGGGGGAAGAGAGGCGGGCCCCGTCAGTCTGAATGGTCAATCTGAGAGACCTCTAAGAGAAACGCCGCAGCCGGGCCGCGGAATTCCCTCTCAGAACGCGGCTTCGTCGAGCTCCATCAGCGACTGGTCGACGGACTCGGCCAGACCGCGCTGGACGCCGACGCCCGGCAGGACGTTGTGCGCGAAGAACTTCGCCGCGGCGATCTTGCCGGTGTAGAAGGGCACGTCCTTGGCAGACACGGCCTTCGCCGAGGCGCCGGCCAGCTTCTCGGCGGCCACGGCCGCACCCTTGAGCAGGAGGTAGCCGATGACGACATCGCCGGAGGCCATCAGCACGCGGGTGGTGTTCAGGCCGACCTTGTAGATGGACTTGACGTCCTTCTCGGTCGCGGCGAGGTCGGTCAGCATGGCGCCGACGATCGCCTCCAGGTCGGCGGCGGCCTTGGCCAGCTCGCCGCGGGCCTGCTCCAGCTCCTCGCCGCCGGTGTTGTCGGCGAGGAACTTCTTGATCTCGTCGGAGAGCGCGGTGAGCGCCTGGCCCTGGTCGCGGACGATCTTCCGGAAGAAGAAGTCCTGGCCCTGGATCGCGGTGGTGCCCTCGTAGAGGGTGTCGATCTTGGCGTCCCGGATGTACTGCTCGATCGGGTATTCCTGGAGGTAGCCGGAGCCACCGAAGATCTGGAGCGACTGCGCCAGCTGCTCGTAGGACTTCTCCGAGCCGTAGCCCTTCACGATCGGCAGCAGCAGGTCGTTCAGGCGGATCGCGGCGCTCGCGTCCTCGCCCGCGGCCTCCTTGACGATGATCTCGTCCTGGACCGTGGCGGTGTAGAGCACCAGGGCGCGCATGCCCTCGGCGTACGCCTTCTGCGTCATCAGCGAGCGGCGCACATCGGGGTGGTGGGTGATGGTGACGCGCGGCGCGGTCTTGTCGGTGAAGGCCGCCAGGTCCGGGCCCTGCACGCGCTCCTTGGCGTACTCCAGCGCGTTGAGGTAGCCGGTGGAGAGGGTGGCGATGGCCTTCGTGCCGACCATCATCCGGGCGAACTCGATGATCTTGAACATCTGGCGGATGCCGTCGTGCTTCTCACCGAGCAGCCAGCCCTTGGCCGGGTGGTTGGCGCCGAAGGTCATCTCACAGGTGTTGGACGCCTTGAGGCCCATCTTGTGCTCGACGTTGGTGGCGTAGGCGCCGTTGCGCTCGCCCAGTTCGCCGGTCTCCCAGTCGAAGTCGTACTTCGGCACGATGAAGAGCGACAGGCCCTTGGTGCCCGGACCGGCACCCTCGGGGCGGGCGAGGACGAAGTGCACGATGTTCTCGGACATGTCGTGCTCACCGGAGGTGATGAAGCGCTTGACGCCCTCGATGTGCCAGGTGCCGTCCGCCTGCTGCACGGCCTTGGTGCGGCCGGCGCCGACGTCCGAACCGGCGTCCGGCTCGGTGAGCACCATCGTGGAGCCCCACTGCTTGTCCACCATCAGCTGGGCTATGCGGTGCTGCTCCTCGGTGCCCTCCTCGTGGAGGACGCCGGCGAAGGCGGGGCCGGACGCGTACATCCACACGGCCGGGTTGGCGCCCAGGATGGTCTCGGCGAAGCCCCAGAGCAGGGAGCGGGGCGCGGTGGTGCCGCCGAGCTCCTCCGGGATGCCCAGACGCCACCACTCGGCGTCCATGAAGGCCTGGTAGCTCTTCTTGAAGGTGTCCGGAACCGGCGCGGTGTTGGTGTCCGGGTCGAAGACCGGCGGGTTGCGGTCGGCGTCGGCGAACGACTCGGCCAGCTCGTTCTCGGAAAGCCGGGCGATCTCGGACAGCACGCTCTTGGCGGTGTCGACATCCATCTCCGCGAACGGTCCGGTGCCGTACACGCTGTCACGGCCGAGCACCTCGAAGAGGTTGAACTCGATGTCGCGGAGATTCGACTTGTAGTGCCCCATGGATACGGCTCCGTAAGGGTTCGGGAGGGAGGACCTCAAACGCAATACCAGCAAGTAGCAAGTACCTACGATGATGCTACCCACCGGTAATAAGAATCAACCCCTACCGCCCATCTGTGACGAGCGTCCCCCGGCGAATCGCCGACTCAGTACGCTGTGGCGCATGTACGGCTACGACCAGAACGCCGGTGCCGGGCAGCAGCAGTATGGAGCGCCCCCGCCGCAACAACCGGCCCCCGGGGGTTACGGCGAGCAGCCGCTGTATCCCGAGCCGTCCCCGCCCTCCCTCGCCGACGCGGTGCGCGCCTTCACCACCGGCTCGATGTCCGCCGAGGACTTCCAGGGCATCTTCTCCACGTCCAAGGTCTACTGCCCGCGCGGTGACAACCCCGGCTTCCTGGCGCTGCACAACACCCAGCAGCCGGTGATTCCGATGTTCACCTCGCTCAAGGAGCTGCGGCGGTACGCGGGCAAGGAGTCCAAGTACTTCGTGATCACGGGCGCCGAGGTGCTCGACCTGCTGCCGACCGGCTACGGCTTCGTCCTCGACATGGAGGGCGACCACCGGATGGTCTTCGACGCGAAGGCCGTGGAGCAGATGGTCGACTTCGCGATGCGGCGGATGTACGGCTAGCCGTCCTGGCGCGCGGCGGGCGATGTCCGCTGCCGCGGCCGAGTCACGGGCCGGTCCCTCTGGGGGCCGGCCCGAAGTGTGTCGGGGTGCGCGGGACCCCCTCGACCTGGGGAAATGCGGCCGGGAATGCCGCGGGCCTTGCAGGTTGTTCACCATTCAACTAAGTTGGTCGCGACCGAGGAGGCCGTCATGCCCGCAGTGACCGTTGAGAATCCGCTGACCCTGCCGCGTGTGGCGGCGCCCGTCGCGGCGCCCGCCCGCCCCGTGCTGGCCGTAGCCACCGCTCCGAGCGGATTCGAGGGCGAGGGGTTCCCGGTGCGCCGTGCGTTCGCCGGGATCGACTACAAGCACCTCGACCCGTTCATCATGATGGACCAGATGGGCGAGGTGGAGTACGCGCCGGGAGAGCCCAAGGGCACCCCCTGGCACCCGCACCGGGGCTTCGAGACCGTGACGTATCTGATCGACGGCACCTTTGTGCACCGTGACTCGCACGGCGGCGGTGGCGTCATCAACGACGGGGACACCCAGTGGATGACGGCCGGTTCGGGGCTGCTGCACATCGAGGCGCCGCCGGAGTCGCTCGTCATGTCCGGTGGCCTCTTCCACGGCCTCCAGCTGTGGGTGAACCTGCCGAAGAGCGACAAGATGATGGCCCCCCGCTACCAGGACATCGGTGGCGGCAACGTCAAGCTGCTGACCTCGGCCGACGGTGGCGCGCTGCTGCGGCTGATCGCCGGTGACCTCGACGGCCACCAGGGGCCGGGCATCACGCATACGCCGATCACGATGATGCATGTGACGGTGAACCCGGGCGCCGAGCTGACCCTGCCCTGGCGCAAGGATTTCAACGCCCTCGCCTACGCCCTGGCCGGACGCGGTACGGCCGGTGCGGAGGGGCGCCCGTTCCGCATGGGGCAGGCGGTCGTGTTCGGGAGCGGAGACTCGCTCACGATCCGGGCGGACGCGTCCCAGGAGTCGCGCAGCCCGAACTTCGAGGTGGTGCTGCTGGGCGGGCTGCCGATCCGCGAGCCGATGATGCATTACGGCCCGTTCGTGATGAACACCCACGCCGAACTGGCCCAGGCCTTCGAGGACTTCCAGGCCGGCCGGCTCGGCACGATCCCCGCCGGCGAGCGCTGACGCCACCTCGGCAGCAGGGCGGCGTTTCACGTGAAACGCCGCCCAGGCGTCTTCCCGGAGCTGCCCCGGGCCTGCCGCCATGGTGGACTGTCCGGGTGCGAAACGACTCGGACGAGAACCGGCCCGGCGCCGCGGGTGAACGGCCGCAGCCTTCCAGCCCGTTGCTGCCGATCGAGGCCCGCCGTGCCGCGGCCTGGTGCCTGGTGGCGTTGCTGATCGCGGCCGTGCTGGCCCTCGGGGTGTGGCTGTGCGTCGAACTGAGCGCGGCCGTGACGCCCGTGCTGCTGGCGCTGCTCGGCAGCGGGCTGCTCGGGCCGCTCTACCGGCGGCTGTTGGCGATGAAGCTCAACCGTTCCCTGGCGGCCGGACTGACCTGCGCCGTCCTCGTGGTGGTGGTCGGCGGCGCCGGATACATCGTCGTCAGTGCGCTGGTCGACACCGGGGACCAGATCATCGCCTCGCTCAGGAACGCCGCCAAGGACCTCTCCCAGCACTTCGGGGCGGCCGGTACCTCGCTGGAGGATCTCGCCGCCAAGTCCAAGGACCTGGTCGCCAAGTTCGGGGGCACCGCGGCCTCCGGGCTGCTGGCCGGTGTCAGCGTCGTCGGCCAGTTCCTCGCCGCCTCGGTCCTGGCCCTGCTGCTGACGTTCTTCTTCCTGCGCGATTCCGACAAGGCCGTACGCGCCCTGCGGGACTGGGCGCCCGGCACCTCGGCACCGCAGCTGGAGCGGATGGCGCGCCGCGGCTTCCAGAGCATCGAGGGCTTTATGCGCGGTACCACCTTCATCGCGCTGATCGACGCCATCTGCATCACCGTCGGACTGCTGGTCCTTCAGGTGCCGGGCGCCGTCGGGCTGGGCGCACTGGTCTTCGTCGGGGCCTATATCCCCTACCTCGGCGCCTTCATCTCCGGCGCGGTGGCGATCCTGGTGGCGTTGGCCGACCGCGGCTTCGTGATCGCGCTGTGGGCGCTCGGCGTCGTGCTGGCCGTGCAGGTGCTGGAGGGGCACGTACTCCAGCCGATGATCCAGAGCCGTACGGTCCAGATGCATCCGGCGACCGTGATGCTGGCGATCACCGCGGGCGCCAGCGTCGCCGGCATCCTCGGCATGCTGCTGTCCGTACCGCTGACCGCCGCCGCGACCGGCGTGCTCCACGAGCTACGGGTGCACTACGCCGCGGACTCGGACTCCGACGACAGCGGGCCCGCCGCCTCCGCCGCCTCCTCGTAGAGCTCGAACCACGTCGACTTGCCGTCCCCGCGCGGATCCACGCCCCACGCCCCGGCCAGCAGCTCCAGCAGCATCAGACCGCGCCCCGACGACGCCAGTTCGCCGGGGCTGCGGCGGTGCGGCAGCTCATCGCTGCTGTCGGCGACATCGACGCGGATACGCCGGGCGCCCCGCTCGCCGGTGATCTCGGCGACCAGCACGGCATCCCCGTCGGTGTGCAGCAGGACATTGGTGACCATCTCGGAGACCATCAGCACCGCCGAGTCCACCTGGTCCGGGTCGGCCCAGTCGTGCAGCACGTCCCGGACCTGCCGGCGGGCCTCGGCGATCCGCTCCGGCTCGGCCTGGGCGATGGACAGCACGGTGCGCCGGACGGGCCGCGGCGCCGGCAGGCCGCCGGTGCCGACCCCGCAGCCGGCGCCCTCGCGGCGCAGCAGCAGTACGGCGATGTCGTCCTCGCGGCGGTCCACCAGCGGCCCGGTGGTGTGGTGCGACGGCGGCCCGTGCACGGCCTGGACCAGCGCGTCGGCCAGCCGCTCCAGACTCTCGCCGTCCTCGTCGGCCTCCCATGCCTCCAGGACGTCGCGCAGCCGCGCCCAGCCGGTCTCCAGATCGTGGCCGCCGGTCTCGATCAGCCCGTCGGTGCACACCATCATGGTCTCGCCGGGCTCCAGGACGAGCCGCGTGGTGGGGTAGTCGGCGTCCGGGACGATGCCCAGCGGCAGCCCGCCCGCGGTGGGCCGGACCAGCATCGTGCCGTCGCTCATCCGGATCGCCGGATCGGGGTGGCCGGCCCGCGCGATGTCCAGCAGCCCCGTCGCCGGATCCACCTCGATGTACAGGCAGGTCGCAAAGCGCTGGTCCTCGCCGTCGCCGCGGAGTTCGGTCTCATTGATCCCGGCCAGGAAGCGGGACGCGCGGGAGAGCACCGCATCGGGGTGATGGCCCTCGGACGCGTAGGCCCGCAGCGCGATCCGCAGCTGCCCCATCAGGCCCGCGGCCCGTACGTCGTGTCCCTGGACATCCCCGATGACCAGCGCGATCCGGCCGGACGGCAGCGGGATCATGTCGTACCAGTCGCCGCCGACCTCCAGCCCGCCGCCGGTCGGGACATAGCGGGCCGCGACCGTCATCCCCGGGATGTCCGGCTGCACCGTCGGCATCATGCTGCGCTGGAGTCCCAGCGCCAGTTCCTGCTGTTCCTCCTGCATACCGGCCCGGGCCAGCGCCTGGGCCAGCATCCGGGCGACGGTGGTCAGCACCGAGCGCTCATCGGGCGTGAACGCCACCGGCTGGGCGAACGCCGCCATCCAGGCCCCGATCGTCCGGCCCGCGTTCACCAGCGGAAGGAACGCCCAGGACGTGCGGCGGAAGCGGGCGGCCAGCGGCCAGGTGGCGGGGTAGCGGCGGCGGTAGTCCTCCGGGGTGGGCAGATAGCTGGCCCGGCCGGTGCGGACGACCTCGGCAGCGGGGTGGTCGGCCGTCAGCGTCATGTCGGCGAACGGCCGCTCATCGCCGGGCGCGTAGCCGTGCTGGCCGATGACCGGCAGCCGGTCGCCCTCGATGCCGAAGACCGCCAGTCCGTCGGGCATGAACCCCGGCATGGACAGACCGGCCGCGACCCGCAGCACCTCGGCGGTGGACCGTGCCTCGGCCAGCGCCCGGCCCGCGTCCAGCAGAAACGCCTCACGGGAGCGGCGCCAGTCACCGGTTATCGGGGTGTGCGCGGCAGAGGTCCCGGGCTGTGGTTCGGGCACTTCCTGGAGGGTGCCGACCAGCTCGAAGTCGCCGTCGACGATCCGGGGGCGGGAGCGGGAGCGGACGATGCGCTGCACCCGCCCGTGCTCGTCCACGATGCGCAGCCGGGCCTCGGCGAGCGTCCGCTCGGCGACCGCGAGCTGCACGATCCCGTTGATCTCGGCGAAGTCGACGGGATGAAAACGGGAGCGCACCGCGGCCTGGGTCAGTTCCGCCGGGGCGGCGGGCAGCCCGAGCAGCCGGGCCGCTTCGGCGTCGAGGGTCACCCGTCCCGATGCGTGGTCCCAGCGCCACAGGCCGGTCGCGATGGCGGCCAGGAGATCCTCGGTGCGCATTGCCTCACTTTAGGTGCGTTTGGCGGCGCCCCACCAGCGAGCCGGAACGTGACCATCGTCCCAGTCGGGAGGCCTCGGGCCGGTCCCCATGGCGCTGATGCGTATATGTCAACGAAGGCGTGCCGACCGGGACGGTAACCTGGAGCGGTTATGTCAATCCTGGGGTGGCCTTTCGGGTGATCCACGGGGAGAGCGACCGGGCAGCTGAGCCCGTACTCCTTTTCCTCTCCCTCTCCCGACAACTCCTCACCTCGACACTCGCGACGACTTGGATGAGCGATGCATCGGTACCGGTCCCATAACTGCGGCGAGCTCCGTGCCACGGACGTCGACACCGACGTCCGCCTCAGCGGCTGGCTGCACAATCGACGTGACCTGGGCGGCATCCTCTTCATCGATCTGCGTGACCACTACGGTCTGGTCCAGCTCGTCGCCCGCCCCGGTACGCCGGCCAACGAGGCCCTCGGCTCGCTGACCAAGGAGACCGTCGTCCGCATCGACGGCAAGGTCAGCGCGCGCGGTGCCGACAACGTCAACCCCGACCTGCCGACCGGTGAGATCGAGATCGAGGTCTCCGAGGTCGAGGTGCTCGGCGCCGCCGACCAGATCCCCTTCACGATCAACGCGGACGACGGCGTCAACGAGGAGAAGCGCCTCGAATACCGCTTCCTCGACCTGCGCCGCGAGCGGATGCACCGCAACATCATGCTGCGCACCGCGGTCATCTCCGCCATCCGTCACAAGATGGTGGCCCTCGGCTTCAACGAGATGGCGACCCCGATCCTGTCCGCGACCTCCCCCGAGGGCGCCCGCGACTTCCTGGTCCCCTCCCGTCTGCACGCCGGCAAGTTCTATGCGCTGCCGCAGGCCCCGCAGCAGTTCAAGCAGCTGCTGATGATCGCCGGGTTCGACCGCTACTTCCAGATCGCGCCCTGCTTCCGCGACGAGGACGCCCGCGCGGACCGCTCGCCGGGCGAGTTCTACCAGCTCGACGTCGAGATGAGCTTCGTCGAGCAGGAGGATGTCTTCCAGCCCGTCGAGAAGCTGATGACCGAACTCTTCACGGAGTTCGGCAACGGCCGCACGGTCACCTCCCCGTTCCCGCGCATCCCGTTCCGCGAGGCGATGCTCAAGTACGGCTCCGACAAGCCGGACCTGCGCGCCGAGCTGGAGCTGGTGGATGTCTCCGACGTCTTCGCCGGCTCCGGCTTCAAGGCCTTCGCCGACAAGCACGTCCGCGCCCTGGCCGTGCCGGACACCGCCGACCAGCCGCGCAAGTTCTTCGACCAGCTGGGCGACTTCGCCGTCCAGCAGGGCGCCAAGGGCCTGGCCTGGGTCCGCGTCGGTGAGGACAACGCCCTCACCGGCCCGATCGCCAAGTTCCTCACCGAGGACGACATCAAGTCGCTGGTCGTCGCCCTGGACCTCAAGCCCGGCCACGCCGTCTTCTTCGGCGCCGGTGAGTTCGACGAGGTCTCCAAGATCATGGGCGCGGTCCGCGTCGAGGTCGCCAAGCGCGCCGGCCACTTCGTCGAGGACGAGTTCCGCTTCTGCTGGATCGTCGACTTCCCGATGTTCGAGAAGGACGAGGACACCGGCAAGATCGAGTTCTCGCACAACCCGTTCTCCATGCCGCAGGGCGGCCTGGAGGCGCTGGAGACCAAGGACCCGCTGGACATCCTGGCCTGGCAGTACGACATCGTCTGCAACGGCACCGAGCTGTCCTCCGGCGCGATCCGTAACCACGAGCCCGAGGTCATGTACAAGGCCTTCGCGATCGCCGGCTACGACAAGGAGACGGTCGAGGCCGAGTTCGGCGGCATGCTCCGGGCCTTCAAGTTCGGCGCCCCGCCGCACGGTGGCATCGCCCCCGGCGTCGACCGCATCGTCATGCTGCTGGCCGACGAGCCCAACATCCGCGAGACCATCGCCTTCCCGCTCAACGGCAACGCCCAGGACCTGCTGATGGGCGCCCCGAGCGAGGTCGAGGAGGCACGCCTCAAGGAGCTGCACCTCTCCCTGCGCAAGCCGCCGGTGAAGTAGCCACCGCTGGGGACAAAGGGCCTCGGACAGGCTGAGGGGCGGCGTTTCACGTGAAACGCCGCCCCGGCCCGTTCGGGGCCTCTGTGCTTGCCGGGAGGGCGTCGGAGTCCCGGCGGTCGCAGGGCGGGAACGGGCGCCGGGTGGCGGCCCGGGTGCCCCGACCGCTCCACTCGTGTGGCCGGGCTCCGGCAGCGCCCGCACTGTGGTGCTCATGCAGCAAGCCAGCCTCCTCTCCGCTCCGGCCGGCCCGGGGCCGCGGGCCGTCGCGACGCGCTCCGCCGCGGCCCATGACCTGTGGTGGCTCACCGCCGTGGCCGCCGCCTTCACCGCCCTCCTGGTCTATGGCGCCCTGACCACCCCCGGCCTGGGATGGGACGAGACGGTCTACGTCAGCCAGGTCGACCGCCACTCGCCGGCGGCGTTCTTCAGCGCGCCCCGCGCCCGCGGCGTCAGCTTCCTCCTCGCCCCGGCCGCCGCGCTGACGACCTCGGCCACCGTGCTGCACTGCTACCTGGCGGTGCTCTCCGGCGCCGGGCTCCTGATCAGCCTGTGCGTCTGGCGGCGGCTGCTGCCCGCCCCCGTACCGGCGCTGGGCGGCGCGCTGTTCGCCGGTCTGTGGATCACGCTCTTCTACGGCCCGCAGGCGATGCCCAACCTGTGGGTCGCCTACGCCGCGCTCGTCGCCACCGGCTGCTTCCTGCGCGCCGTACGGCAGCCGTCCCGGCAACTGGCCCCCCGCGCCGGCCGGGGCGCGGCGGCCGGACTCGGCGTCGCGGTGGCCGTGGCCGCGCTGATGCGCCCCACCGACGCCGTCTGGCTGGCCGTGCCGCTCTTCGCCGCGGCGCTGTGTGTCCCGTCCTGGCGGCGCCCCGCCGTGCTGCTGGCACTGCCGGCCGGGCTGGTCCTGGGGTGCGCCGAGTGGGTCGCGGAGGCGTATCTGTCCTACGGCGGACTCGTGGCACGGCTGCGGCAGGCCGGGCGGATCCAGGGCGGCCTGGGCTGGCATCTGTCCTTCGACGACCACGCCCGCTCGCTTCAGGGCAAGACGCTGTGCCGCCCCTGCCAGCTGGCCTGGGACCACCCGGTGACGGCGGTGTGGTGGTTCCTGCTGCCCCTGGCGGTCATCGGGGCGGTGTGGGTGGCGCTGCGGGCCCGTGAGTCCGGTGCTGCGCTGCACCGGTACGGTCCGGCGTGGGCGTCCGCGGAGCGCGGCGGGGGCCCGCAGCCGCTCGGGCTGGAGCCGGTCCGGCCGGGCAGCCGTGAGCCGGTCGGCGAGCCGGACCGCCACGGCCCGGTGTGGCCCGCGGTGCGGTTGCGCGATCCGGTCGGTCCGCTGCACCGCAATGGACCGGCTCCGCTCGTCGTCCCGGCGCTGGCCGGCCTCTGCCTCGCCGCTCCCTACCTGCTGACGGTGAATTACGCCGCGCCGCGCTTCCTGTTGCCCGCGTACGCCCTGCTGCTGATGCCCGCCGCGTGGTTCCTGTACTGGCTGACCCGGCTGCCGCGCCGCCGGCACGCCTGGGCGGTGGCCGCCCTCGTCCTCGCGCTGACCGGCCATGAGGCCATCCAGCTGGCGATTCTGCACAAGATGGTGCGGAGCACCGCACGCGCCCAGACCGGTATCGACCGGATCTCCGGGACGCTGAAAGCGGCCGGTCTGCGGCCGCCCTGTGTGGTGAGCGGCGAGGAGGCGGTTCGGGTGGCGTACCAGGTGGGCTGTGCGTCCCGCCAGCCGCAGGGCCACGATGCCGGTATCACCCCCGCGGGCCTGGCCCGGCTGGCCGCGTCCCGGCCCGCCGTCGTCCTGGTCAATGGGCGCAAGCCGCCTGCCTACGCACGAGGCTGGCGCCCGGTCCCGCTGCCGCCGACGCCGGGCCTGAAGTCGCTGCACGCCTTTGTGTCCCCGCCGACCCGGCCCTGAGCCGCGGCATCCGGGCCGCTGGGGCCCGCACATGCGGACGCCCGTCCGGCCTCAGGGCCGGACGGGCGTGCAGGTGTGCTGCGCTGACCGCGGAGACGTCCGCGGTCAGGCGGTGATCACTGCTCCGCGCCGCCGAAGCGCTCGCGGTAGGCTGCCAGGTCGTCCTCGGTGATCTTCGCGAAGAGCACCGGCGGCACCGTGAAGGGAGTTCCGGCCGGCACCGAGGCCAGCGCCTTCGCCTCTTCCTGCGTGACCCACACCGCGGTGTCGTTCTCCAGCGCGAAGGCACCCCGCATCGCCTTGGCCGACGACGGGATGAACGGCTCGGAGACGATCGCGTACAGATGGATCAGGTTCATCGCCGTCCGCAGCGTCAGGGCCGCGGCGTCCTTGTCGGTCTTGATCTCCAGCCACGGGGCCTTCTCCTCCAGGTAGGAGTTGCCCGCGCTCCACAGGGCGCGCAGCGACGCCGCGGCCTTGCGGAACTGAAGGGCCTCCATGTGGCCCTCGTACTCCGCCAGCAGCCCGGCGATCTCGTCGCCCAGCTTCTGCTCCACGGCCCCGGCCTCGGCGCCCGCGGGCACCTCGTCGCCGAACCGCTTCCGGGAGAACGACAGCACCCGGTTGACGAAGTTGCCGAGGGTGTCCGCCAGGTCCTTGTTGACCGAGGAGGCGAACAGCTCCCAGGTGAAGGAGGTGTCGTCGGACTCCGGGGCGTTGGCGATGAGGAAGTAGCGCCAGTAGTCGGCCGGCAGCAGCTCCAGCGCCGCGTCCGTGAAGATGCCGCGCCGCTGGGAGGTGGAGAACTTCCCGCCGTAGTAGTTGAGCCAGTTGAAGGCCTTGAGGAAGTCGACCTTCTTCCACGGCTCGCGGGTCCCCAGCTGGGTCGCCGGGAACATCACGGAGTGGAACGGCACATTGTCCTTGGCCATGAACTGCGTGTACCGGACGTCCGCGGCCTCGTACCACCACGACTTCCAGTCGCGGTTCTCCGGGTCGGCGTCCGCCCACTCCTTCGTCGAGCCGATGTACTCGATCGGCGCGTCGAACCAGACGTAGAAGACCTTGCCCTCGGCCGCCAGCTCCGGCCACACATCGGCCGGCACCGGAACGCCCCAGTCCAGGTCACGGGTGATCGCCCGGTCCTGGAGGCCCTCGGTCAGCCACTTGTGCGCGATGGACGAGGCCAGCGTCGGCCATTCCTTGCTGCCGTTGCCGTCCAGCCAGCCCTCGACCTCGTGCTGAAGCTTCGACTGGAGCAGGAAGAGGTGCTTGGTCTCGCGCACCTCCAGGTCACCGCTGCCGCTGATCGCCGAGCGGGCGTCGATCAGGTCGGTCGGGTCGAGCACCCGGGTGCAGTTCTCGCACTGGTCGCCGCGCGCCTTGTCGTAGCCGCAGTGCGGGCAGGTGCCGACGATGTAGCGGTCCGGCAGGAAGCGGTCGTCGGCGATCGAGAAGACCTGGCGGATCGCCCGCTCCTCGATGAAGCCGTTCTCGTGCAGCTTGCGCGCGAAGTGCTGCGTCAGCTCCACGTTCTCCCGCGACGAGCTCCGGCCGAAGTAGTCGAATTCGAGGCCGAAGCCCTCGTAGATCGCCTTCTGCTTGTCGTGCTGCTCCGCGCAGAACGCGTCGACCGACTGGCCCGCGTCCTTCGCCGCCAGCTCGGCGGGGGTCCCGTGCTCGTCCGTCGCGCAGATGTAGAGGACATCGTGCCCGCGCTGCCGCATATACCGGGCATAGACGTCGGCCGGGAGCATGGACCCCACCATGTTGCCCAGGTGCTTGATCCCGTTGATATACGGAAGGGCGCTGGTGATGAGGTGTCGAGCCATTGCCGGCTGCTCCCAAGTCGCTACGGTGAGTGAGGATTTGCTTTACGGAACGTCAATATCGTACTGGACGGGGCCGGGGTGGCCGCGCGGGTATTTCGGCGCCGGACCGAGCCTCCGCTCACTCCCGCTGCCGCCCGCCGCGGCCCGCGCTCACACCGCCGCGTCCGCCGACTCGGCGCCGTCCGCCGCCGGGGACCGGCCGGGCTTCGGTGCCCGGCCGTTGACCAGGATTCCGGCGACCAGCGCGGCGAGCAGCATGATCGCCGACGCCACCCCGATGGCGACGTTGAACCCGTGCACCACCCCGGTCCTGACGATCTGGTCCCGCACCGCCGGGGTGAGCCCGAGCCCGCCGCCCTTCCGGGCCGCGTCCGCCAGATGATCCGCGATGAATGCCGCGCTCGCCGAGGTGGCGAGGGTGTTCAGCAGCGCCGTACCGATCGAACCACCCACCTGCTGCGCCGTGTTGACGGTCGCGGAGGTGACCCCGGAGTCGTGCGGGGCCACCCCGGACGTGGCCGTCGCCATCACCGGCATGAAGATCAGGCCCATGCCGAGCCCGACGAGCAGCATGGCCGGCAGCACATGCGACACATACGCGGGCTCGGCCGTCAGATACCGCAGGGTGAAGAGCCCCGCGGCGGCCAGCAGCGCGCCCGGGACCATCAGGAAGCGCGGCGGGATCCGGTGCAGCAGCCGCGCCGAGATCTGCGTCGAGCCGACCACGATCGCCGCCACCATCGGCAGGAAGGCCAGCCCGGTCCGGACCGGTGAATAGCCGAGCACGGTCTGGAGGTAGTAGGTCATGAACAGGAACATCCCGAACATCGCGATGACCGCCAGCCCCATGGTCAGGAAGGCGCCGCCGCGATTCCGGTCCCGCACGATGTGCAGCGGCAGAAGGGGATGCGGCGCCCGCGACTGCCACCAGCCGAAGGCGGCCAGCAGCGCCACCCCGCCCGCCAGCAGCCCGATGACCAGCCCGTCGCCCCACCCCCGTGGCTCCGCCTCGCTGCACCCGTACACGATCGCGACCAGGCCGCCGCAGCCCAGCACCGCGCCCGGAATGTCCAGGTGTACCCGGCCCCGCTCCGGCTTGTCGTGCAGGAACACCGCCGCGCCCATGAAGGCGATCACCGCGATCGGCACGTTCACATACAGACACCAGCGCCAGTTCAGGTACTCGGTCAGCAGCCCGCCGGCGATCAGTCCGATGGCCGCGCCACCGCCCGCGATGGCCCCGTAGATCCCGAAGGCCTTGCTTCGCTCCTTCCCGATGGTGAACGTCGTGGTGAGCAGCGACAGCGCGGACGGCGCCAGCAGCGCCCCGAAGGCGCCCTGAAGCGCCCGCGCCCCGAACAGCAGCCCGGACCCGGTGGCCGCACCGCCCAGCCCCGACGCGACCGCGAACCCGACCAGCCCGATCATGAACGTCTTCTTCCGTCCCACCAGGTCGGCGATCCGCCCGCCGAGCAGCAGCAGCCCGCCGAACGCCAGCGTGTACGCGGTGATCACCCACTGCCGGTTGGCGTCCGACATCCCCAGATCCCGCTGGGCCGACGGCAGGGCGATGTTCACGATGGTCGCGTCCAGCACCACCATCAACTGCGCGATCGCAATCACCACGAGGCCCCACCAGCGCCGTGGATCGGGCTTCGCCGGTGCGGCCCAGCTGGGAGTAGTGGTCCTGGGAGGGGTAGCGGGTCCTCCCTCTTGGCTCGCGTCACTCATCACGACCCGCCTCGCTCGGCTGGTACGGCCACCCCGGCCACCCCGCCGCTCCAGCCCGGAGCAACCGGATCAAACGGAGCACTTCACCCATTCAGCGTAGGGAGGGGCGCGGGGCCTCGCCTCTTGTGGTGCGCGT